>NZ_WAAQ01000002.1:337636-675272 GCF_008868125.1 Microbacterium maritypicum
AATTTCCTCGTTCCAACAGTTCCAGCAGATAAGAGCCGTAGCCCGATTTCACGAGCGCCTCCGCCCGTACCCGGAGTGCATCGTCGTCGAGGAAGCCTTGACGCCAGGCGACTTCCTCGGGGACTCCGATCTTCATGCCGGTCCGTCGTTCCATCGTGCGGACGTAGTCAGCGGCGTCCGTCATCTGATCGAATGTCCCCGTGTCGAGCCAAGCGGTGCCCCGCGGAAGGACCTCGACCTGAAGCTTGCCGCGCTCGAGGTACTCCCGGTTCACGTCCGTGATCTCGTACTCTCCGCGCGCACTCGGCGCGAGGTTGCGAGCGATGTCGATCACGTCGTTGTCGTAGAAGTACAGACCGGGCACCGCGTAGTTGCTGCGGGGGGTCTTCGGCTTCTCCTCGAGTGATATCGCGTGGCCGTCGCCGTCGAATGCCACGACACCGTATGCCTCGGGGTCAGCGACCCAATACGCGAAGACCGCCCCCCCGTCGACGTCGGCGAAGCGCTTGAGCTGTGTGCCGAGCCCAGGTCCGTAGAGAAGGTTGTCACCGAGCACCAGAGCGACGCTGTCGTCGCCGATGAAGTCCGCGCCGATGGTGAAGGCCTGAGCGAGGCCATCGGGCTTCTCCTGCTGGGCGAAGGTCAGGGAGATCCCGAACTGCGAACCGTCTCCGAGCAGCCGCTCGAAGTGGGAGGCGTCGTGAGGAGTGGTGATGACCAGGATCTCGCTGATGCCCGCAAGCATCAGTGTGGACAACGGGTAGTAGACCATCGGCTTGTCGTACACCGGGATCAGTTGCTTCGAGACCCCCAGTGTGATCGGATGCAGGCGAGTGCCTGATCCACCAGCCAGAATGATGCCTTTCATGATCCCCCTCGTGAAACGTCGATGTCCGTGGTGGCGTGACAGAAAGGACGGCCATCCCCTGCCGTCCGGCGACCCCCACAGTCGTACCCCGACTCTACCGGGTCCGTATCGCGGCTTGGTGAATGGAAGCTGGGACAGGCCTCCCCCCACTCCACATGGGCCGACCGCCTCTTGCCAGGACGCCTGGGGAGGTCCATAGTTGGCTCGTGGAATCCGAGGGCGGTCCCTCGCTGTCTCTCACCTGGGTGCATCGTGCCGAACAGTCGGTGCGCACCTGGGAGCAGAGCCACGCCAGGGGAGAGGTGCCCAGCGTCTGGCCGTACGGCCTCGACGCGCTGCGCGACCATGCCGATGTCGAGCTGATCGATCTCGCCCCACCCGGCCGTGTCGCTCGAGCCCGTGCTCGATTAGCGGTCGGACCGAGGCCCGTCGACGGGCTCGCGCTCACCTGGGACGAGAACACGGCCTATCGGATGCAGACGACCCATCCGCGCACCCGATTCGCCACCGGCGTGATCTGGCTCACGGACATGGCAGAGACCGGCGACGCGCCGACGCGGATGGTCTCGATGCTCGGGAGGGCCGAGGCTGCGTGGGTGCTCAGCGAAGCGCAGGTCGAGCCCGTGCGGAGGATGCTGGGGCCTGGCGCGACTCGGGTGTTCGCCGTGCCCTTCGGAATCGACAGCGCGTTCTTCGTTCCGAGGCCGTATCCGACCCGTCCGCGCATCGTGAGCGTGGGCAACGACAGGGATCGCGATCCCGCCACCCTGTTCGCGGCGCTCACTCGCATCCTCGCGATCCGTCCCGAGACCGAAGCGGTGGTGCAGACGCGGTCGGACCTCGCCCCGCCTGAGGGGGTGCGGGTCGTCCGGCACCTGCCGCACGCGGAACTCCGAGACCTCTACGCGACCGCGAGCGTCGTCGTCATACCGACCAGGCCGAACCTGCACGCCTCCGGGATGACCGTGGCGCTCGAAGCACTCGCGACGGCCCGTCCTGTCGTCGTCACCGACACACCGGGGATGCGCCAGTACGTGAGCGAGGGCCGCACCGGACACCTCGTCCCCCCGGAGGATCCGGCGGAGCTCGCCCTCGCCGTGCTCCGCCTGCTCGATGATCCGGCGCACGCCGCAGAGCTCGGGAAAAACGGCCGCATCGAGGTGGAACAGCACTTCACGACGCAGATCATGGTCGCATCCCTGGCGCGAGGGCTGCTGCCCGCGATCTGACCTCGAGCCGACGACGGTCTGGGCGCTCTAGTGCTTCGCGCCGCGTCGTTTCACCCGCACAGCCGCGCGGAACGCATCGGCGTGCGCTCGACCGGCGTCGGCCCAGTCGCGCCGGGAGAGATCGGGTGAGCCCGTGAGCGTCGTCGCGGCACGCCAGGCCTCGACGACCGTAGGAGCGTCGAGGTCGCCGTCGTACATCAGAACCCACTCCTGGCCGACCTCACGTCCGAGAGCCTCGTTCGCCTCGTTGCGGGGGACGAGCACCGGGCGGTCCATCGACAGGGCGGCGAGGACGCTGCCGGAATTGTGCATGAAGCGGTAGGCCAGCACGATGAGGTCGGATGACGTGGCGAGCTGGACGAGTTCGGCGTCGCTGAGGAAGTCGAGGTGCAGCGACACTCCGGGCAGGTCTGCGGTGCGTGCGCGGAGGTCGTCTCCGAGCTCAGGGGTGGACGGACGCCCGCCGATGCGCAGGCTCAGCGCCGGTTCGACGGCGACCGCCTCGCCGTACGCGTCGATGAAGCCCTCCAGCCCCTTGTAGCGGCGGATTCCACCGAACGACCCGAGCTGCCCCGGCACCCGCTCCGCCGCGGGGAACTTCGTGTACCAGCCGCGGTAGTCGCCGTGCAGGATCAGGCTGTGGGGGGTGCCGGGCGCGAGCGGAGTCGTCTCGTTGATGACGATCCGGTAGTCGGTGTGGCGATCGATGAAGCGCAGCAGCCACAGCCGCGGCGCATTGTCGTCTGGAAGCTCGATGTTGTGAACCGTGCGCACCACAGCGATGCGGCGCGAGAGGCGGTGGCGGAACACGAGTGCTGCGGTGAGCAGGAACTTGCCCGTGGACTTCCACCAGGTGGACCCGTGCAGCTTCGCCTCCGGCCAATGCCAGTGGAAGGCGTCGTAGCGCCCGAAGAGGGCCGTGCCCCAGGAGAAGCGCAGACGGGTGAGGCCCTCTGTGGAGCCGAGTGCCTCATCGAGCATCTTGTTGTACGGGTTCGTCGTCGGACGCGGAGCGCCCAGCGACTGCATCACGCGGATGGTCGATCCGGTATCGGTCATGGTCGTGTCATCCTCCGATGGGCGACGGTACTCGTCGTAGCGACGGCCGAGGGCGGCGGCGATCGTACCCCGGCCGCGGTGCACCAGGCGGGTCCCCCTGGCGTGGTGGGTGATGTTCGAGGTGAGTGCTCCGAAGGTCCTCCGCAGACCGCCGACCACGATCCGCGCGACACCGCCGATCAGAGCCCGCAGTCGCAGGACGCCGCGCCGGGCCTTCCCCTCGGTCAACTGCAGCTGGATGCGAGTGCCGGCGTTCGCCGAGCTGAACGCGCGCTGCGCTGCCCAGGATCGGCTCAGCCGCGAGGCGACGACGAGGTCTTCGGTCTCGGACTCGTTGCACCACACGATCAGCCCACCGCGCTGGGCGAGCTGGCGGGAGAAGAGAGTGTCCTCGCCACCGCCCAGGCCGAGGGACGTGTCGAAGCGCAGCCCGAGCCGGCGGATGGACCGCAGGTCGAGGAGCAGGTTGCCGGCGGCGGCCACCTGCAGCACGGTGCCCGTCTGCCTGGGCGGTCGTCGGAACGTTCCCGATGCGAGCAGCCACGGATCGACGTCCTCGTCGAAGACCGAGATCACGCGACCCATCACCGCGTCGGCCCCGTGCTCGCGCCAGACCTCGATGAGCGAGGAGAGCCATCCCTCCCGGGGGATCTCGTCGTCGTCGATGAAGGCGACCAGATCGCGATCCACGCACTCATCCAGGATCCGGTTGCGGGCGGCGGCGATGCCCGGTGCGGGCTCGACGACGTAGCGCACCGGAAGGTCCGCGCCTGCGGCCACGTCGCGGGCAGAGCCTGCAGGGTCGTTGTCGACGACCAGCACGTCCACCGCGATGCCGAGGTCGTCGCACTCCGCGATGCGCGACGGCAGCGTGCGCAGCAGTGCCTCCAGAAGCTCCGGCCTCCGATACGTAGGTACGCCGATCGTCACCGCGATCATGTCGTTCGATTCCGGTCCCCTGGTCATCCGCCCCATCCCCATGGCAGTAGCGCGCCTCGACTCCGACGCCGGCTCATCGTATCGTGAACCCCTGAGACCGGTCTGCGGAGCGGGCTCGCGTATAGTCTTTGTCCTGGGAGTCGACGTCGGTCGCGACTCTGGGGAATTCGACCGGCGCCCGAGGCGATCCGCGAGCCGGATCCGGGGGGAGGATCGCGTGTCAATCGTGCACGGACGGCTTGCCGTGGTCGTGGTCAACTACGCCTCGGCCGCGCTTCTGCAGCGCAACCTGGTGACGGTCGAGCGGGAAGCACGAGCGATCGCGCAGGACGCTTTCGTCATCGTCGTCGACAACTGGTCGAACGCGGACGAGCGTCGCGCCGCGAAGGACATCGCGCGCGAGCACGACTGGATGCTGATGGAGCCGGATGCGAACTGTGGCTTCGGTGGCGGCGTCAACCTCGGAGTGACGCGTGCGCTCGCCGAAGGGGCGACCGATGTGCTCGTGATCAACCCGGATGCGCACATCGACCGCGACTCGCTGCATCGACTCGCCTCCGCCACCGCAGCCTCGCGCACGACGCTCGCGTCGCCGATGATCACGGACTCGGAGGGAAGAACGTGGTTCGCCGGGATCGACCTTCTGCTCCACGACGGCACCATGCGCGCTCGTCGCAAGCGCGTCGAGGGCGACACCCAGCCGTTCGAGCCCTGGCTGAGCGGGGCCTGCCTGTGGATCACGCGCGAGGTGTGGGAACTCTCCGGCGGCTTCGATGACGACTACTTCCTGTATTGGGAAGACGTCGACTTCTCGCGTCGGGTGGTCTCAGCCGGCGGTTCCCTCATGCTCGTCGAAGACGCCAGGGCGGTGCACGACGAGGGAGGGACGCAGCGCGCGGAGCCCGAGACCTCACGGGCGAAATCCGAGGGCTATTACTACTACAACATCCGCAACCGGATGCTGTACGCCGTGCGCCATCTCGATGACGCGGCCGTGCAGCGCTGGCGCCGCTCGATTCGCCGAACGGCCAGGGAGGTCATCCTCCGCGGCGGACGTCGACAGCTGATCCAGTCGGCCGCGCCGATCCGGGCCTACCTCCGCGGTGTGCGCGAGGCTCGTCGGATCGCACGGACGCACACAACGGTCCAGAAGGGCAGGAAATGGTCGTAGACGCCTACCATCGTCTCGCGCGTGCGCAGAAGGGGCATGCCCGTGGGGCCCCCGCGTATTCGGTGTACGTCAACCGCCGCATCGGGAGGGTGCTCGCCGCCGTCGCCTATCGGATCGGGCTCACCCCGAACCAGGTGTCGATCATCAGCGCGGTGCACTCGTTCGTCGCGATCGGTCTCATCGCTTTCGGGCCTGTGAACGTGCCGATGGGCCTCCTGATCGCCCTCCTTCTGGTGCTCGGGTATGCCTGGGATTCCGCGGACGGCCAGGTCGCACGTCTGCGTGGGGGGGGAAGCCCCCAGGGCGAGTGGCTCGACCACTTCATCGACACCCTCAAGATCGCCTCGCTGCATCTGGCCGTGCTGATCGGGCTCTACCGTGTCGTTCCGGAGACACCGCTGCTTCTGCTGATCCCCATCGTGTTCAGCATCGTCGCGACGACCACCTTCTCCGGCATGCTCCTCAACGACCTGCTCAAGGGCAAGCATGCGGTGGCGTCGACTCATGAGCGCGGCGGGGGAACCCTGATGCGTTCCCTCATCCTGCTGCCGACCGACTTCGGCCTCGTGTGCCTCGTGTTCGTCCTGTGGGGGTGGACCCCGGCATTCCTGATCGGCTACGGCGCGCTCTGCGTCGCCGCCGTCCTGTTCCTCGCGCTCGCCGCGGTGAAGTGGTTCCGCGAGATCGGAAGGCTCGGTGCGTCCGCATGACCGACGAGAGGATCCTGGTCGTCTGCGCCGCCAACGTCTGTCGATCGCCGTTGGCCGAACTCGCACTGCGGCGCGGACTCGGGGCGGATTCCCCCCTCTCCGTGAGCAGCGCCGGTGTCCGGGTCAACGAGGGCGATCCGATCTGCTCCGCTGTGGCGTCGCTGCATGATGACGCGCAGTGGCAGGCCCAGGCCCAGGCGCACCGGGCGACGCCGGTCACGATCGAGCAGATCGAGCAGGCGAGCATCGTGCTCACGGCATCGCGCGACATCCGCGGCGAGTTGGTGCGACTCGCGCCGCGGTCCCGTGACTGGATGTTCACGATCAAGGAAGCCGCCCACCTCGGCGAGGGCTTCGCGTCGTCCGCGCCCGATCGGGTGGCGGAGTATGTCGCCCATCTCGACCGGGCCCGCTCGCGAGCCGTTCCGTTGACTCCGTCCGGAGGCGTCGGCGCCCGCCTGCGGCAGCTCTTCGGAGGCCGCACGACCGTCGACCCGACGAGCATCGCCGATCGCCACGGAAGCCGCGGACACCTGGAGACGATCGCGGAGGTCGAGGCCTCCGTCGCGACCATCCTCGCTCAGCTCGGAGGACATCGGCGCCATTCGTCCTGAGTGAACACTTGCGATATTCCGCTCCTCGCACTACGATTAGCCGATGCCGCGTTCTGCGCGGTTGAAGGGGACCCGAAGCCGAGGGGGCTTTGGGATGGGGAATCTGGGTTCTGGGGAGCTGCAGTGTTCAACGTTTCATCATGCCGTTCTGGGGACGGCACTTCGCGATCGCTACGCGCGATACTCGTCGCGCCGTTGGTGGCGCTCGCACTAGTGACGGCCGGCTGCACCGCAGCGCCAGACGCGTCGGAGACGCCGGCGCCTGAGGGCACCAGCACCACCGACTGGACGCCGCCCGCCGACGCGGAGGCCGAGGGCCCCACCGAGGGCCCGGCTCTCACGGAGGAGAACGGGGCGCTCGACGCCCCGATCACTCTCTCCACCGACGTGGTCGTCACGATCGACAAGATCTCGACCACCACGATCGAGCCCAAGACGCCCGGCGAGTACGCCGGGTCTGCGGTCGTCGTCACACTGTCGGTCGCCAACGACTCGAAGCGCGCACAGAGCGTCGACTCCGCGGTGGTCAGCCTCGTCACAGACGACGGTGACATCGGGGTCGCCACCACGGCAGGCCCGAACAAGCCCCTGCAGGGTGAGCTCGCCGCCGGTGCGAAGACCACCGGCACCTATGTGTTCATGCTCGATCCGACGCAGGGGCGCTCGGTGAAGATCAGCGTCAACTACGCGGCGGGGGAGCCGGTGGCGACGTTCGCCGGCCAGCTTTCCTGACGCTCGCATACGCGCACCATCGCAACATTTCGGTATTTCGTTCTTGCACTAACTCACTTTCAAAGAAGAAAACTGGCGGCTGGGGAGTCACTATGGGGAACACATCGACCACGAGGCGGGCGCTGAGCGCGCTTGCGTCTGTCGTGACGGCGGCGTTGCTCGTCGCAGGCATGACGACATTGGGTGCGCAGGCGGCGTCGGCAGACGTCCCGTCGACGCCACCGCCCCTGCTGCAGCGCGACGACAACGTCGTCACGTCGGACCCGATCCCGACGGTGCAGATCGACAACGGCTATGTCTGGGCGCAGGCGATGATCGGGTCGACCGTGTACGCGGTGGGCAAGTTCGACAACGCCCGTGCACCCCTGGCCGCACCCGGCACCAGCCTGACGGCGCGTTCCAACGTTCTCGCCTATGACATCAACACGGGTCAGCTGCTCTCGTTCGCCCCGCAGGTGAACGGCGTGATCAAGGCCGTCGCCGCGTCGCCCGACGGCACCCGCATCTACATCGGCGGCTCGTTCAACTCGGTCAACGGTCAGGCACGCTGGAACTTCGCGGCCCTCGACGCCACGACCGGCCAGCTCGTCCCCGGCTTCTCGCCGTCGATCGGCGGCAGTGGCGTCTACGCCCTCGCGGCCTCCGGATCGAGTGTCTACGTGGGCGGTCTGTTCACCCAGGGCAACGGCACCGCCCGCAAGAACCTCGCCGCCTTCAGCGCCACCAACGGCGCCCTGCTGAACTGGGCTCCGCAGACCGACCTCCAGGTCGATGCGATGGTCATGGACCCCGCGGGTCAGAACGTCATCGCCGCCGGTCGCTTCTCGCAGGTGAACGGCGACCTGACCATGCGCGGCACGGTCGCGCTGGACAAGACGACCGGTGCCGTGGACTCGTCGTGGGCGCTGCCGCAGACCGTGAAGAACGGCTCGAACACGGGCAGCAACTCGGGCAAGGCCGGTATCTTCGGCCTCGCCGCCGACTCGACGGCCGTCTACGGCACCGGATGGGTCTACGCCGACGCCGCCACCGGAAACCTCGAGGGAACCTTCGCGGCGGAAGCCGGCACCGGACAGGTCCGCTGGATCGCCGACTGCCTCGGCGACCACTACGGTGTCTACTCGACGGGCAAGGTCGTCTACACGACGAGCCACACCCACGCCTGCGGCACGATGAGCCTGCACCCCGAGCAGAGCCCGCGCACGCACCGCTACTCGGAGGCGTACACGGCTGATGCTCGCGGAACGCTCGGTAACCAGCCGGCAGCGGGTGGCACCTACAAGAACTGGGCGGGAACCCCCGGTCCGTCGCCCTACGCCTGGACGCCCGACTGGGCCGTCGGTGTGACGACGGGCATGGGACAGGCCGGACTCTCCATCACCGGTACCGGCAACATGATCTCGATCGGCGGAGAGTTCCGTTCCGTGAACAACGGTCGCTTCGAGGGTCTCGTGCGCTTCTCGACGAACCCTCCTGGCGGAGCCAAGGACGGCCCTCGTCTCTCGGCGGCCAACTGGACCGGCACGGCGCAGTCCTTCATCCCTGGAAGAGTCCGGGTGTCGATCCCGGCCAACTGGGACCGCGATGACCTGACGCTCACCTACGAGCTTCGTCGCACGGGAACGGCCACTCCGATCGCCACGACCACGGCCGACGGAACCTGGTGGAAGCGACCGGCCGTCACTCTCGAAGACAAGACCGCCACACCGGGCTCGCAGCAGGAGTACACCGTCGTCGCGAAGGACGCCAGCGGCAACACGGTGAGCAGCCAGGCCATGTCGGTGACCGTCGCGTCGGGAGCGGTCTCGAGCTACACCAACGCGGTGACCGCCGACAACCCTCAGCTCTACTACCCGCTGGGCACCGCACCGCAGGACTGGGCCGGATCGAACACTCCGGTGTTCGGCTCGGGTGTGAGCTCCTCGTCGTCCGGTGTGGAGAACACCGCAACAGGAGCGTCGACCTTCACCGGTACCTCCACGGGCCGCGTCTCGACGACCGACAAGGTCGCCCCGCCCGCGGAGTTCTCGACGGAGCTGTGGTTCAAGACCAACACCACGACCGGTGGCAAGCTGATCGGCTACGGGAACGCGGCCTCTGGTGACTCCACCAGCTACGACCGTCATCTCTACATGACCAACAACGGTCGGCTGATCTTCGGCACCTACCAGGGCAGCACGCAGACGATCCAGAACTCCACAGCACTGAACAACAACGCGTGGCACCATGCGGTGGCGACTCAGAGCGCAGACGGCATGAAGCTGTATGTCGACGGCGCGCTCGTCGCGTCCGCGCCCGGTGCGACCAGCGCAGAGAACACCCTGGGGTACTGGCGCATCGGTGGTGACAACATCACCAGCTGGCCCTCCGCGCCGAGCTCCAAGTACTTCAAGGGAGCCCTCGACGAGGTGGCCGTATACCCCTACGCGCTGACCGCAGCACAGGTGCAGACGCACTACGGCATCGGCAAGGGCTTCCAGCCGCCGACGGCCGCCTTCACGGGGACACCGACCGATCTCGCTGTGGCGTTCGACGCCAGCGCGTCCGCGCCGACCGGCTCGGCCACGATCACCGGCTACAGCTGGAACTTCGGCGACGACTCGGCGACGGCCTCGGGTGCGACGGCCTCGCACACCTACGCGGCTGCCGGCACCTACACCGTCAAGCTCACGGTCACGGACAGCAACGGCCTGGCCACCACGACCGAGAATCCCGTCGTGGTCGAGGCAGCGAACGTGCTGCCCACCGCCTCCTTCGAGGTGACGGGCGCCGGGCTCTCGGTCTCGGCGGACGCCTCCGCCTCGGTCGACTCCGACGGCACGATCGCTTCGTACGACTGGAACTGGGGAGACGGTTCGACCTCGACCGGCCAGGTCGCCAGCCACGTGTACGCCTCGGCGGGCACGCGCACGGTCACTCTGACGGTCACCGACAACCGCGGTGGCACGGCCACGACCACGCGAGAGGCCGTCACGACCCACGCGAACCCGGTCGCGACCTTCACCTCGACCGCGTCGGGGATGAACGTCGACGTCTCTGCCGCAGGGTCTAGTGCCTCCGACGGCGCGACGCTCTCCTACTCCTGGAACTGGGGCGATGGCAGCGCGGCGGGCACCGGCGCGACCGCCGGTCACACCTACGCCCAGCCGGGCGCGCATGACATCACCCTGACGGTGACCGACAGCCTCGGCGGATCGGCGAGCGTCACGAACTCCGTGACGGTCCAGGAGCAGGTGTTCGCCGCGTCCGACTCGTTCGGTCGTGTGGTCTCGAGCGGTTGGGGTGCGGCTGATGTCGGCGGCACCTGGGCGCCCATGAGCGGTTCGGCCGCCGTCACCTCCGTTGCAGACGGAGTCGGCAAGGTGAACCTCTCGCCGGGTGAGACCCGCGAGATGCTGCTGCAGGGCACGTCGCTCCTCGACACCTCGGCACGGATCACCTACACGCTGGCCTCCGGTCCGTCGACGGGTGTCGCCTACGAAGGTCTCGGTGCACGCCGCTCGGGTTCGAACGGTTACCGGGCGCTCGCGTGGCACCGAGCGGACGGGAGCACGTGGCTCGTGATCCACCGCAACGGTACGGCCATCGCCAGCACCGCTGTCGCCGGTCTCACCTGGACCGCAGGAAGCACGTTCAACCTCGCCATGGAGACGTCCGGTTCCGGAACCACGACGATCCGCGCGAAGGTGTGGGCTGCCGGAGCCGCGGAGCCTGCCAACTGGCAGCTCTCCACGACAGACGCGACGCCGGCACTGCAGACCGCCGGAGCGCCGACCGTCTTCTCCTACCGTGCGGGCAGTGCGACCGGTACCAACCTCGCAAGCTTCGACGACTACACGCTGAAGAACCTCGGCGTGGTGGCACCGGAGCCGGAGCCGGAGCCGGAGCCCGAACCCCAGCCCACGAACGTCGCCCCGACGGCCGCGTTCACGGCGACGGCCACGGGCCTGACGGTCAACGTCAATGGTGGAGCATCGACGGATTCCGACGGCACCATCGCTTCCTACGCCTGGAACTTCGGCGATGGATCGACGGGCACCGGAGCAACGAGCTCCCGCGCCTACGCTGCGGCGGGCACCTACACGGTGACCCTCACGGTGACGGACGACAAGGGTGCGACCAACACCGCCACCCAGCAGGTCACGGTCACGGCACCGCCGGTCGACCCGCAGCCTGAACCCAACCCGGCCGCGCTGGTGAGCGATGAGTTCGACCGTACGGCTGGTCCCGGATGGGGCTCGGCGGTCACGGGCGGCGCCTGGAGCATCGCCGGGGGCTCGCAGGCGGCGGCGACCGTCGCCGACGGCCAGGGCAAGCTGAGCCTGATCGCCGGAGACACCCGCCACGCGACGCTCAACACGACCTCGATCGGCGATGCGATCCTCGAGACGCAGTTCCGCGTCGACCAGGCTCCTGCCGCCGGTGGCGCCTACATCGGTGTCATCGCGCGACAGACTGCTGCCGGGAAGTACTTCGCCCGTGCGTGGCTGCGTCCTGACGGCACCGTGTGGCTCGTGGTCCACCGTGAAGGGACGGTGCTGCTGACGCAGGCCGTACCCGGACTCGTCTGGGCGGCGAACACGTCGTACAGCCTGAAGGTGTCCGTCACCGGATCCGCATCGACCGCCATCTCGGCGAAGATCTGGGCGACCGGCACCACGGAGCCGGCGAACTGGCAGCTCAACGCCACGGACGCGACGGGGCTGGCGGCAGGTTCCGTCGGTCTCAGCGGCAACCGGTCGGGCAGCTCGACGGCGCCGCTGAACGTCTCGTTCGATTCGTTCCGCGTCACCGCGCCCCAGTAAGATCCTGACGCATGGCCACTGCTGTTCCGATCGCGCTCCTCGCCGTCGGAGGAATCGCAGCAGTGGCCATCGTCGTTTTCGTGCTCCGGCTGCTGCCGCGCACCGCTTTCGTGGTGTGGGCCTGCGTGCTCTTCTTCGTGCCGCTCTGGGTCGGTGTGAACGTGGGCTTCTACTGGGCGGCGATCACTCTGCTCACGGCTCTGATGATCATCGTCAACTGGTCGGTGGTACCGCTGCGTGCTGCGGATGCCTGGGTCGTGGCGTTCGTCATCGTCATCGTGGGGCTGTACGGCTTCGGCACGGTCGACCTCGCATCGCTCGTCGCCGCACTGCTCGAATGGGTGATCCCGTACCTCTGGGGTCGCGTCGTGCTCGCACGGATCGGTGCGGAGTGGGTCACGTCGACGATCGCCGTGGTCGCGATCGTCGCGGCGGTCCTCGGCATCGTCGAGTTCTTCACCTCGTTCAACCCGTTCGTCCTGATCCCCGGATCAGGCGTCGTCTACGACACGTGGAGCCCGCTCCAAGAGCGGGGCGGCGTGCTGAGGGTCGAGGGAGCCTTCGGGCACTCGATCGCCCTCGGCGCCGCACTGGCGATGTCGTCGGCGTTCGTCGTGGCGACCAAGTGGCGGCTGATCCCGAAGATCGGCGGGGTGGTGATCCTCGCGGTGGCGACCGTGCTGACGTTCAGTCGTGCCGGTCAACTCACCCTCGTGCTGACGCTCGTGCTCTCCACCTTCCTGATCGTCGGGGTGTCCAGGAAGTTCCGGATCTCCGTCGTCGTCGCCGGTGTCATCGGCACCGCCATCGCGATCCCGATCATCGACTCGGTCTTCGGGGCGGCGGGGGAGGAAGCCGGTGGCAGCGCGGACTATCGCACCGATCTGCTCGTCCTCCTCCAGCAGGTGCAGCTGTTCGGCAACCCGGGCGACTGGCACTCGCTCGTGTCGGGCGACTACTACCTCGGCTACTTCGCACGTTCCGTCGACAACGCGCTCGTCCTCACCCTGCTCCGGTACGGCTATGTGCCGACCCTTCTGATCATGGCGGCCCTCGTCTGCGCGGCGATCATGACCGTGCGGCGCTCCACCCGGAGTCCGGCGTCGATCGCCGTCGTCGGCCAGCTGCCGAGCCTGGTGGTCGTCGCGCTCATCACGCAGTACAGCATGTTCCTCTGGTTCTGCGTGGGGCTCGCGATCACGTGGGCCCGTGACGCCGACATGCTGCGCGGAGCGCGTGAGGTGCCGTCCGAGTTGCGGCAGGGATCAGCCGATCCGTTCGCGCCTGCAGCAGGGCGCAGAGCAGCGCCTGGACAATCATGAAGTCGTCGAAGAGAACACTCCTCTAGAATCGAAGTCTCAGGGGGGAATGGGGAGTCATGGGCGAGAGCCGGGTGAGTCTGCGCGTCATCGCCAGCTCGTTGCGCAAGTTCTGGTGGATGGTCGTGCTCTTCGGGGTCGTCGGAGCCGCAGGTTCCTACGGTTACGCCTCTCTGCAGACTCCGCTCTTCCAGGCGACGACCTCGCTGTACTTCGCTCTCAACCAGGGCACCAGCGCATCCGACCTCAATCAGGGCTCGGTGTACACGCAGAGCCAGATGCTCTCCTTCGCGCAGCTCGCGACGAGTTCGCGGGTGCTCGATCCCGTCATCGAGGAGCTCGGTCTCGACACGACGCCGCGTGCTCTCGCGCGTGACATCGAAGTCACGATCCCGCAGAGCACCGTGACACTGCGCATCACGGGGATCACCGATGACGCGAAGGCGGCCGCCGAGCTGGCTGACGCCGTGGCTGAACAGCTCATCATCGTGGTCAAGGATGTGGCGCCCAAAGACCCGCAGGGCGAGTCCACCATCACCGCGCAGGTGATCGATGACGCCGTCGTGCCCGAGTTCCAGTTCACGCCGAGCAAGCCTCGGGATGCCCTTCTCGGAGGCTTCCTCGGTGCCGTCCTCGGGCTCGCCATCGCGGCGTTGATCGGTGTTCTCGACACCCGCATGCGCACCGAGGAGACGCTGACCGAGGCGGGCGGCGATCCTGTGCTGGGCGTCGTCTCGAAGTCTCCGCTGCTGGCCATGCGAGGCATCGCCGTCGCCCAGGAGCCGCTGGGCCACACCTCGGAGGAGTTCCGTCGCATCCGCTCGGCGCTCGCCTACGCGAACGTCTCCTCGCGGGTGAAGGTGCTGCTGGTGACGTCGGGCATGCCCTCCGAGGGTAAGTCGACGGTCTCGGTGAATCTGGCCATGACCCTCGCCGGGCTGCGCAACTCCGTGCTGCTGATCGACGCCGATATGCGGCGGCCGCGGGCTCACGAGCACGCCGGCATCGACGGCTCGATCGGGCTGACGAGCGTGCTGCTCGACGAGGTCGAGTTCGAGGTCGCCAAGCACAGCGTGGCCGACAGCACGCTCGACATCCTGCCCGCGGGCACCGTGCCTCCGAACCCCGCAGAGCTGCTCACTTCGGCGCGCATGGCGCAGCTGCTCGACTTCGCCGCGGCGGAGTACGACTATGTGGTGATCGACTCTCCTCCGATCCTCAGCGTGGCCGATGCGAACCTCTTCGCAACCCAGACAGACGGCGTGATCCTCGTCGTCGACGCGACGAAGACTCGCCGTGCCGCGCTCGCGAAGAGCATCAAGTCGCTCGAGTCGGGTGGCGCGCGCATCCTCGGTACGGTGCTCAACCGCGCCCGCCCGGATCGGCATCGCAGCGAGTACTACAGCGACTGAGGCGTCGTCGGGCCAGGCGCGGAAGACGCAGCAGCGCAGCATATCGGTGAGACGCTGTGTCCGTTTGTCTTTGCCCGGGTAGCCGGGTATTCTTCATGAGTTGCGAGGGGGACTCGCTCTTTGCTGCCGGGGTTTAAACTGCGGCGGAGATGCGGGGTGATCATGAATCTGCCCCAGAAGACGGTGACATCGTGTCCACTCCGTTCCTCGATCTCGCATCACGTGAGACCTCCACTCCGCCTCACCGACACCCTCGAAGGGTTCTCGCCGGCGCACTGATCGCTGTCCTGGCGGTCACCGCCGCGCTGACGGCCGTTCCCGCGTCGGCGCTCGCAGACGACGCCGTGCCCCTCTCCCCGCGTGCGGCGTCCACCGACACCCCGGTCATCGACGACGACATGGATCGCACGGTCGGCTCGGGATGGGGTTCGTCTCCTGAGGGCGCATGGCGTGTGGTGGAAGGTACGGCGAGCGTGTCGGGCGAACAGGCCCAGCTCGCCAGCCGCAAGCCGGGAATCACCGCCAGAGCCACTCTCGACGGCGTCGCTGCGGGCGACGTGGACAGCCGCTTCTCGCTGACGGTGCCCGAGCTTCCCGTCGGAGGGCCGCTCTACCTCTCTCAAGCGGTTCGGGTCTCCGGCGCCGACTCCTATGGTGTGCGCGTGCGCGTTCATCCCGACGGCTCGGCATATGTCTCGATCGTGCGGCTCTCCGACCTCATGCGTGTGCAGCACCTCAGCGAGCGCAAGCTGCCCCTCACGGTGACGAGCGGCACGACCATGACGGTCGCGCTCAGCGTCACCGGTGCGAGTCCTGTGGAACTGGGCGCCAAGGCCTGGGAGTCGAGCGCTGCCGAGCCGAGCGACTGGCAGGTGACGTACACCGACGATTCCGACGCCCGCATCCAGGCCGCAGGCGGCTACGCGTTCGCGCTCTACACGTCCTCAGGGGCCCGCACCGCTGTGCCGGTCGGCATCGACGACGTCACCGTCACCACGCCCTCGCTCACGACCGAGCCGTCGCCGGAGCCGACGACGGAGCCGTCGCCCGAGCCGACGACTGAGCCGTCGCCCGAGCCCACGACCGAGCCGTCGCCCGAGCCCACGACCGAGCCGTCGCCCGAGCCCACGACCGAGCCGTCGCCCGAGCCCACGACTGAGCCGTCGCCCGAGCCCACGACTGAGCCGTCGCCGGAGCCGACGACCGAGCCGACTCCGACTCCGACGCCCACGCCCACGCCCACGCCGACTCCCACGCCCACGCCGACTCCCACGCCGACGCCCACGCCGGTGCCCCCGGTGACGGAGCCGGTACCCCCGGTCACGCCGGAGGGCGTGCGTGGGGAACCCGGTGCCAAGGCCCCGGGGACGCTCTCCTATGACGCCCCTGCAACGGCCGTCTACGTCGCTCCCGCAGGATTCGATGGAGCGTCGGGGACCAAGAACTCACCCGTCAAGACGATCGCTGCCGCGCTGCGGGTCGTCCCGAACGGGGGCACGATCGTCCTTCGCGGCGGGACCTACCACGAGGAGATCGTGGTGCCTGCGCAGAAGCGGGTCACCATCCAACCCGCACCCAACGAGTCGGTGTGGCTCGACGGTGCGAAGCCGGTCACCGGCTGGAAGGCCTCGGGAAGCGCGTGGGTCGTCGATGGCTGGAACACGGCTCTCGACGCGAGCCCGACGTACACCAAGGGCGCTCCGGACAACACGGCGGCGGACTGGCGGTTCGTCGACCCGGCCCACCCGATGGCCGCGCACCCCGACCAGATCTGGGTCGCGGGCGTGCAGCTGCGCGAGGTGGCCTCCGCATCGCAGGTCGAAGAAGGCACCTTCTTCGTCGATGACTCCGCCAAGCGTCTGGTGATCGGCACGAACCCGACGGGCAAGTCGGTCGAGGCGAGCGTGCTCACGCAGGCTCTCTCGATCCGCTCGGCGGGATCCGAGGTCAGGGGAATCGGAGTGCGCCGGTACGCCACCAGCGTTCCGCAGATGGGCACCGTGGTCGCAGCCGCCCCGAACGTCTCGCTCACCGACGTGACGATTCGCGACAACTCGACCACGGGCTTCTACTCCTGGGCGCCTGCGACCACGCTGACGCGCGTCTCGCTGATCGGCAACGGCCTGCTCGGCGGAGGTGCGTCGCAGGCGGACGGACTCACGGTGACGCAGATGCTCTCGGTCGGTAACAACGCCGAGCACTTCAACCATTCGCCGGTGTCAGGAGCCTTCAAGGTCACGCGCACCCGCGGGGTGACGGTGAAGGACAGCGCGTTCACCGGCAATGACGGGCGCGGCCCGTGGTTCGACGAGTCCGTGCTCGACGTCGCGTTCACCGGCAACGATGTGATCGGCAACACCGGCCACGGCGTCATGGTCGAACTCTCGGAGCGGGCCGTAATCGCCGACAACGTCATCGCCCGCAACGGCGAGTTCGGTCTGTTCGTGCTCAACTCCGGCAACGTGAAGATCTGGAACAACACGTTCGTCGGCAACGGCAACCGCAACATCAGCATCGGGATGGACTCCCGCCGTGCCTCCGACCCGAACACCCCGGGGCACGACCCGCGGACCCGGTACGCGCCACAGGCCTCGTGGATCGTGCGCAACGTGGTGATGTCGAACAACGTCATCGCCGAGAGCGCCGGCAACTGCTTGGTCTGCGTGCAGGACTTCTCGCTGCAGTACACCGGATCCCAGATGGTGTCGAGCGTCGAGGGCAACCTCTACCACCGCACGTCGCCGGGGACCCCCAGGTGGTTCTCCGCGTGGTCGAAGGGCTCGGTCTCGAGAGACCCTGCGGTGACCGACACGCTCGCCGCGTTCACGGCAGCGACGGGCCAGGATCGGCGCTCGCAGTTCGTCGAGGGCGCGCCGGTGGTCGACGGCGGCTATGCGCTGCTGCCCGCGTACGCGGCCGCACAGGGATCCGTGGCGGTTCCGGTGCCGTCTGATATCGCCTCAGTATCGCGACTCCCCGGCAACGGCGCGACGCTGGGGGCCCTGCCCCGGTGACGATGTAAGTATGGGCTCTCTTCTCGCTGTCGGCGCGCGTGCGCTGACGATGGTCATCGCGCTGGTCTGCGGCGTCCTCACGACCCGGATGATCATCGGCGGCGCCGGCGTCGACAGCTTCGCCCTGTACACGCTTCTGACGACCATCCCGTCGCTGCTGACCTTCACCGACCTCGGCAGCGGGGCGGTGCTGGTCAACGCCGTCGCGACGAGCGAGAACGTGCGCACGGATGAGAAGCTGCGTTACCAGCTCACGTCGGTCGGGCGCGTGCTGCTCATGTTCGCGGCCACGGCGATGGCGATCAACACCATCCTGGTGCTCACCGGGGCCTGGGAGCTGGTGTTCGGCGAGGCAGGAGGACGCCCCGGCGCCTCGCTGGCCGCGTTCTACTGCGTGACGATCTTCTGCCTGGGCATCCCTCTCGGCGTCTGGGCGCGGATCATGCTGGGACAGCGCCGCAATCACATCGTGATCCTCCTCCAAGGGCTGATCTCTCCGCTGACCATGACCGGTGTCTGGCTGATGCTCACGTTCGGCGGCGAGAACCTGCACTCCTTCGTGGCCATCGCGTCCTTCGCGGCATCCTTCCTCGTCTCGGTACTCGGAATCCTCATCACGGCGCGCACCACCTCGCCCCTGATCCCCTCGGCCGCGCGGATGGTCCTGCGACCCCGGCGGTATCCGGGAGTCCGGGTGATGGATGTCGGCTGGCCGATGCTCGCGCAGATGGTCACCTATCCGATCGCGGTCGGCTCCCAGCGGTACGTGATCGCTCAGCTGGGCGGCCCCACCGACGTCGCCGAGTACGGTGTGGCCGGGCAGGTCTTCTTCGCCCTCAACGGACTGGTGATGGCGGGCGGACTCGCGCTCTGGCCCCATTTCGCGAAGAGCAGGCACGATGGCGACCTCCGGCGGGGGCCGTTCCTGCTGTCGGCGCTGTTCGCCGTCGCCATCGGGCTCGCCACGGTGATGGTGTGGCTCGTCGGTCCGTGGCTGTTCGGGTTCATCACGCAGGGCGAGCTGACCGTGCGTCCCAGTACGATCTTCGCCTTCGGCCTGATGATCATGATGACCGCGGCGGTGTATCCGCTGGGCATGTTCATCATGGACAAGCCGGGCATCCGCTTCCAGGTGATCCCCACCCTCAGCATGGCCGCCGTGGGGATCACGCTCTCCTTCGTGCTGACGCCCGTGCTGGGAATCGCGGGACCGCTGATCGGCGTCGCCTTCGCGCTCGTCGTCTGCCAGCTGATCCCGTTCTCGATCTACATCGTCCGGAACAAGAAGCGACTGACCGTCGGAGACCTCGAGCAGGTCTAGCCGCGCGGTGCGCGACCGTGGCAACCGTGCCGGATGGGTGGGGGAGTCAGTCCCGCATGCGGGGCGTCAGCCCAGCAAGTGCGTGGTGATGCTCGAGCGGTACACCTCGGGCGCGTGACGGCGGAGGGCCTCGCCACGGCTGTCTGCGACGGTCGACACCATCTCGTCCCAGCGGGTGTCGATGTCGGTCAGAGCGGACGCGATCGCAGCGGAGTCGCCGGCGGTGACGAGCTGCGCGGTGCCGTAGCCGCCTGCCGCTTCCCGGAGACCGCTGCTGTCGCTGGCGATCACCGGACGCAGCGCGAGGATTCCCTCGACGGCGGTGTTCCCGAAAGGCTCATCGATGCGGGAAGGCACGAGCAGCACATCGGTCTTCTCGAGGAACGGCCAGATGTCGGTGTGGAATCCGGCGAAGTCGACGGAGACCCCGGCTTCTGCGGCCTGCGCGCGCAGATCGCGCTCGAACCACTCATACCCCTCGAAGACTGCGCCCAGGAGGGTCACATCCACAGGGCGCCCGGCGGAGTGCAGCCGGGCTGCGGCCTCGATCACGAGGTCGGGTCCCTTGCGGGGGGAGAGTCGTCCGATATACAGCACACGGAGCGGTCCCTCGGTGCGAGGACGGGGAGAAATCGGCTGCGCAGGAGAGGCGACACCGTTGTAGACCACGTGCGACCGACGCGCGAGGGCAGGAAGCGCGGTTCGGATCGTATCCAGGCTGAAGCGACTGTTCACCAGCGTGCGGTGGGAGGCCAGGTGAGGGGAGTAGAGGATGCGGTTGACGAGTCGGTTGCCCGATGCCTCGGCCTCGTGGACGTGGCTCACCGACCGGATACCCCGCAACCGCGCGATCAGCGGCCATTCGGGGATGATGATCGTCGACACGTAGACGACGTCGGGGCGCACTCGTCCGATCAGGCGCCACGCGGCACCCAGGCCGCGGAAAGTGTCGCGGAACAGCTTCGGCAGGCCCCGTGGCGTCAGCAGGACCTTGCGCAGCACGAGCATCGGCACGATGACGACCTCGGCGCCGGCGCTGCGGAGTTCGTTCACGAGCAGGCCGGTACTCGGGAGGGCCACGACCACGCGTGCGCCCGCCTCGACGAGGCCGATCGCGCTCTCGAGCAGCATGCGATCGGAGCCGAACAGCTCGGCGCCGGGATGCACGAGCAGAACGGTGTGCTTCTTCCTCTCGCCGCTCATCACGCCCCCGATCCGGCAGGCGCGGGGACCCAGTCTGTCGACCGGCGACGTGCCCGTCGAGCGGAGGGGTGGATCGTCGCGCGTTCGGCTATGCGATGGGCGAGTGCTTCGTATTCGTCGGCGACGTCGTCCCAGCGGAACCGGGTGCGCGCGATCTCCTGCACGGCCGTGGCGCGGGCCTCGGTCGATGCCGGGTCGGCCTCTGCCGACACCACGTGCTTGGCGACGTCGGCAGCATCGGAGAAGAACCAACCGTTGCCGTCGAGCACCTCCCGGTTGAAGGGGACGTCGAAGCCGATGACGGCGGTGCCGGCACCCATCGCGCGAAGGAGCGACGGGTTGGTTCCGCCGACGGAGTGGCCGTGCACGTACGTGAGTGCATTCGCATAGAGCGCGTCGAGCAGCTCCTGGTCGTACACGCCGCCGACGAGTCGGATCCGTTCGTCACCATCGGCCACGCGTTCGATCTCTTGGGTGTATCCCGCGCTGTACGGTGCGGAGCCGACCACCACGAGAGGCAACTTCGCGTCGCTGTCGCGGTAGCCCTCCACGATCTCGAGCACATGGTTCTCCGGCTCGAACCGGGCCACCACGAGGTGGTATCCGCCCGATTCCAGCCCCATCTCGGCGACTCCGCGCTCGGGCAGCTGATCGAGGACGGGGGCGCCGTAGCGGATGAGCTCGGTGGGCACATCGAACTGGTGCCGGTAGTAGTCGGCGATTCCCGGCGCATCGGCGATGAGAGCATCGGCGGTGCGCACCCCGAACTGCTCGGCCCAGCGGTAGTAGGCCTTGCCGCGCGGTCCCCACTTCGAGCGTCGCCATTCGAGCCCGTCCATGTGCAGGGCGACGGGTGCTCGGCGCATCCGGAGCAGGGGCAGGAACGGCGAGTTGGCGGCGTTGAAGACGAAGGTCGCGTCGGGCCGGCGTCGGAACATGAGGTGCAGAGCTGACAGCCCTGTGTGGCTCAGCGTCTCGATCTGCTTGACGGGGACCGCGGGAAGGTGGACGACCCGCATTCCGAGGTACTCCTTCTCACGCCGCTCGGAACCACGGGTGTACACGACGACGTCGTGACCGCGATCCGCGAGCCGGCGCCCGACCTCTTCGATGGCGGTCTCGAAACCGCCGTATGCCGCGGGCACTCCTCGGGTCCCCACCATCGCGATGGTGAGGCGGTTCGAATTGCTCATCCGATCAGTATGCCCCGCTGGGCTGCACCATGACTTTGGCGGTACGCCACATGATCTGCAGGTCGTTCATCACGGACCAGTTCTCGACGTATCGCAGGTCGAGGCGCACGCTCTCGTCCCAGGAGAGATCGCTTCGTCCGGAGACCTGCCACAGGCCGGTGATCCCGGGCTTGATGTACAGGCGACGGAAGACGGTGCCGTCGTAGGCGGTGACTTCGCTCGGGAGCGGCGGTCGAGGACCTACCACGCTCATGTCGCCGATGAGCACGTTCCAGAACTGCGGCAGCTCGTCGAGTGAGAGCTTGCGCAACACCTTGCCGACACGAGTGACGCGAGGGTCGTCCTTCATCTTGAAGAGGAGACCTGCGCCCTCGTTCTGCTCCTTGAGCATGGCGAGCTGCTTCTCGGCGTCGGTCTTCATCGAACGGAACTTGACCATCTTGAAGCGGCGGCCGTCACGGCCGACGCGCTCCTGGAAGAAGAAGACGGGACCGGGCGAGTCCATCTTGATGAGCAGCGCGAGGACAGGCGCCAGCAGGCCGATCGGGATCAGCGCGAGCGTGGCGACGGCGACGTCCAGCGCCCGCTTCAGCAGGTGCTGTCCGCCTTCGTAGGTCGGGATCTGCACCTGGATCAGCGGCAGGCCCTCGACGGGCGCGAAGGAGATGCGCGGACCCGCGACGTCGGTGAGCCGGCTGGAGAGCACGAGCTCGGCAGCGGTCCCTTCGAGCTGCCAGCTCAGCTGCTTGACGAACTCCGGCTCGCCTTCGGGGCGGCTCGCCACGATGATCGTGTCGGCGCCGACCTCGGCGGCGACCGACGACACGGAGTTCACGTTCCCCAGAACCGGGAACCTCGTGTCGTCGATCACGATGTCGCGCGCATTGCCATCGAGCAGCGTCGCGCCCACCACCTGGTACCCGGACGCGCCGATCGGGTGCAGCGTCCGCACCACGTACTCCACGTCGTCCCTGTTGCCGACGACGAGGGTGCGGGAGGCGAACCTCCCCTGAGCACGCTGCTTCTGCAGCCAGTGGCGCCACAGCCACCTGGTCACCAGAAGCGTCAGCACACCGACGGGCAGCCCCAGCAGCAGCGTCAGTTGCATCGACTTCCATGCGAGCAGGACCGCCACGATGGCGATGATCCCGAAGGCGAGTCCGGTGGCATGCGCGACGCCGCGGTACTCGGTGGCGCTGGCGCGGAACAACGCGGCGTCCCGCGTGTGCAGCGCGCTGAGCATGAGGTACCACAGCGCGGCGAGCGGGATGCCGTCGCGCAGGACCTCGGGCACGGAGACGCCGGTGGCCAGCTCGACCGCTGCCGTCAGACCCATCGCGAACAGGATGACAGCCGCATCCGTCGTCCGCAGCCGCATCCGATAGCGACGCTCCCACTGACGGCGCCGTTCCAGAGTCGCCGAAGGGCGCGGTGTGACCACCGTGCGCGTCACCGACTTGGTGGCTCGCGGAGCTGCGACCGGCACGAAGCCGGTACGAGCGATGCTCAGGGCATCCTCGACCGAAGTCATGCCGAAGCCTCATGAGCCGTGAATGTACGCAAAAAACCCCAGTGCGACATGTGATTCCCCAGTTTCCCCAGACCATGAACCCCACGTTCACGGCTTTCGTCTGCGTCCCGACCCCTCGGGTCCTGCTGAAACTCCCCGTGATTCCCACATCACGGAGTGCGTTCTCATCGTCCCAAACGATGATCGCTGACAGCAGGCACTGCAGACCTTGACCACTGTAGCGGAACATCGTCGCCACGGGAAGGTAAATCTGATGAATGGAAGAAAGAAAGCTGCGAGATGCCCGTGAGTGGGGGCTATTCTGTCGCGGTGACCGTGAACACAGACACTCCGCGCTTCCAGCTTCGACCGATGCTGCCACGCGACCCTTCTCAGCCGCACCGCACCGCGAGCCCGCTCGAGCTCTTCTTCGATCTGGTCTTCGTCGTGGCCGTGAGCATCGCCTCCGCGCAGCTGCACCATGCGCTCAGCGAGGGGCACTTCCTGCACGGCATCACCTCCTACGCGATGCTGTTCTTCGCGATCTGGTGGGCCTGGATGAACTTCACCTGGTTCGCCACCTCGTTCGACACGGACGACTGGCTCTATCGGGTCACGACGTTCGTGCAGATGGGCGGGGTCCTCGTCTTGGCTGCGGGCATACCCAGGGCCTTCAACGAGGGCGACTTCACCCTCACCGTCCTCGGCTACGTCGTCATGCGCGTCGCGATGGTGGCGCAGTGGCTGCGGGCGTCGCGGTCGGCAGGCCCCCTGCGGTCGGCCACGCGTCGGTACGCTCTCGGCATCGCCGCAGTCCAGGTGCTGTGGATCCTGTTCCTGCTGATCCCGGCGGGCCCGCTGCAGATCGTCGCGTTCGTGCTCTTCGTGCTGGCCGAGATCAGCGTCCCGGTGTTCGCCGAGTACCGCAGACAGACTCCGTGGCATCCACACCACATCACCGAGCGCTACGGGCTGTTCACGCTCATCGTGCTCGGGGAGAGCCTGCTCGCCTCCGCCAACGCGATCATCGACGCCCTAGACAAGGTCGAGAGCCTCGGACCGCTGATCGCCATCTCGGTGCTCACCCTCGTCGTCACGGCGTCGCTGTGGTGGATCTACTTCTGGCCGCCGCACCACCGCGCCATCACGAGCTTCGGACGCTCGCTCCGGTACGGCTACGCGCACTACTTCGTGTTCGGGGCCGCCGCCGCCTTCTCCGCCGGGATCGAGGTGGAGCTCGACGTCCTGACCGGGAAGAGCCACCTGTCGAGCATCGCGGCATCGCTCACCGTCACGATCCCGATCGCGATCTTCCTCCTCGCCATCTGGTGGATCGCGATCCGTGAGAACGCCGACCGTGTCGTGAACACGGTGGTGCCCTCAGGCGCGGTGCTGGTGCTGCTCGATCCGGTCCTGCCGATCCCGGTCACGCTCACCGCCCTGGTGCTCGTCGGCATCGTGGTCGTGCTGATTCTCCGCCCCCCGGTCGCGTCCTCGCGCATAGACAAGGCATAGATCGGGCAAAGTCTCCTGATCGGAAGCTCCGCGACGCTGAGGACACGCAACAGTCCGTCGAGGAGGAGACAGATCATGAGTATTCCGGAACCCACCCAGACCCCCGATGGTCCCGCGTACGAGGGGCGCCTGCTCGATCGTCGCGATGAGGAGATCGTCGATCAGGGGGCCGCCTTCGACATCCGCACGCTGGTGACGAGGCGCGGTGTGCTCGGGCTCGCGGGTGTGGGCCTCGGCGCCGTCGTGCTCGCGGCCTGCGCGCCGTCGACATCGGCCGGGTCGGCGAGCCCGACGCCGACGACGACCTCGGGGGCCTCAGGAGGCGATGCCGTGAGCGTCGGCGAGATCCCCGACGAGACGGCCGGGCCCTACCCGGGAGACGGATCGAACGGTCCCGATGTGCTCGAGGACTCGGGGATCGTTCGACAGGACATCCGCTCGTCGATCGACGGCGGTGCGACCGCCGAAGGTGTTCCGCTCACGTTCGCGTTGCAGGTGATCGATCTCGCGAGTGGGGGAGTCCCCTTCGCGGGCGTCGCGGTGTACGCGTGGCACTGCACGGCGCAGGGCGAGTACTCGATGTACTCCTCCGGGCTGGAGGATGTCACCTACCTGCGCGGTGTGCAGGTCGCCGATGCCGATGGCAGAGTGTCGTTCACCTCGGTGTTCCCCGGGTGCTACTCGGGGCGCTGGCCGCACATCCACTTCGAGGTGTACCCGGATGTGGGCTCGATCACCGACTCGAGCGCGGCCATCGCGACGTCGCAACTGGCCCTTCCCGAGGCGGCGTGCGCGGACGTCTACGCAGAGGCTGCGTATGACGGCTCCGCGAGGAATCTCTCGCAGATCACGCTCGCGAGCGACAACGTCTTCGGTGACGACTCCGGTGTCCTGCAGGTGGCCGCCGTCACCGGAAGCGTGCAGGGCGGGTACTCGGCCACGCTCGCGGTCGGCGTCGACACGGCGACCACCCCGGCTGCGGGCGGGGGCCAGGGCGGGTCGGGCGGCGGGGGGCGGCCGCCGTCGAGCTGAGCCGAAACCGTGGATGGGGGGCCGGGTGGGCCGGTCTGCTATGCTTATGGAGCAGCGTGTGTGCATCGCCCCTCTCGGCCGCCACGTCGCCACTGATCAGGGCCATTACGGACCGCGCACATCGATGCGTGCGGAATCCGCCCTCGGTCTCACATCTTGCGGAGCGCCACGCGTGTCCGCCACACAGCAATGAGCATGACCATGAGCACCACCACCTTTCCCCCGTCCGATCCGTTGACCTGGAAGCAGGCCGACACAGATGTGCACGTCGCGACGCGCGGCGGCGAATTCGCCGGCTTCGTCGAGTTCGACGGCAGCGCGCACCTGGTGCGCGACAACCACGGCGCCGAGCTCGGCGTCTTCGACTCGCTCGATGACGCCTTCCGTGCGCTCGAAGACGCGAACCAGCCTTCCCGACGTGGGCCCGTCTTTCCGTCGATGCTGCCTCGGGCCTGGCGTCGCCGCACCCGCCGCGCCCGCGCCTGAAATCAGCGATTCACGCACAACGAGCGTGGTCCGTCAAGGGGTGCGGATGTATTCCCGAAGGCGCATGTGGGCGGGGCTACTGTGAGGTAAGCGTTGGGCATCTGCCTTGGGCTTCCACAGCTCGAGGGCTCCGAACGTCAGGAGAAGATCATCTCCATCACACAGATCGAACCGACCGCGGCAACGCTGGGCCCGATTCGTCAGACTTACTCCGGCAATGCGGACTTCCCGCCCATGGCCCAGGCGTACAAGCAGGTGTCGCAGGTGGTCAAGGAGACCGGCCTGCTTCAGCGCACCCAGTGGTTCTACGTCTTCGTGGCCGCAGGCATCGCGGTGGCCCTCGGCGGCCTCATCACCGGCTTCATCCTGCTCGGCGACAGCTGGTTCCAGCTGCTGATCGCTGCGGGGCTCGGCATCGTCCTGACGCAGATCGCGTTCCTCGGGCATGAGGCCGCGCACCGCCAGATCCTGAGCACGGGGCCTGCGAACTTCAAGCTCGCGCGCATCGTGATCGCCAGCATCGGCATGAGCTACTCGTGGTGGGACTCGAAGCACACCAAGCACCACGGAAACCCGAACCAGGTCGGTAAGGACCCCGACATCGAGGTCGACACGATCTCGTTCCTCGAGGAGGACGCCGCCAAGGCGAAGGGCCTGATCAAGCTGATCACCCGCAAGCAGGGTTGGCTCTTCTTCCCGCTCCTCACCCTCGAGGGGCTGAACCTCCACTTCCTCGGCCTGAAGTACCTCATGACGACGAAGAACGTCAAGGGACGCTGGACCGAGCTCAGCATCATCGCGCTCCGGTTCGCCCTCATCCTGGTGCCCGTGTTCATGATGCTCCCCCTCGGTATGGCTTTCGCCTTCATGGGGGTGCAGTTCGCGGTCTTCGGCGTCTACATGGGAGCCGCGTTCGCGCCGAACCACAAGGGGATGCCGATCATCGAGCCCGGCGCCCGCCTCGACTTCTTCACCAAGCAGGTGCGCACCTCCCGCAACATCAGCGGTGGATGGTGGACGACCTGGCTCATGGGCGGCCTCAACTACCAGGTGGAGCACCACCTCTTCCCGAGCATGCCGCGACCGCACCTCGCCAAGGCGCGGGAGATCGTACGCGACTACTGCGCGGCGAACGACGTGCCCTACACGGAGACCAGCCTCGGTCGGTCCTACATGATCGTCATCGAGTACCTGAACCGGGTCGGACTCTCCGCCGGAGCAGATCCCTTCGACTGCCCGGCAGTCGCGCAGTTCGGCCGGGGGTAGCCACCAGACATCACCGGGCCTGATCAGTCCGGGAACGACAGAGGCGCGAGCAGGAATCCCTGCTCGCGCCTCTGTCGTTCGTGGGTCTACTTGGAGGACTTCTTCTTGGTCTCCACCACGTCGATCGTGATCTTCTCGAGCGGGCGGTCGTCGTCGAGCTCGTCCTCGAGCACCTCGTCGCCGAGGAAGGTCTCCTCCGGCACCTCGTCGGCGATGACCGGCGCGGGCGCGGGCGCTGCGGGCGCTGCGGGCGCGTCCGCTCCGGTGATCTCCGTGGGCAGCGAGTCGTCGGAGAAGATCCCGTCGGGACGGATCAGCTCGCGCACCTCGGCCATGAAGCTCGTCAGCTGCTGCTGCTGCCACCGCAGCTGACGGGTGCGGTCCTCAGCGTCGTGCAGTACCGCAGTGGTGTGGCCGGTGACCGAATCGACGATCTTCTGGGCCTTGGCGCGAGCGCGCTCGAGCGTCTCGCGAGCGCGGACCTGAGCTTCGGCCTCGATCGCCTGCGCCTGCGAGCGGGTCAGGCGCTCGTAGTCCTCGGCGCGTGCCGAGATGCGCTGGGCGTGCTCGAGCGATGCCGTGACCTGCTCGTTCGCGTCGTCGGTGATCCGCTCCGCGTGAGCGACGGCCTGGTTGTGCAGCACGAGGAACTCCTGCTGCGCGTCGTCCTGGCGGCGGGTGAGGGTCTCCTCGAACTCCAGCACACGGGCGTTCATGTCGCGCACATCGCGCTCGGCATCGGCACGCAGCTGGGTTGTCTCGCGGGTGACGAGCGAGCGCAGCGCGGCCGCGCCCTTCTCAGCTTCGGTACGGATCGCCGTGGCCTCCTGTGCGGCCTGGTTCACCTTCTCCGCGGCGTGCGCGGCTTCGCGCTCGATGCGTGCCTCGTGCGCCGTGTACTCGGTGTCCATCTTCAGGCGCACCTGATCGGCGTCACGCTGCGCCTGGGCGGTGATCCGCTCGGCGTCGGCCTCGGCCTCAGCGCGCTGCGCGGTCACTTCCTCACGGGCAGAGGTCATCAGACGGTCGGCCTGCACGGCCGCGTTCTGGATGAGCACGTTCGCCTGCTCCTCGGCGACCCGCAGGATCGCCTCGAACTGCTGGCGCGACGGAGCCTCTTCGCCGTCCGGCTGCGGAGCGTCGACGAGTTCGGAGGTGAGGGTGGCGACCTGCTGCTCGGCGTCGGACACCTTCGCGTTCGCGGCCGTCAGCTCGCTCTCGAGAGCTTCGCGAGCCTTGCGCTCTTCTTCCCGCACCGCCTCGACGGCTTCCTCTTCGCGGGCCTGGGCCTCGGCGACCTCTGCGGCGGCCTGCTTGAGCTGGTTGCGGAGAGTCGAGAGCGCCGCGTCGACCTCGGCCTTGTCGTAGCCGCGGAAGCCGACGGTGAACGCACCCTGCTGCTCGCGGGGCGCGGTCTCGATCAGCTGGTCGAAGAAGTCCGGCGAGCGCTCGCCGTCGCGGTCGGAGGTACCGGGAGATTCGCTCATGGGTTTCTTGCCTTTCTGGCGGGGCCACACCGGGAGCGGCGGCTCCATCCCGACAGTCGGGACGGTGTGGACCGGAGGAGGTCGTCAGGGCGCACGCCACCACCGTGACCCGGCGGAGGACCGGCGGGCAGGGCGCGCCCTACAGCCTAGTTGCGTCTGCTGAATGTTTCGCCTTCGTCTTCCTGCTCCGCCGGCGCTGCGGTCGAGGGCGCTCGATGCGCCGGGTGGTCAGGCCTCGTTCACCCAGCGCGCGTTCCTGTCGTCGAGAGGCTCGCCGCGCACGTATCGCACGGGTTCTCCTGGGGCGACCGCGACCTCGCGGACCTCCGCTGCGGCGGCGATGCGCGAACGCAGATCGGTCCACAGCTGCACGGTCTGCGGAAAACCGAAGTACTCGCGGAAGGTCTCGATCTGCATCCGGGTTCCGTCTGCGACGGGAACGAGCCGGGCGACCGTGTCATCGGGCTCGACGAACCGGATGCCGTAGGCGCCGTCGCTGCGGATGACGTACTCGCGCTCCTTCGTCGCCATCGCCGATGCCACGATCTCGCGAGCGCGGGGTTCCGCGGCCTGGATCACCACTGTGGTGCCGAGTTCGGTGAGTGCCGCGTCGAGCTGGTCCGAGGCGAACTTCTTGCCGGCTCGGGCGCCGGCCTCCGACGCTCTGCGGCCCAGGCGGCTCTTCAGGATCGGACCGCCGATGATCAACGCGAGGATCGGCAGGCCGAGGAGAAGGTACGCAGCAGCATCCACGGGCACAGCGTATCCGGACACCTGACGTGCCCTTCGCGCAGAGCGTGTCAGACGGAGGTCATCAGATGGTCGAGCACCAGCTCGCCCGACGCGTTGAGAGCCTGCATCATTTCCGCGATCAGTCGAGGATCGATCGGTGGCTGCTCGGCGGCGTCGTACCCGAACTGCAGGGGGATCGCCGGGTGGATCCAGACGGTGGCGCGCTTGTCCACGCCGTCGGTGACGGGGCGCCAGGTCATCATGAAACTCTCCTGGCGGCGGAGCTTCGTCGAGATGACGATCTTCAGATGCGCCAGCGTCGCGTCTTCGATGAGGATCGGATCCGAGGTCCCGTCGTAGCGCAGTCTGCCCATGAGAGAACGCTACACCGCGCGCGTTCTGCCTCTTCTGCGGCCCGTGCGCAACCCCCTCTGCGAAGGGCCGTCGGATCGATACCGTCGCAGCATGACGACAGTGGAATGACAACGAGGAGGGCGGGGTGCAGACGATGGCGCGTACGCGGATTGCGCTCAACGAATCAGAGTTCTTCCTGGCGCAGGGTCAGGACGTCGCGGAGCTGAGAGGCCGGATGGAAGGAGCGATGCGCGCGGGCGGTGGGTTCGTCGAATTCGTCGTGGTGGGCAATCGCGCGGTGAGCGTGCTGATCACTGCGGCGACGCAGGTCGTGATCTCCGTCGAGACGGTGGAGTACGACGCGCGCGACACCGGGGACAGTGCCGTGCCGTACGGCGGGGAGTACGACCTGCTGTGATCGCGCGGGCCGTGGGCTCCCGAGGACGGATGTGCGGGAGCCTCGGCCGCGCTCTGCGGCGCAGCACGGCGCACTGCTACGGTGACGACGGTGGGCATCGCGCCCCTGGGGCCGTCGAACAAGAGGAACTTCGAGATGAAGGGTCCGTCCCGTCTGCGTCTTGGTCGTATCGGGATCGCCACCGCGCTCGCGGTCGTGATCGGTGCGCTGGTGCCGTCATTGTCGGCGAGCATCTCGGCGACCGCGGCCACCGATGGGCAGATGGTGTATCCGGCCTCGGGCAACATCCAATCGAAGGTCGGCGACGGCTGCCGTGGCAACTATCGGGCGCATGAGGGTATCGACATCTCCGCCGCCGGTGGCACGCCGATCCTCGCCGCGTACAGCGGCGTGATCAAGTCGCGGACGGTGAACAGCGGCTACGGCAACTACACCGATGTCGAGCATCCGGGCGGTTACGTCACCCGGTACGCGCACATGGCTTCGCCGGGAACCTACGCTCCCGGCACCCGGGTGGAGCGTGGACAGCAGATCGGAATCGTGGGCAACACAGGGAACTCGCCGGCGTACCACCTGCACTTCGAGGTCCGGCGGAACGGCGCCGTGTACACCGGGATCAACGATGGCTTCGTGTGCCTGACGAACGTCGCGCGCGGAGGGACGATCCCCCTGACGTTCCCGGGACTGCGCACGGAGTCCGGCCCTCCGATCCCGCCCGCTGACTTCACCGGCGACGGCAGGTCCGACCTGCTGCTGGTGGCGGGCAACGGCGATCTGCGCCTGCGGGCAGGAACGGGTTCCGGAGGCTTCCAGGCTCCGACGACCCTGGTCAGTGGCTGGGCCGGCGACCGCCGGCACCTCACGCGCGCCGACCTCAACGGCGACGGACGAGGGGACGTCCTCGCAGCCAGGACGGATGGTGTGCTCGAGTTCTCTGCCGGCAACGGTGCCGGAGGGGTGGCGGCGCCCGTGGGCATCGGTGCCGGCTGGTACGACATGCTGCACGTCACCTCCGGTGCCGACTACACCGGCGACGGAAAGCAGGATGTGGTGGGCGTCTCGCCCGCGGGGACTCTGGTGATCTACCGCGGGAACGGCACGGGGGGATTCGCGGCACCGCAGGTCACCCTCGGCGGTGGCTGGCAGGGCTTCCACTTCCTCATCGGCGGCGACTTCGACAACGACGGCCGCGGTGACCTCATTGCGCTGGGTGACACGGGAATGCTCTTGTTCTATCGGGGGGTGACCAACGGCTTCGCGGCCGCTGTCGTGGTCGGAAGCGGGTGGTTGGAGTTCACCGCGGCGACGGGAGGGGTCGATTACGACGGCGATGGGAGGGCTGACCTATTGGCGCGCACGGCGGCGGGCGAGCTCTTCTTCTATCCGGGCAACGGCGACGGCGGTTTCGGCGCGCGGAGGCTCGTCAGCGCCGACTGGGCCGATCACCTCGCCATCGAGTAGTCGACAGCATGCCCGCCGCGCCCGAGAGCGCGGCGTAGGGTGGGCGCATGGCCGAGCCGACGTTCGAGGAGATCGCGGCGGGGTTGTACTCCGGGCCTCCGGAAGAGTTCGTATCGTCGCGAAAGGCGCGCGCGGAGGAGGCCGGGGAAGCCGCACTCGAATCGCGAATCCTCGCTCTGCGCAAGCCCTCGATCGCGGCGTGGGTGGTGAACGTGTTCGCCCAGGAGCGGGCCGGGCAGCTGGCAGAAGCCTTGGCGTTGGCTCGGGAACTTCGCGAGGCGCAGGACGACCTGGATGCCGCGGCACTGGCGAAACTCGGCCGTGAACGGCGTCTGCTGACGAGGAAGCTCGCTCAGGCCGCGGGAGAGCTGGCCGCGTCGCGGGGCGAGCGTGTCACACCGGCGACGCTCGAGGCGGTCGAGCAGAGCATCTCCGCCGCCTTCTTCGACACGGTGGCGGCGTCTGCCGTCGCGTCAGGGCGGCTGGTGCGCGCCCTCGCGCCGTCGGCGACGGCGACCGATATGCGCGACGCCGTCGCGGGCGATCTGCCCGAGCTGGAGCCGCTCTCACCGCCTGCAGTGGACGAACTGCGAGACCGAAGGGCCCGCCGCGATGCGGAGCGCGCGATCGCCGCGGCCGAGAAGGAACAGGCGTCGGCCGAGCGCGAGCTCGCCGACCGTGATGCGGCGCTGAGGGAGCTGCGTGCCCGGAAGGACGAGCTCACCGCGCGTGTTTCGGAACTCGAGGCCCAGCTCGCCCGGACCCGCGCCGATCTGACCAGGGCTGAGCGCGACCTTCCGGAGGCGGAGCAGCGCCGGGTGGACGCGACGATGAGGGCGGATGCTGCGGCCGATGCCCTCGACACGGCACGGAACGCGAAAGAAGCGCTCTGACCGGCGCCTGCGCTCCGTGGCGCTTGCGGCGCGGGAAGGTCAGAGCGGGCGGTGGATGAGGCGGCCGCGGAGAAACGGGAGCACCGGGGCTCTGTATTCCATAGCTGACGTGTCCTCGGGATCGAGAACGAGCTCCGCCTGCCCGAAACGCCACATGCGGTTGTAGAGGTAGACGCCGATGGTGGTGTGCCGGTCGGCGGGAACCTGCCAGGTGCCATCGCCCCACTGCGTCGGCTGGCCTCGTCCGCCGATGACGAGCGTCGGCCTGACGCCCGGGTAGAGCGCGAGGCGCGGCCTGTGCATCGTGAGCTCGATCCGGCGGGTGCTCATCTGTGCTCCTCGTCTTGGGGCTCCCGGTCGAACGGTGACGCGGGGGAGCACTCGCCAGGGCAAAGCAAAACCCCCGCCATGTAGAAGCTAGGCGAGGGTTTCTGGGCTGATTGTAACGATCAGCCGTGTGGCTCCGACCGGCATCGATCCGGTGACCTTTCGATTTTCAGTCGAACGCTCTACCAACTGAGCTACAGAGCCGCGCGACCGGCGAACCTGTCGCGTCCTAGACGAAGAGCCCTCTCCGAAGAAAGAGCTCATCGCACGGAGCGACCCTGACGGGACTTGAACCCGCGACCTCCGCCGTGACAGGGCGGCACGCTAACCAACTGCGCTACAGGGCCATACTTGTTTTCAATTATACCGGAAGGTGTGACCCCAACGGGATTCGAACCCGTGCTACCGCCGTGAAAGGGCGGCGTCCTAGGCCGCTAAACGATGGGGCCGAGTCAGTCCCGGGGGACTTCCTTGCCGACGCTCAAGCATAAGGGATGTTTTGAGCAAATCGCGAATCGAGGGCGCGGCGCCGCACCCCGGGCGTGTTCCGGGGGGGACGATCGAGGTGTCGGGAGCGGGCGCGATTGCCGCGATGCCCCCTGGTGCGGATGTGAAAGTTGTTGTTAGTGTGGCAACTGTGAAACCGGCGGAAGGGGCCGTGTGAACGACAAGATCACGCTGGATGCTGCAGTTGCTGCGGCGTCCGAGGACTGCGGCTGCGCGCCCACTCCGACAGAACGCCGTGCTTTCGGCAAGATGGGCATCAGCCGTCGCGGTGCCCTCGGCATCGGCGCTCTCGGCGTCGTCGCCCTCAGTGCTTTCGGCATCACCAACGGTGTGTCGGCCGCGTATGCCGCCACGTACCCGAGCTGGGACGATGTGCAGCGCGCGAAGAACAACGAGGCGGCGAAGGCTGCCGAGGTCTCGCGAATCGAGGGACTGATCCAGTCGCTCACGCAGAAGGTCGCCGAGACTCAGGCAGCGGCGCAGGTCGCATCGGCGGATTTCTACGACGCTCAGCAGGCCTACTTCGCTGCGGCCACCGAAGCCGACTCCATGCAGGCGAAGGCCGACGAGCAGGCTGCGGTCGCCGACAACTCCGCCCGCAAGGCAGGGCAGGTTGCCGCGCAGCTCTACCGCAACGGCGGCGACGACACGTCGATGGAACTGTTCTTCGCGGGCTCGGCGGACAACGCCGATGAGCTGCTCGCGCGCCTCGGCACGATGGACAAGCTCCTCGAGTACAACCAGTCCGTCTACGACAAGGCCGTCGCGGCGCGCAACTCCGCGCAGTCCCTCAGCGACCAGGCGGTCGTCGCGCGCAACGAGCGCGACCGGCTGCAGAAGGTCGCCGAAGAGAAGATGATCGCGGCGCAGCAGGCTGCGGATGCGGCGCAGGCAGCCCTGGACGAGCAGTCGGCGAACCTGGCCACGATGCAAGCGCAGCTCGCAGCTCTCAAAGATGCGACGACCCAGACGGTCGCCGGATACCAGGCCGGCGTCGAGGCGGAGGCAAAGGCACGTCGCGAACGCGAGGCCGCCGAGCGCGCAGCTGCGGCGGCAGCAGCCGCGGCCGGTGGTGGCGGAGGAAGCCAGGGATCCGGCGGATGGTGCCGTCCGCACGGCGGAGGAAAGAGCTCCGGATACGGTCCTCGCTCCGTGCAGTGCGGCTCGAAGGGCTGCTCCTCCTCGTTCCACTACGGCACGGACTTCGCCAACGGCTGCGGCTCGGCGATCTACGCCGCAAACTCCGGCACCGTCGACTACGCCGGCCCGAACGACGGGTACGGCAATTACATCCGCATCCAGCACGGCAGTGGCGTCGGCACCGGCTACGCCCACATTCGCGACGGCGGCATCCTCGTCCGCTCGGGTCAGTGGGTCAACTCCGGTCAGGTCATCGCCTATGCGGGCAACACCGGTCGCTCCTTCGGCTGCCACCTGCACTTCGAGGTGTACGTCGGCGGCCGACCCGTGAACCCTGTGGCCTTCCTCAGCGATCGCGGAGTATCCGCCTGAGCGTCGACCACTCCTGACACGGAAGAAGACCCCCGGCCGCTGAGCGGAACCGGGGGTCTTCTTCATGCGTGCGGCGGGGTCAGTGGCCCTGCTCGCCGAAACGGACGATCGCCTCGTCGAGGATGCGCTGCGCCTCGGCGGCGTCACCCCACTCGTCGACCTTGACCCACTTGTTGGGCTCGAGGTCCTTGTAGTGCTCGAAGAAGTGAGCGATCTCCTTCTTCGTGTACTCGGCGATGTCGTCGATGTCCTGGATGTGCGCCCAGCGTGGGTCCTTCGAGAGCACGGCGACGAGCTTGTCGTCCCCGCCCGCCTCGTCGCTCATCTTCAGCACGGCCACCGGACGCACCTCGACGACGACGCCGGGGTAGATCGCGTGGTCGAGCAGTACCAGCACGTCGAGCGGGTCGCCGTCCTCGCCGAGCGTGTTGTCGAAGTAGCCGTAGTCGGCCGGGTAGCCGAAGGTCGTGTAGAGCACGCGGTCGAGGTGCACTCGTCCGGTCTCGTGGTCGACCTCGTACTTCACGCGGCTGCCGCGCGGGATCTCGATGACGGCGTCGTGTGCGCCCATGCGTGTGCTCCTCAGGAAAAGTTCGGTTGGATGCCGCGGACTAGCCTACCTGCGGCACTCGCACGCTCGGAGGCCGTGATCGTTCAGGATCCTGCGTCGACGGGTGGGGCACCGTCTTCGTGCGACCGACTCCGGAACAGACGATTCAGCACGCGGCTCATCGGATCGCTCAGAAGCAGCAGGAGGAGTCCGTAGTAGCCGTTCGGAGAGGCTGCGACCGCGATGATGAGGGCCGCGCCGAAGAGGACGATGGCGGCGAGGTCGCCGATAGCCCCCAGACGGATGGTCTGGGTCGACACGGTGCTGAGCTCGCGATGACGCGCCAGGTAGAGCCAGCCGGCGAGGGTGGTCACCTGCGTCATGATCAGCGTTCCGATGTAGACCACGGCCTGCAGAGCGTCGGTGTCCATCTGTCCGATCATCGCCGTGGGAACCGGCAGCCAGACGATCGTCGCCATCCAGGCGACGTTGATCCACAGCAGCGGTCCTGTGATCCACTCCACATCGCGGTACTGGCGGTGATGCCCCATCCAGAAGGTCGCGATGAGAAGGAAACTCAGCCCGAAGCTGAGCAGCTGACCCGAATGCTCGTTCAGGAACTCGGCCGTGCTCATGTGACCGGACGCGGCCTCGGAGACCGACTCCATCAGCGGGAGGATGAGCAGCGTCATCGCGATAGCGACGACGGCGTCGACGAACGCCTTGAATCTCTCGGTCCGGAAGGGGAGTGCACGCGTGTTGTCGGTCACGGCGTCAGGATAGCCCCGGACGCCGCTGCGCACGGCGGCGGGCACGCGGATCGGAGGATTGCCCTACCGTGGAATCGTGCCGTCACTTCCTCCCGCCATCGCCGAGATCCGCCTGGCCGTGCGCACCGCGCTCGCCGCGCTCCCCGAGGGATCGACGGTCATCGTCGCTCTGTCCGGTGGAGCGGACTCACTCGCGCTCGCCGCAGCCACCGCCTTCGAGGCCTCGAGACTCGGGCTCCGCGCAGCGTCATTGACCGTCGATCATGGTCTGCAGGACGACTCCGCAGAGGTCGCCGCTCGCGCAGCGCGCAGCGCCGCCGAGCTCGGCCTCGACCCCCTCATCGTGCGCGTCGACGTCGCGGGGGAGGGCGGCCCCGAGGCTGCCGCCCGCGATGCTCGCTACGGGGTGCTGCGCGATGCGGCCGCAGATGTGCGCGCCGCAGCGGTGCTGCTCGGCCACACCCTCGACGACCAGGCCGAGACGGTGCTCCTCGGACTCGCCCGCGGATCCGGCGCCGCGAGTCTGCAGGGGATGGCCCCGGTGCGGGAAGACGACGACGGCGTGCGGTGGGTGCGACCGCTGCTCGGTGTGCGGCGGGAGACGACGAGGGCATTCTGCGCGGCGTCCGCGCTCGACCCCTGGGACGACCCGCACAACCTCGACGACCGCTACGCGAGGGTCCGGGTGCGCGAGCGCGTGCTCCCTGTTCTCGAGGCTGAGCTCGGCCCTGGCATCGCCGAGGCACTCGTACGCACGGCCGAGCAGCTGCGGGAAGACGCCGAGGCGTTCGACGAGATGATCCAGGAGACGATCGAAGACATCGTCGAACACGCGGAGGCGGGAATCTCGGTGAGCGTGGCAGCGCTCGCCGCCAACCCTGCGGCGCTGCGCAACCGCATCATCCGTCTCGTCGTCGACAGCGAGTTCGGGGTCAGCCTCACGAGGACGCAGACCGTCGAGGTCGCGCGACTGGTGACCGACTGGAGCGGTCAGGGACCGATCGACCTGCCAGGGTGCTCGGCTGTTCGTCGCGGCGGGCGCATCGTCTTCACCGCATCCGGCCGCTGAGCGCGTCTCGTCTCGAACGCTCTCCGCGTCCGTGCCCGACGGCCGGATGGGTGGGTTGAGGTCTTACTTCTTTCCGCCGAGGAGGCCGCCGAGGATCCCACCGAGGTCGATGCCGCCGCCGGAGCCACCGCTGTTGCCGCCACCGAGAAGCCCGCCGATCACGTCGCCGATGCCACCCGACGCGCCGCCCTTGTCGTTGCCGCCGAGCAGGCCGCCGATGAGGTCGCCGATGCCACCGGAGCTCTCGGCTCCGGCATCGGCCTTCGCCGTCTTGTCCTTGTTCGCATTGGCGATGAGGCCCATCACGATGGGGGCCAGGATCGGAAGGAGCTTGCCGAAGTCGATGCCGGGGGTCGCCTTCGACTCCGTGAGCTCCTTCGTGACCTCCTTCTCCTTCGATCCGAGGATGTGCGCGACGATCTTGCCGCCGTCCGCCTGATCGATGTCGTCGACCTTCGAGGCACCGGAGCTGCCCTCGTGCTTCTTGAGCGCGTTCCGGATGGCGGCGGAGCCCTCATCCGTCTGCGCGTTCTGGGCGAGCCCGCCCAGCAGCACCGCGCCGCCCTGCTCGACCGCGACCTTGGCCTCGTCGCGCGAGACGCCCAGCTTCTCGGCGATGTCGTCGATCGGCACCTGCGTGAGGATGTCGTCAAGAGCCATGGTGAATCCTTCCGTCGGGGCGTCCGCCCACATCACCGCTCACAGTAGTGCGGATGCCGCGCGAGGGGGAGATGCCTCCCCGATCGACGAACCTGGGACCGAGCATCCGATCGCGTCGCCTAAAATCGATCCATGCGCGCCGCGGAGATCCAGGACGACCTTGCACAGATCCTCGTCACAGAGGAGGAGATCCTCGCCAAGCTCGACCAGCTCGCGGCGCAGGTCGCCGAGGATTACGAGGGTAAGGACCTCGTCCTCGTCGGGGTGCTCAAAGGCGCCGTCATGGTCATGGCCGACTTCGCGCGGGCGCTGCCGTTCCACGCACCGATGGACTGGATGGCGGTCTCGAGCTACGGAGCGAGCACCAAGTCGAGCGGCGTGGTGCAGATCCGCAAGGACCTCGACACCGACCTCAACGGCAAGCACGTCCTGATCGTCGAGGACATCATCGACTCCGGCCTGACCCTCAGCTGGCTGCTGGAGAACTTCGGATCCCGCGGAGCCGAGTCGATCGAGGTGCTGGCGCTCCTGCGCAAGCCCGAGGCCGCGAAGGTCGTCATCGACTGCAAGTACGTGGGCTTCGACATCCCCACCGATTTCGTCGTCGGATACGGCCTCGACTACGACGAGCGTTACCGCAACCTGCGCGATGTCGCGGTGCTCGCGCCGCACGTCTACAGCTGACGCCGGCGCCACGCTACGCCGTGGGTGAACGCACAGCGGCCCCCTAGGGCGCGCGCGATACGCTGATCCGATCATGGATGTGAAGAAGCTCACCCGGAATCCGCTGATCTACGTCGCGCTGATCGGCGTGCTCCTGTTCGGCGGTTTCCTGCTGATCTCGAATCTGGGCGCGCCCAAGCAGATCACGACGCAGGAGGGGCTCAAGCTCCTCTCCGGCACCACGGTCACCGAGGTCGTGAACACCGATGGCGATCAGCGCGTGGACATGACGCTCTCCAAGCCGTTCCAGGGCTCGGAGAACGTGCAGTTCTACTACGTCGACGCGCGCGCCGACGAGGTGGTCACCGCGATCAACGAGGCAGCTCCGAAGGACGGCTTCAACGACGCCGTCCCGCGCGCGACCTGGTTCGACGGCTTCCTCTCGCTCCTCCTTCCCCTCGTGCTGCTGGGTCTGCTGTTCTGGTGGCTGCTGTCGTCGATGCAGGGCGGTGGCGGCAAGGTCATGCAGTTCGGCAAGTCCAAGGCCAAGCTCGTCAACAAGGAGACCCCCACCGTCACCTTCGCCGACGTGGCCGGTGCCGACGAGGCCATCGAAGAGCTCCATGAGATCAAGGAGTTCCTCCAGGACCCCGCGAAGTTCCAGGCCATCGGAGCCCGCATCCCGAAGGGCGTGCTGCTGTACGGTCCTCCCGGAACCGGCAAGACGCTCCTCGCCCGCGCCGTCGCCGGCGAGGCCGGAGCCCCCTTCTACTCGATCTCCGGTTCCGACTTCGTCGAGATGTTCGTCGGCGTCGGTGCCTCGCGCGTGCGCGACCTCTTCGGCCAGGCCAAGGAGAACGCGCCGGCCATCATCTTCATCGATGAGATCGACGCCGTCGGTCGTCACCGTGGCGCCGGCATGGGCGGCGGCAACGACGAGCGCGAGCAGACCCTCAACCAGATGCTGGTGGAGATGGACGGCTTCGACCCGAACGCGAACGTCATCGTGATCGCGGCGACCAACCGCCCGGACATCCTCGACCCCGCACTGCTGCGCCCCGGTCGCTTCGACCGTCAGATCGGCGTCGACGCGCCCGACCTCAAGGGCCGTCAGAAGATCCTCGAGGTGCACAGCAAGGGCAAGCCCCTGGCGAAGAGTGTCGACCTCGAGGTCGTCGCCCGCAAGACCCCCGGATTCACGGGTGCCGACCTCGCGAACGTGCTCAACGAAGCCGCTCTGCTCACCGCGCGCTCGAACGCGCAACTGGTCGACAACCGTGCCCTCGACGAGGCCATCGACCGTGTGATCGCCGGCCCGCAGCGCCGCACCCGCGTGATGCGGGACAAGGAGAAGCTGATCACGGCGTACCACGAGGGCGGTCACGCGCTTGCCGCCGCTGCGATGAACTACACCGACCCCGTGACCAAGATCACGATCCTGCCCCGCGGCAAGGCCCTCGGCTACACGATGGTGCTGCCGCTGGACGACAAGTACTCCGTCACCCGCAACGAGCTCCAAGACCAGTTGACCTACGCGATGGGTGGCCGCGTCGCGGAGGAGATCGTGTTCCACGATCCGACCACCGGGGCCTCGAACGACATCGAGAAGGCCACCTCGATCGCCCGCAAGATGGTCATCGAGTACGGCATGACCGCCGAACTCGGTCCGGTCAAGCTGGGGACGGAAGGCGGCGAGCCCTTCGCCGGCCGCGACATGGGTCGAGGCCGTGAGTACTCCGAGACGATCGCCGAGCGGGTCGACACCCAGGTCCGCGCGCTCATCGAACAGGCCCACAACGAGGCGTACGAGGTCATCAGCGCGAACCGCGACATCCTCGACAAGCTCGCCCTCGCGCTGCTCGAGGAGGAGACCCTCGACCACAATCAGATCGCGGAGATCTTCACCGAGATCAAGAAGCTCCCCGAGCGCCCGCTGTGGCTTTCGAGCGAAAGACGCCCCGTGTCCGAGCGCCCTCCGATCGAGGTGCCGAAGAAAGATGTCTCGCTCGCGGCATCCGTCGAGGCTCCGGCCAGCGCGCCGCGCACGCAGCAGGGTTCGGCGGGAGCCGGGAACCCGCGGCCCGCGACGGCGTGACGTGACAGTAGACAGGCAGCGTGTCGAACGGCTCACGGGAGAGCTGCTCGAGGCGATCGGCGAGGACCCGGACCGACCGGGGCTGAAGCAGACCCCGTCGCGCATGGCAGAGCTGTATTCCGAGTTCTTCTCAGGCGTCGGCGAAGATCCGGCCGAGCCGCTCGCGCGCACCATCAGCGTCTCGCGCGGTCCCGCCCCCGACACCCTGCCCTCCGGTGCTGTGCTGCTGCGCGACATCCGCTTCCGTTCCGTCTGCGAGCATCACCTACTGCCGTTCGCCGGGCATGCGCACATCGCCTACCTCCCCGGGGAGCAGGTCGTGGGACTCGGAGCGCTCGTGCGCGTCGTCGAGATTCTCGCGGCTCGCCCCCAGGTGCAGGAGCGCCTCGGCGAGCAGATCGCCGACACCATCGCGGAGCACCTCGACACACGGGGCGTGCTTGTCGTGCTCGATGCCTCCCACGGGTGCGTGACGATGCGCGGCGGCCGGCAGACCGAGGCATCGACCCTCACGATCGCGGCGCGCGGCGAGTACACGGACGCCGTCGCCAGGGCGGAGCTGATCACGCTGATCGGCGCGTCCGTCCCCCTCGGGGCGACGGCGCGCTGATGACCGGCATCTGGGGCATCGTCAACGTCACACCCGACTCCTTCAGCGACGGCGGGCGCTATCTCGACGTCGATCGCGCGGTCGCCCATGCACTGCGGCTGCGGGCCGAGGGCGCAGCAGTGCTCGACGTCGGCGGAGAGTCGACCAGACCCGGTGCCGACCGCGTCGGCGACACGATCGAGCAGCAGCGCGTCATCCCCGTGATCGAGCAGCTCGCCGCCGCAGGAGTGCCCGTCAGCGTCGACACGCTCAGCGCCTCGACCGCGGCCGCGGCCGTGCGGGCTGGCGCCAGGATCGTGAACGACGTCTCCGGAGGGCTCGCCGACCCCGACATGCGTGCGGCCGTCGCGGAGTCCGGGGCCGACTTCGCGATCGGGCACTGGCGTGGCTTCTCGGCCGACATGTACGCGAAAGCCGAGTACCAGCGGGTCGCGCGTGAGGTCGCCGGCGAACTGCAGGAGCGCATCGGCGAGGCCGCGGCCTCCGGAATCGCCCCGTCGCGCCTCATCGTCGACCCCGGCATCGGGTTCGCGAAGGCGGGTGGGCAGAACTGGGATGTGCTGCGGGGACTCGACGAGATCGTCGCACTGGGGCCTCGCGTGCTCATCGGCACCTCGCGCAAGCGTTTCCTCGCCGAGGTGCTGCGTCACGAGACCGGCCCCGACGAAGAGGTGTCGGAGTCTCGGCGCGATCTCGCGACCGCCGTCACCAGCGCTCTCGCGGTCAGGGCAGGAGTCTGGGCCGTGCGTGTGCACGACGTGGCATCCACGCGTGATGCGCTCGCGATCGCGCACGCCTGGGAAGGCTGAGGCATATCGGGGGCGGCCCCGTACGCTAGAGGCATGCAGTCCCTCGACGAGATCGTCCTCACCGGTCTGACCGTGTTCGGTCGTCACGGCGTCTTCGACCACGAGCGCCGGGACGGACAGGACTTCACGATCGATCTGCGTCTGCGGCTGTCGCTCGCGAAGGCCGCAGACTCGGACGAGGTGACGGACACGGTGCACTACGGAGAGCTGGCCGAGAAGGTCGCCGCCGTGGTGGCCGGTGAACCGGTGAATCTGATCGAGACGCTCGCCGAGCGCATCGCCGCCGTGGGTCTCGAGGACCGGCGGGTGCAGGAGGTCGTCGTGACCGTGCACAAGCCGCACGCGCCGATCCCGCTGAACTTCGCCGATGTGGCGGTCACCATCACCCGCCGCCGCACGACCGACGCGATGGAGGACACGACCGCATGAGCCGCAACCTCGCGAACCCGCCCGACATGCCGGGGCCTCGCCCCGGACGCCCGGAGACCACCGCGGTCGTCGCGCTCGGCGCGAACCTCGGGGATCGTCATCGCACGATCAGGGCGGCCGCCGAGAGGATCGCCCGGCTGCCGCTGGTGAGTGAGGTGCGCCTCTCCCGGCTGTTCGAGACCGTGGCCCTCCGTCTCGACGGCCCCGACCCCGAAGCGCCCGGATACGTCAACGCCGTGGCGCTGGTCACCACGCGGCTCGCTCCGGAGATCCTTCTCGGGATGCTGCACGCCATCGAGGACGAGAACGGCCGGGAGCGCCGTGAGCGCTGGGGCGACCGCACCCTCGATCTCGACCTCATCGCGTATGACGATGTGCTCTCCGACGAACCGCGTCTGCAGCTGCCGCACCCTCGGGCCGCTGAGCGGCTCTTCGTGCTCGATCCCTGGTTGGACCTCGACCAGGACGCGGTGCTGCCCGGTCGGGGCAGAGTCGCCGACCTCGCAGCCGAGCTGCGCGCCCGGGGCGAGGGATGAGACGCACCTCTGCAGGCGTGCTCGTCGTCCTCGCGCTGCTCTCCGGTGCCGGCGGCTTCCTGCTCGATCACCTGCTGACCGCGTCGGGCCGCATCACCTTCACTCCGTCGCTGCTGCTCCCGGTGCTCCTGCTGTTGATCGCCGCCGCATCCCTCGGCGTCGCCTGGCCGGTGCGCCGGAGCGTGCGCTCGGGCATCCGCATCGATCCGTTCCGTGCGCTCAGGGCGGCGACGCTCGCCCGGGCGTCGAGCCTACTCGGCGCCATCATGGCGGGATTCGGAGGCGGGTTGCTCGTCTTCCTCGTGTCGCGTCCCGTGGTTCCGCAGGTAGGGTCGACTGTGGCCATACTGGCCCTGATCGGAAGTGCGATCGTCCTCGTGATCGCCGCGCTCGTCGCCGAACAGTTCTGCACCCTGCCGAAGGATCCTGATGACTCAGAACCCAGAGACCGCGCCCCTGAACTCGGCGGAGGGCACTGACCTCGACGCCCTCGACCGGGGGACGTACACGCAGCTGCGCACGGCACGCAACGAGGCCCGCCTCGAGCTCGACGGCACGTGGCACCAGATCTCGCCGCGCTACGTCGTCTCGCAGATCCTGCAGAACGTGATCTTCATCGTGCTCGTCGTCGTCGCCGCCGTCGTGCTGAACATCGTGCTGCAACAGCAGTGGGTGTGGATCCCCGCCGGGATCATGCTGCTCATCACCGTGTTCGCGCTCATCATCCTCCCGCGGCAGGCGAAGGCGATCGGCTACATGCTCCGCGCCGACGACATCGTCTTTCGCAAGGGGATCCTCTGGCAGCGCATGATCGCCGTGCCTTACGGCCGCATGCAGTTGGTCGACATCACGCAGGGGCCGCTCGATCGCGCGTTCGGCATCGCCCAGCTCAAGATGGTCACGGCCGCAGCCACGACCGGTGTGCAGATCCCGGGCCTCACCCAAGAGGCGGCCGAGGCGCTGCGCGACACGCTCATCCACGTCGCCGAGACTCGCCGGACAGGCCTGTGAGCGAGCAGCAGCCCCCTCTCGCGCCGAGCGCTCAGGCACCCGTCGGCGGGGAGGCCTCCGAGACGCTCGCGAACGGCGAGTGGCACCGGATGCACCCGCTCACCCCGCTCTTCAAGGGCGGGCTGGCGCTGATCATCATCGCGGGTATCGTCATCGCGAACATGCGGGACCGGCTCATCGCCTGGGCCGTGGCGCTGTTCACGCCCGAAGAGGCGCACTACGGCGACTACGGCGGCGCCGACCCCGTCGACTGGGTGCTCTCGAACAACCTGATCCTCGTCGCGCTGCTCGGCGTGCTGGGGCTCGTGGTCGTGCTGGTGCTGATCTTCTGGTTCGTCTGGCGCTTCCAGCAGTTCCGGATCACCGGAGACCATGTCGAGGTCCGCAAGGGCATCATCTTCCGTTCGCACCGCCGCGCGCCTCTCGACCGCGTGCAGGGCGTGAACCTGACCCGTCCGTTCCCCGCTCGCATCATCGGACTCGCCAAGCTCGAGGTCGTCGGCGCCGGCAACGACGCGAACGTCGAGCTCGAGTACCTTGCGACGCCGCGGGCCGAGGCCGTGCGCGCCGACATCCTGCGCCTGGCTTCCGGGGCACGCGCGGCGCGCGATGCCGCACGGAACCCGGGCGCGGCAGCGGCCGCACCGGCGTCCGCTCGGGCGCAGCTGGTCGGATCGATGAACGCGGGGGTGAACGATCTCATCTCCGGTGTCGATCTCGCCGACGTGGTCCCGGAGAGCGTCGTCAAGATCCCGACCGGCCGGCTCGTGGGATCGCAACTGATCTCGGGCCTGCTCTGGTTCGTGTTCTTCGGAGCGATCTTCGCGGTCGCGATGGGCAGTGCGCTGATCGGCATGCTGGCCGACGGCGTCACCGACGGCGGCATCGTTATCCTCGGGATGGGCCTCGGCATGGGCGTGCCCATGGTCATCGCCGTGGTCGGTATCACCTGGGCGCAGATCTCGAAGTCCCTCCGCTACTCGATCGCGCCGACCCCGGACGGTGTGCGGATCACCTACGGTCTTCTCACGACCGTGACCGAGACCCTTCCGCCCGGACGCATCTTCGCGGTGGAGGTCTCGCAGTCGCTGCTGTGGCGCCCGTTCGGCTGGTGGACGATCAAGATCAACCGGATGAGCGGCAAGAGCGCCGCTCAGCAGTCGTCCGGAAGTGGGCAGCAGTTCAACGTGGTGCTGCCGGTCGGCAAGCGCGCCGACGTCGAGCGAGTGCTCGCTCTGGTGCTGCCCGACGTGCCGACGGAGAGCATCCCGTTCCTCTGGGAACAGGGCATCGTCGGCCCCGCAGACGGCGACACCTATCGCACGATGGCGCGGCGCGCGCGGTGGCGGCGTCCGTTCTCCTGGAAGCGTCATGGCTACCTGGTCGCCGACTTCGGTCTGCTGCTGCGCCGCGGAAACGTGTGGCGCAAGCTCGCGGTGTTCCCGCTGGCACGCCTGCAGGGCGTCTCCCTCAGCCAGGGACCGATCGATCGGGCACAGCGGGTCTCCGGCGCGCAGGTGCACACCGTGCCCGGTCCCATCACCGGATACCTCTCGGGGTTCGAGCGGGCGGACGCGCTGGCGCTGATCGACGAGGTCAGCCTCGCTGCCGCCGAGGCGGCCTCGCGCGACACCACTCACCGGTGGAGCGCGCACACCGATGCGGCAACGGTGGCCGCTCCTGCGGCCCCGCCCGCCTACACCGGCCCGCCGCCGGTCTTCCCCGTCCCCGTGCAGACGGCTCCGCCTGTGCCGCCGGTTCTTCCGCCTGCTCCGCCGGTTCTTCCGCCTGCTCCGCCGGTCGGGGGGCCGTCCGCGGGTGCTCCCATCACGCCTCCTGCGCCCCCGGTAGCTCCTCCTGCGCCCCCGGTCATGCCTCCGGTGACTCCGCCGCCTGCACCTCCCGCGAGTGCTCCTGCGGCGCCCCCGGCCGCGCCGGAGGTAACGCCTCCGCCGGCACCTCCGGTCGCACCCCCGGCTGCGTCGGACACTCCTCCCGCACCCCCGCTGCGGCGGCGGAGGAGGAGCGACGATGACGCGTGACGGTCGCCTCGGCGTCGGCATCATCGGCGCAGGGCGCGTCGGGCCGGTCGTCGGTGCGGCGCTCGGAGGCGCGGGGCATGCCGTGATCGGGATCACCAGTGGATCCGACGACGAACGCGCCTCCGCCGTGCTCCCTGATGTGCCGGTGCTCGAGGCCCTGGAGGTGGTCCGTCGAGCAGAACTCGTGGTCATCGCCGTCCCCTCCGAGCAGCTGCCCTCGTTGGTGGCGGGCATCGCCGAGGTGGGAGGCTGGCAGGTCGGTCAGCTCGTGCTCCACACCGATCCTGCGTACGGCATCGAGGTGCTCCGCCCAGCGGCCGAGCGCGGAGCGATCCCCCTCGCCGTGCATCCTGCGATTACCTTCACCGGGACCTCGATCGACCTTCGACAGCTCCAGGCCGGGTTCGCCGCGGTGACGGCTCCAGCCGCCGTGCTGCCGATCGCTCAGGCACTCGCGGTGGAGATGGGGTGCGAGCCCGTCGTGATCGCCGAGACCGATCGCCCGGCATATGCGGATGCCATCGCGACGGCGACCGAGTTCTCACGCTCGATCATCGGACAGTCGACCACACGGCTGCGGGAGATCGGCGTCGAGAATCCGGGCGGCTATCTCTCGGCACTGGTGCAGTCGACCGTCGAGCGGGCGCTGCGCGAAGCCTCCGACGCGCCGCCGCTGATCTGAGAGCTCCTCCTCTCGACCCGCGTCGCACGTCCGGTCGCGGAGGGCGGGCTCAGCGTCCGCCGGAGAACCCTCCGCCGCCGCCACCTCCGGAGAAGCCGCCGCCGAACGATCCGCCGGCGCTCGACGACGTGCCCGAAGAGGCGGCCGAATACGTCGCGGCCGAGTGGGACGAGGCCACGAACGTGGCGAGCTGCGCCCGAAGCGCGAACGATGCGGGATCGCCGATCCAGGATGCTCCGCGCTGGGCCGTCGTATAGGCCTTCTCGAGCACATCGCCCCATTCGTCCTCCATGCCGAACAGGATGGCGTAGGGGAGGAGCCTCTCGTACACGTGGATGACGTCGGCGGTGCCGTCGGCTCTTCGCTCAGCCCCGCTGTACGACTGCAGCATGCGCAGGCGGTCGGCGTCCGCGACGCGGATGAACTCCTTCACCCCCTGCAGATATTCGTATGTGCGGGCGCCCTCGGCGGTGAGCACGGTGTGCTTCGAGAAGGCGTAGAGGCTGGAGAGGAGCACGAGGAACGTACCGAATGCGATCACGACGAGGGCGGGAATCGCCGACAGTCGTCCGCTGGCCGCGCTCCAGATCCCGAACCCCAAGCCGAAGACCGCGATGCCGATCGCGCACCACTGCAGGATCATCGCACCTCGGCTGCGCACCTTCTCGGTGAGTCCGCGGTTCCGGGCCGCGGTCGTTCCGCTGTGCTGGAGCGCGGTCATGCGAGCGGCGAAGCCTTCGTCGGCGGCGGGGAGATCGACCACATCGTCGGTGCCCGCATCGGCGAACAGCGCTTCGAGGGCGTCGACGTCCAACTGGTCGGGGATGCGCGCTCCGGGCAGACGGCGCAGCCGCGGGTCTTCGTCTTCGCCTCCCTCCTCGATGCGCAGCACGCCGCGCACGGCGAGGTGCACGATCTCGGCCGGGATCACGTCCTTGGCGCCGGGAACCACAGCGGCGGCGAGCAGCGGCGGCAGCGCATCCGGCACGTCGTACTGGGCGACCACGATCCCCGTGGCGACGCGCCGTCTGCGCGTGAACGCCGACACGGCCGCCCAGCTGCCGACGGAGAGCCCGAGAGCGCCCACCGCCGCCACTATCGGAGTGATGTCGGCGACCGGGTCCGGAGTGCGGGCGAGGGGTTGGGCGACGGCATCGGGGTCGAGGCCGATGGCGACGGTCACGCCGTCGCCGGCCGGGCGCGCGCCCGACTCGACGCGGAATGTCGCGACACCGCCGTCGGTGGTCGGGCCTTCCAACTCGCACTCGTCCTTCGAGCCGGAGGGCCCGGTGTAGCACCGCGTGGCTCCGTTGAGCTCCGCGCTCAATGCCGGGTCGAACACGACTTCGGCGCGGAAGCGGTCGATGGGCTGCGTGCTGTCGAGGGGGAGCAGATCCCAGTAGAACTCGTCGGCCGGGGGAGCGGATGACCCCGCCGATGGAGCGGTCGCGAGGATCACATCGCGCATCTCGTACTCGATCACGTAGGTAGTGAGCCCTCGCACGAAGTCATCGTCGTTGCCCGTGAGCACGTAGAGGAGGCCGTCTTCCTCGTCGGTCTCGTACGGCACGTCTGCGCCGTTCTCATCGGTCACCGACAGGACCGAGGTCTCGGTGCTCGCCCCCTCGTACGACGTCACGAGTCCGCGGACGATGCCGTGGTTCTGGTCGAAGTCCGGGAAGTCGGCGACCAGGGTCTCGGTCACCCGCATGCGAGCACGGCCCTCGTCGTCGAGACCGATCTCGTAGACGGCATCCCACGAGCTGTAGGAGAAGTCGTCGACATCTGCCGCAGCGGCCGGATGCGGCGCGGCGGCGACCGACGATGCGGACCCGCCGGGCGCTGCCAGAGCTGCTGCCGGGGCGAGGACCGCCGCCATCGAGAGCGCGAGGGCGGCGAACGCGCGGAGGATGCGGGTGTGGGCCATTCTTCGAGGCTACCCAGCGCGTGCCGAGGAGCGGCACGCCGCCTCGGTAAACTGGGAGGGACTTCCAAGGAGCCCCGCACATGACTGACGCGTCCGCCGCGCCCGAATCGGCCTCGACCGACTCTTCCCTCGAAGAGGACGTCCACGAACAGAAGGCCGTGCGTCTCGCCAAGCGCGAGCGCCTGATCGAGAAGCGGGCGGACGCGGGCGGCGGGGCGTTCCCGGTCGGCGTGCCCGTGACGCACACGATTCCCGCGCTGCGCGCCGAGTACGGCGAGCTCGAGGCGGGCGCCGAGACCGGCGTCATCGTCGGGGTCGCGGGTCGGGTGGTGTTCAGCCGCAACACCGGCAAGCTCTGCTTCGCCACACTGCAGGCGGGTGACGGATCGCGCATCCAGGCGATGATCTCCCTTGCGAACGTCGGCGAGGAATCGCTGGCGAACTGGAAGGAGTACGTCGACCTGGGTGACCACGTGTTCGTGCACGGCGAGGTCATCTCCAGCCGCCGCGGCGAGCTGTCGATCATGGCCGACGACTGGACGATCGCGGCCAAGGCGATCCTGCCGCTGCCCAACGCCTACTCCGAGCTCAGCGAGGAAGGGCGTGTGCGCAGCCGCTACCTCGACCTGATCGTGCGGGAGCAGGCGCGCAACACGGTGCGCGCCCGGGCCGCCGTCAACGCGAGCCTGCGTTCGACCTTCACGAGCCACGACTACCTCGAGGTGGAGACCCCCATGCTGCAGGTGCAGCACGGCGGGGCCTCCGCTCGCCCGTTCATCACCCACTCGAACGCGTTCGACACCGAGCTCTACCTGCGCATCGCGCCGGAGCTCTACCTGAAGCGCGCGGTGGTCGGCGGCATCGAGCGCGTCTACGAGATCAACCGCAACTTCCGCAACGAGGGCGCCGACTCCACGCACAGCCCCGAGTTCGCGATGCTGGAGGCCTACCAGGCATACGGCGACTACAACCAGATGGCCGCGCTCACGCAGGAGCTCGTGCAGAACGCGGCGATCGCGGTCGCCGGGTCCACGACCGTGACCTGGGCCGACGGCACCGAGTACGAGCTGGGTGGCGAGTGGGACCGCATCTCGATGTACGAGTCGCTCTCCGCCGCCTCGGGTCGCACCGTCACCCCTCAGGACGCGGTCGAAGACCTGATCGCGTTCGCTCAGGAGAACGACGTCGATCTGCCGCCGCAAGCCACCCATGGCAAGCTCGTCGAGGAGCTGTGGGAGCACTTCGTGAAGGGCGATCTCGTTCGCCCGACGTTCGTGATGGACTTCCCCGTCGACACGTCGCCCCTGGTCCGTGAACACCGCTCGATCGCGGGCGTCGTGGAGAAGTGGGACCTGTACATCCGCGGTTTCGAACTGGCGACCGGGTACTCCGAGCTCGTGGACCCCGTGATCCAGCGCGAGCGCTTCGTCGAGCAGGCCAAGCTCGCAGCCCGCGGTGATGTCGAGGCGATGCCGGTCGACGAGGAGTTCCTGCGCGCTCTCGAGCACGGTATGCCGCCGTCCGGAGGAATGGGCATGGGAATCGATCGCCTGCTGATGGCCATCACCGGCCTGGGCATTCGCGAGACCATTCTCTTCCCCCTGGTCAAGTAGCCCGATCCGCGCCGCCTTCACCCCGCCCCGCCTTCACTCCGCCGAGCGAGACCGGAACGCCCACTCCGGGAGCATCGCACCGCCGATCATCGTCTCGAGGAGGGCGGCGAGGGGGTAGCGGGGGTCGATCTCGCGCACCATATCGAGGTATCGGCCCGCGTGGCTCGCGCGCCCCAGGGCCCAGGACAGCCACGCGGCGACGGTGAGCGGGGCAGGTCGCGCGGGTCGCGGTGCCCTCGCGGACGCAGCGCGCATCGCAGACAGCGCGCATCGCAGGCGGTCGGTGTCAGGGGTGGGACCGCGTCCGAGGAACACCTGGCCCACCTCGTCGGGGACCATCACCCCGGACGCGGCGAAAGCAGTCTGTGCATCGAGCGTGCGGATGCCGCCCGCGAGGTCGGTCGCCCATTGAGCGATTGCGACGTCGCGCAGCAGAGGTCGTTCCAAGCACCACAGCAGCGTGGCCGTGGCGAGAGGCGGGAGACCGTCGGGCGCCGCCAGCACGGACTCGAAGAAGGCCGGAACGTCTTCGAGCAGGACGAGCGCGGCGACGAGCTGCGGATTCTCCCGCGCCGTCAGCCGACCTCGTCCTTTCCCGTCGAGGAGCGCGGCGAGCTCGACCGATGCTCTTCCCACACGCTCCTTCTCCGCGAGATCGATCGGGGGGAGTTCCGCGCCGACGCTCTGGTCTCCGGAGACATCGCCCGTCGGCAGCAGATCGGACGGACGGCAGATCTGCGTCAGCGATCCGAGCTCCGGCTCGTCGTCGATGTAGCTCGACCACCCGGAAGGGGTCACGCAGAGGGCGTCGACCACGCGGAGCCCCGCATCCTCGGCGCATCCCAAGAGCTCGTCGAGCATCACCGCATGCGGGAGGACGAGGCCGTCTCGTGTGGGGTGCGCCTCCTCGTCGGTGTAGACGACGACGGCGACCGCATCCGTCCCGGATACGCGAGCCACGAGGCCGACCGCGGCGTCGGCGTAGGCCTCGAGGTCGGTGCCGTCGCGGGGGAGGTCGAGACGCATGGCCCCGTCAGTGCGGGTGCCCCGGAAGGGGAGGAGCACGGTGCTCCGACGAGGCGTGAAGCCCGCGAGAGTGGGGACGATGCCGAGGAAGGCGGCGGAATCTGCGGCGCGGAGAACTGTGGTCATCCCCAGAGTGTGGTCGAGCGTGCGCACCGGTGGGTGCCGAAAGGGGGCCTGTGGACACAGATCCTGTGAGCCCGGAACTGTGCACGAACAGTGGCTCGCGTACCATGGAGTGATGGACAACTTCTGGCTCGCCGCGGCATGGTCGCTTCTGCCGACCGTCGGGGTGAGCATCGTGTTCTTCTTCGTGGTCCGCGGCATCCTCCGCTTCGACCGCACCGAGCGCAAGGTGCACGCGCAGATCGAGGCCGAGGAGCGCGCCGCGCGGGGTCTTCCGCCGCGCGCCTGAGTCCGACCCATCGGCTACTGTGAAGCCAGCGCACCCACTCCGGTGCGCAACTGCTGTGATGGTCACTGCGGTGGCAAGGGGGCGCGATGACTGCGGAGACCTGGGGATGGTGGATCGCCGCCTTCCTGCTGGTGCTCGATGTCATCATCCGTGTCACGGCGATCATCGTCATCCCTCGCAACCGCCGCCCGACGGCGGCGATGGCGTGGCTGCTGGCGGTCTTCTTCATCCCGTTCGTCGGTGTCTTCCTGTTCCTCGTGATCGGCAATCCGCGTCTCCCGCGGGCACGCCGGCGCAAGCAGGACCAGATCAACGAGTACATCGCCGAGACCAGTGAGCACCTGCATTTCGGCACGCTCCGACCGAACGCCCCCGCGTGGTTCGGGCCGATCGTGCAGATGAACCAGAAGCTCGGCGCCCTCCCGCTCTCGGGCGACAACGGCGCTCATCTCATCTCCGACTACCAGGAGTCGCTCGACGAGATGGCCGAGGCGATCCGCACGGCGCAGGAGTATGTGCACGTCGAGTTCTACATCCTGCAGTCGGATGCCGCGACCGACAACTTCTTCCGTGCTCTCGAAGAGGTCCGCGCGCGCGGCGTCGAGGTGCGCGTGCTGCTCGACCACTGGGCCAACCGCGGCAAGCCCCGCTACAAGCAGACCATCGCGCGGCTCAATGCGATGGGCGCGGACTGGCACCTGATGCTTCCGGTGCAGCCGCTCAAGGGCAAGATGCAGCGTCCCGATCTGCGCAATCACCGCAAGCTCCTCGTCGTCGACGGCAACATCGCCTTCCTCGGATCGCAGAACGTCACCGACTCGACCTACAACCTGAAGAAGAACGTCAGGCGCGGTCTGCACTGGGTCGACCTGATGGTGCGTCTCGACGGCCCGGTGGTGCTGAGCGTGAACGCGATCTTCGTCGCCGACTGGTACAGCGAGACCGACACGGTGCTCGAGGGCATCGACATCGCCCACGCGAACATCGGCTCCGGCGACCTCGACTGCCAGGTGGTGCCGTCAGGACCGGGGTTCGAAGTCGAGAACAACCTCCGTCTCTTCCTCGCGCTGCTCTATGCGGCGAAGAAGAAGATCATGATCGTCAGCCCCTACTTCGTCCCCGACGAGGCGCTGCTGCTCGCGGTCACGGCAGCCGTCGACCGCGGTGTGCACGTCGAGCTGTTCGTCTCGGAAGAGGGCGACCAGGCGATGGTCTATCACGCCCAGCGCAGCTACTACGAGGTGCTGCTCAAGGCGGGCGTTCGCATCTGGATGTACCGCAAGCCCTACATCCTGCACACCAAGACGCTGACGATCGACGACGAGGTCGCGGTCATCGGCTCCAGCAACATGGACATGCGCTCCTTCGGCTTGAACCTCGAGGTCTCGATGCTGGTGCGCGGCGAGGAGTTCGTCGCCGAGATGCGCGAGGTCGAAGACAAGTACCGCTCCCTCAGCCGCGAGCTGACCCTGGAGGAGTGGATGCAGCAGCCGCTGCGCTCGACCGTGCTCGACAACCTGGCCCGGCTCACCTCCGCTCTTCAGTAGGCGATGCGGGCTATCCGCGCGAACTTCTCCGGGACTACCCTGTGAGCATGACCCTCGCACTTCGTCCTCTCGCCTCCGTCATCGGTCTCGTCGCCGCTGCGCTCCTCGTCGCCGGGTGCACCGCTGGGCCGGGTGCGCAGACGCCGACAAGCTCGCCTGCCCCCAGCGCAGGCGGCGTCGACGACCAGAACGATGTCGAGGGCACACTGCTCGATGACGGACGCATGTTCGCCGTCGTCACCTGGGGCTCGTCGACGTGTGTGCCGCAGGTCGACACGGTCGAGGCCCAGGGTCAAACCGTTACGGTCACGCTCGTGGATCCGGACGGCGATGGCGCCGAGAAGGCCTGCACGGCCGACCTCGCGCCGCGCGCGAGCATCGGTGCGCTTCCCGAGGGAGTGGATCCGACCGCCGACATCACCCTCAACGTCTCCTACGGAGACATCACCGACGATGTGGACCTCGACGCCGACCCGGCCGCGACGGGGACGCCGGGCACCTCGACCGAGTACCTGCCCTCCGCCGGCTGGTTCGACGACGGCGGTCTCGTCCTGCTCACCTGGGGCTCTTCGTCCTGCCCGCCGGTCGTCGATTCGCTCGAGGGATCGGGGAACGCGGGGACGGCGACGTTCGCGACCGACGCCGACCAGGCCTGCACGATGGACATGGCGCCGCGTGCGACCATCCTCTCCTTCGGTGAGGACACGGTCGACGACGATGCTCCCTTCACCCTGACCCTCGTCGGCGGAGCTCTCGACGGCACGGTCGAGGTCCGCTGATCCCGAGGCGCCCTTCGGCTCTCAGAGGGTATGCACCGGGTGACCGGAGGGCAGTGCCAGCAGCAGAGCTCCGGGATCTGCCCAGCAGGTGATGCGCACGGCCTCGCCGAACTCGTCGCCGTCGAGCTCGATAGGGACGGGGTCGGTTGACGCGGCTTCTGCTGCTGATCCGTGGAAGTAGTGCACCGAGGCGTTCTTGCCGCGATGCTCGAGCACGCGGCGTCCCGCGCGGAAGCGATGCAGCACGGAGTTGTCCCACCAGATCTTCCGCCACACCCCGAACCAGCCGAAGATGCCGGTCGGCTGGATGACGGCGACGTCGAGGGCGGCATCCGTGATCGACGCGTCGGGGATCAGGGAGATGCCGGCCGGAAGGGTGCCGCAGTTCGCGAAGAGCAGGCTGTAAGCGCGGTGCGAGTGCAGGCGCCCCTCATCGACCTGGTAGACGGCGCGGAAGGGCTTCGCGCGCGGCAGGGAACGGGCGGCGCCATCGACGTACGCGATCCACCCCACTGATCTCTTCAGATCGGAGCGGGTGTTCGCGATCATGTCGGCATCGAGCCCCATGCCGGCCAGCACCACGAAGGCGTGCCGGGCTTCCTCGCCGTCTTGTCGCGTGAGGCGGGCCCAGCCGATGTCGATCGGATGCCGGAAGTCACCGAGCGCTGCGCGGATCATCTCCGTCGGGTCGCCCAGGGGGAGTCCGAGATTGCGGGCGAGCAGGTTCCCGGTGCCGCTGGGCAGGATCGCCAGCGGCACACCGCTGTTCGCGATCGCTTCCGACACCGCGCGCACCGTGCCGTCGCCGCCCGCGACCAGCACGACATCCACACCGCGCTCGAGAGCCTGCGCCGTGGCATGCTGACCCGCATCCTCCACGGTCGTCGGGTAGAAGGCCGGATGCTCCCATCCCGCCTCGCGCGAGAGGTCGCGGACACGGGCTCGAAGGTGCTTTCCGTCGACCTTGATCGGGTTGTAGACGAGCGCCGCCTGTCGCGGGACGGGGGCGCTGGTGGTCATGGCGCTACTCTAAACCGGGAAGTGCTCGGGTCTCCTCATCCGCGAGGGCGACCCTGCTCGACCGCGACGAGGGGAGCGAACGAATGCGCGATGTCTCCCATGGCGACTCGCAGGCCGTGCTCTCCGCGCTGATCGAGACCGAGCCCGACCGGCTTCGGCGGCGCAGCATCTCGCTGGGGGTGCCTGTCTCCGACGCGGAGGACGCGGCCCAGACCGCGCTCCTGCGGGCTTGGCGCTCGGTCTCGCACCTGGAGACCCCGCAACCGGGGCGCATGTGCGCCTGGCTCGATGTCATCGCCAGGAACGTCGCCATCGATCTCGCGCGGCAACGTGCGCGGCGGCGGGAGGCCGTCCTGGAGGATGACGTGGCGGGCGAGGGGGCGAGCGTGGAGTCCGCCGTGGAGGTCCGGGTGTTCCTCGACGGCGCGCTCGCCGCCCTCCACTCGCTCCCGGAGACGCTCCGGGAGCCCTTGCTGCTCACCGTGGTCGACGGCCTCTCCACGGAGGAGGTGGCGATCCGGCTCGGAATCGAACCCGCGGCCGCGCGGCAGCGCATCTCGCGTGCCCGGAGAGCGTTGCGGGTGTGCCGACGTGCCGGGATGGACGAGGGCTGACGGAGGCCGGGCACAAGGCCGGGCCTCCGAGCCGCCTCAGGCCGTGCCGAAGGGGTTGTCGATCACGTAGCGCCAGCCGTGCTCGTCGTCGTGCACCGCGACATCGGCCGTCGTGCCGGCGAGGTCGATCGCGGATCCGTCGGGACCCGTGCCGGTGATCGTCCAGTCGGCGACCGCGAGTCCGGTGCCCTCGCTCTCGAAGACGTGACGGACCGTCATCGAGATCGGCAGGTTCAGACCGAGGAACTGCTCGAGAGCCCCTCTGATCGCGTCCGTGCCCGTCACGGCCGCTCCCGGTGCGGGCACGAAGACGACGTCCGGGGTGTTCAGCGCCATCAGCCCGTCGAGGTCGCGGGCGTTGAAGCGATCGGCGAAGGCGAGGTTCAGCTGGTCGAGGGAGGTGACGCGGATGCTCATGGGATTCCTTTCCACAGGTCGACGCGGTGCCGACCACTGCAGAGGAAGACGACACCGGCCCGAGAGTGTGACATCCGGCACCTCGGAGCGTTCACCGTAGACTTGGTGGATGATCGACCTCGCACTCCTCCGCGACAATCCGGAGATCGTCCGCCGCTCGCAGGCTGCTCGTGGAAACGACCAGAGCACCGTCGACGTCGCTCTCGAGGCCGACCGATCGCGCAGGGCCGCGCTCTCCGCGTTCGAGGAGCTGCGCGCCGAGCAGAACGCCTTCGGCAAGCTCGTCGCGAAGGCTCCGAAAGACGAGAAGGCTGCGCTGGTCGCGCAGGCGAAAGACCTCGCCGAGCGCGTCAAGCAGGCCCAGCACGCGGCGAACGAGGCCGCCGACGCCGCGGCTGCCGCTCTGGCTCGGATCGAGAACGTGGTGATCGACGGCGTGCCGGCCGGCGGCGAAGCCGATTTCGTCGAACTGCGCCGCGTCGGTGACGTCCCGGCGTTCGACTTCGAGCCGAAGGATCACCTCGAGCTCGGCGAGCTCCTCGGAGCGATCGACATGGAACGCGGTGCCAAGGTCTCCGGCGCGCGCTTCTACTTCCTGCGCGGCATCGGCGCACGTCTCGAGATCGCGCTGATGAACCTCGCGCTCGACAAGGCGCTCCAGAACGGATTCGTGCCCCTGATCACCCCGACGCTCGTGCGCCCGGAGATCATGCAGGGCACCGGCTTCCTCGGCGAGCACGCCGATGAGGTCTACCACCTCGACAAGGACGACGATCTGTACCTGGTCGGCACCAGCGAGGTCGCGCTCGCCGGGTATCACAAGGACGAGATCGTCGACCTGGCAGACGGTGCCCTCCGCTACGCCGGCTGGTCGACCTGCTATCGCCGCGAGGCCGGCTCGCACGGCAAGGACACCCGCGGCATCATCCGGGTGCACCAGTTCAACAAGCTGGAGATGTTCGTCTACACGACTGCGGAGGAGGCCGAAGCCGAGCACCTGCGCCTCGTGGCCCTGCAGGAGGAGATGCTGACCTCGCTCGGTCTCGCCTACCGCGTGATCGATGTGGCAGCGGGAGACCTCGGCTCCAGCGCCGCTCGCAAGTACGACATCGAGGCGTGGGTGCCGACGCAGGGCGCCTTCCGCGAGCTCACCTCGACGTCGAACTGCACGACCTTCCAGGCGCGCCGCCTGGACGTGCGTCATCGCCCTCTCGTCGATGCGGCGGATGGAGCGACGCAGGGAGCAGCGAAGACGCAGCACGTCGCCACGCTGAACGGCACGCTCGCCACGACACGCTGGATCGTCGCCCTGCTCGAGACGCACCAGCAGGCCGATGGATCCGTGCGCGTGCCCGAGGTCCTGCGCCCCTACCTCGGCGGCCTCGACGTGATCCAGCCCCTCGTCGATGGGCGGGCCGCTCGATGACGGGCCCCTGGCTGGTCGGCCTCGACGTCGACGGGACCATCCTGCTGCAGGACGAGACGATGAGCCCCGGTGTTCCGGAAGCGATCGCCCGGCTTCGCGACGGCGGGCACATGGTCACCATCGCGACCGGTCGCAGCTGGATGGCGACCCGACGATACGTCGAGGAACTCGGATTGACCGCGGACTACGTGGTGTGCTCCAACGGCGCGGTGACGATGCGCCGCTCGGGCGACGACTGGGAGCGCTGGAACGTGGAGACGTTCGATCCCACTCCGGTCCTCGGCCTGCTGCGAGAGCGTCTCCCCGAGGCCAGATACATGGTCGAACTCGCCTCCGGGCAGCGGTTGTTCACCGAGCAGCTCGATGACTGGACACTCGACGGCGGGCGCCAGGTCGACTTCGACGAGCTCGGGGAACTCCCCGTCTCGCGCATCGTCGTCGTCTCTCCCGGCCATGACGAAGACGACTTCCACCGCCTGGTGGCGGACGCCGGTCTCAACGAGGTGTCGTACGCGATCGGCTGGACGGCGTGGCTGGACATCGCGCCGCAGGGCGTGGACAAGGGAACCGCTCTGGAGCAGGTGCGCACCGAGCTGGGCCTCGACGAGGGACGCATCCTCGTCGCCGGCGACGGACGCAACGACATCGGGATGTTCGGCTGGGCTCGCTCGCTCGGTGGCCGCGCCGTCGCGATGGGGCAGGCGCCCGACGTGGTGAAGGAAGCCGCCGGCGAGGTCACCGCAGACGTGGCCGACGGCGGCCTGGCGCGAGCGCTCGACACGCTTCCAGCCCCCGCCCAGGTCAGCGCAGGAGAATAGTTCTCGGCTAGACTCACGCCTGGTCGACAGAAGCGTCTGTCGGGAGGGTTGTCCGAGCGGCCGATGGAGCTGGTCTTGAAAACCAGTGGGCAGAGATGTCTCGTGGGTTCGAATCCCACACCCTCCGCATTTGAGCACGGTGCCCCCGCACCGGCGCTTAATCCGAAAGGACCCGAGTGAGCCAGAACACCCGACGCCGTCACACGATCGCGCGCCACGGTCAGCTGGGCACTCCTGGCACCGTCGGCCAGCTCTTGAAGTTCATCGTGATCGGCCTCGCCGTGGTTCTGGTGAGCGGGCTCGGCGTCGGCGCCTACGTCTTCTACGACCTCTCGAGCACCGTCTCGGCGAACGCGGTCGAGATCGAGGGCCAGGACCCGATCCCGCCGGACATCGGCGAGTACGAGGGCGGCTTCAACATGGTGCTCACCGGGGTCGACACCTGTGAAGAGAAGTACAAGGACCTCTTCGGCGAGCGATGCTCCGGAGCGGATGCCGAGGGCTCGCTCAACGACGTGAACCTGCTGGTGCACGTCTCGCAGGAGCCGCGCCGGATCACGGTCGTCAGCTTCCCGCGCGACCTGATGGTCCCGATCCCGGCCTGCACCGACAAGAACGGCAACGCCACTTCCGCGATGAGCAAGCAGCCGCTCAACACCGCGTACACCGACGGCGGCCTGAACTGCGTCGTGAAGACGATCTCCGAACTCACCGACCAGGAGATCCAGTTCGCGGCCGGCGTCACCTTCGGTGGTGTGATCGAGATCACCAACGCGATCGGCGGCGTCGACGTCTGCCTCGCCAACCCGATCAAGGACCGCTACACGGGCCTCGACATGGCCGCAGGAACGCACACGATCGAGGGGCTGCAGGCCCTGCAGTTCCTGCGAACACGTCACGGAGTGGGCGACGGCAGCGACCTCGGCCGCATCGGGAACCAGCAGCAGTACATGTCGAGCCTCGCCCGCAAGATGATCAGCGGCGACGTGCTCGGCAACGTCCCGGTCATGCTGAAGCTCGCGAACACCGCGATCCAGAACCTGGAGCCGAGCGAGTCCCTCACGAACCCGATGACGCTGGTCCAGATCGCTCTCGCGGTCAAGTCGGTCCCGTTCGAGGACATCGTCTTCGTGCAGTACCCGAACGGCACGGACTCGGCCAACCCGAACAAGGTCGTCCCCAACTACACCGCCGCCTCGGCGCTCTGGGAGGCGCTCGCGGCGAACGCGCAGCTGCAGATTACGCACGAGAACAATAAGAACGACGGCGTGGTCGTGCAGGAGCCGACGGCACCCGTCGAGGAGCCGGCGACCGACCCCGCGGCGACTCCGGATCCGGCAGCAACCCCCGACAATGTCGTGGCTCTGCCCGATTCGATCAAGGGCAACTCCGCCGCGCAGCAGACCTGCTCCAACGGCAACGTCCGCTGACCCCCACCGCGTGCACGCGCAAACTGATTGCGTGTTCTTGCGCTGACCCGCGTACCGCGGCGGCTGTGCAGTATTGGCGAACCGGCTCGTGCCGTGCGGGGATTCCGCGTATCTACGGCGTGCGGAGCTCGTCGAGAACCTGACGTGCTTGGGCTCGGAGTGCGATCGGGCATCCCCAGTAGTCGTACACGCCTCCTCGCGAGGAGTTCTGACCGCAGATCACGAATACTCCCGTGCCGAGGCGTTGCTTGAGTTCGCTGGCGAGCCAACCTACGAATCCGCTGTTGTCCTGATGGGGCGGAAAGTGAAACGAGAACAGCGCGAACTGTTCGGTCTCGGTCGTCGACCGCGCCAACCAGGACCAAGTGTCCTCGTCCCTGACGACAGCGAGGAGGTCGGTCGTGAGGGACGGCGGCTGGTCGAGCGGTGATTCCTGGAACGACCATGCACCCTCGAGGGCGACAAGATCGGCTTCGGCTATCACGCTTCGTAGTCGTCGTTTCGTTGCCTCAGCGGTTTCGTGACTGATATCGACCATGGGCCGACTTTACCGATGCGGCCGCGACATGTGGTGACGGTCTAGTCGTCGGTGGGTGGCGCGGGCGGATGGAGTGCGTCGATGAGAGCGCTCATGATGCCGGGCATGTCGACGCTCGGGTCGATCATCCACTGCAGCTGAAGACCGTCGGATGCTGCCTGGATCACGCGAGCGAGTGTGTCGGGATCGAGGGCGGAGCGCCGCTCTTCGGCGCCGAAGCTGTCGGCGATCGACTCGCGCAGGCGGGCGCTGCGGTCGAGGAAGTACTCGTGGGCCGGATGCTCGGGGTCGGCGGCGTCGACCGAGAGGCGTGAGAACAGGGCGACCAGCCCCGGGACCTCGGTGTTGTGGCGGATCACCTCGATGAACCCGGTCCGAGCCTCGGCGTCACTGAGGCCTGAGGGATCGAGGCCGTCGTGCTCATCGCGCTTTCGAAGGACTTCGGTGAAGAGCTCTTCCTTCGAACCGAAGTAGTGCAGCAGTGCGGCGGGGGTGACTCCGACGACCTCGGCGATCTCCTTGAGCGAGGCGTTCTGATACCCCTTGCGCCCGATCACGTCGAGGGCGCTCTCGAGGATCTCCTCGCGTCGCGCCACGCCCTTCGCGTACGAACCTCGTCGTGCCATGCCTCGACCCTAATCCTGAATGTCGTTTGATATCTAATACTGAAGGGCATATGGTTTTCGCAGGACATCGACGTCGTGCGCGAAAGGGACACAATGACCGAGAACTCGGCTTCCGACCTCACCCTCGAGGAGAAGGCTTCGCTCACCAGCGGTGCGGACTTCTGGACCACGAAGGCCATCGACCGCCTGCGCATCCCGTCGGTGATGATGACCGACGGTCCGCACGGCCTGCGCAAGCAGTCCGGCAGCACCGATCACCTCGGTCTCGCCAGCAGCGTCCCCGCCACCTGTTTCCCGCCCGCCGTCGGCATCGGCTCGTCCTTCGATCCGGAGATCATCGAACGGGTGGGTGCCGCGATCGGGGTGGAGGCCGCGATCGAGAACGTGGCTGTCGTGCTCGGCCCCGGCATCAACATCAAGCGCTCACCGCTGTGCGGACGCAACTTCGAGTACTTCTCGGAGGACCCGATCGTGTCCGGCATCCTCGGCGCCGCATCGGTCCGTGGCATCCAGTCGAAGGGCGTCGGCACCTCGCTCAAGCACTTCGCGGCCAACAACCAGGAGTTCGACCGCATGCGCGCGAGCTCGGATGTGGACCCGCGCCCGCTGCGCGAGATCTACCTGCGCGGATTCGAGCGGGTCGTGAAGGACGCGGCACCCTGGACCGTCATGTGCTCGTACAACAAGCTCAACGGGGTCTGGACCTCGGAGGACCCGTGGCTGCTCACCAGCGTGCTGCGCGACGACTGGGGCTTCGACGGCCTAGTGGTCTCGGACTGGGGAGCCGTGAACGATCGCGTCGTCGGCGTCGCGGCAGGGCTCGACCTGGAGATGCCGGCCTCGGGTGGACGGACCGACGCGCAGCTCGTCGCGGCCGTTCGTGCGGGCACCCTCCCCGAAAGCGTGCTCGACACCGCTGCCGCCCGTGCCATCGACCTCGTGCGCAAAGCGGGGGAGCGTCCGGCCGTCGCAGGTCCGCTCGACGTCGACGCGCACCACGCGCTCGCGCGGGAAGCCGCCGGTCGCTCGATCGTGCTGCTGAAGAACGACGGCGCGCTGCTGCCGCTCGCCGCAGACCAGAAGGTCGCCGTGATCGGTGCCTTCGCGACCGAGCCGCGTTTCCAGGGCGCCGGCTCGTCGCTGATCAACCCCACCCGCGTGGACAAGGCGCTCGACGAGCTGCGTGTCGTGGGCGGCGAGAACGTCAGCTATGCCGCGGGCTTCGCGGTCGAAGGCGGAGCCGTCGAGGCATCCGGTCGCACCGCGGAGGAGCTGCGGGCCGAGGCCGTCGGCGTCGCCCGGACGGCGGACGTGGCGGTGCTGTTCCTCGGTCTGCCGGCTGCGGAGGAGTCGGAGGGCTTCGACCGCGACCATATCGACCTGCCTGCCGAGCAGCTGGCCGTGCTCGATGCCGTGCTCGAGGTCAACCCGCGCGTCGTGGTCGTCCTGTCCAATGGCGGGGTCGTGGCACTGCCCTTCGCCGACCGCGTGCCCGCGATCATCGAGAGCTGGCTGCTGGGCCAGGCCGGTGGCGGCGCCGTAGCCGATGTGCTCTACGGTGCGGTGAACCCCTCGGGCAAGCTCACCGAGACGGTGCCCGTGCGGCTCGAGGACAACCCGTCCTTCGGCAACTTCCCCGGCGAGTTCGGACACGTGCGCTATGGCGAGGGCCTGCTGGTCGGCTACCGCTGGTACGACGCGAAGGGTCTCGACGTGACCTTCCCGTTCGGCCATGGACTCTCGTACACGACGTTCGAGTACACCGGTGCGACGGCCGAGGTCGGAGTGGACGGCGGTATCGTCGTGCGCCTCGACGTCACCAATTCCGGCGACCGCGATGGCCGCGAAGTCGTGCAGGTCTACGTCGCACCGACGACCTCGATCGTGCAGCGCGCGCCCCGCGAGCTCAAGGCATTCTCCTCGGTCGCCCTGGCCGCGGGTGAGACCCGCTCCGTCGAGCTCGTCGTGCGGCGTGAGGACCTCGCCTACTGGGACATCCGCGTCGACCGCTGGGTCGTCGAGGGCGGCGAGTACACCGTCGAGGTCGCCGCCTCCAGCCGCGACATCCGCTCCCGTGTCTCGGTCGAGATCTCGGGTGACGCGGTGCACCAGGAGCTGACCATGAACTCCTCCGTCGGGGATCTGATGACACACCCGATCGCCGGACCCATCGTGCAGCAGGCGCTCGGCGGCCTGATGGGCGGGCTCGGCGGAGACGCGGCCGCGGCATCGATGATGCCGAACGACGAGGCGATGCAGAAGATGATGGCGTCCTTCCCGATCGGACGCCTCGCCGGATTCCCCGGGCTTCCCGTCGACTTCGCGCAGATCGAGCAGCTGATCGCGGCGGCGAACGCGGGTGGTTCCACGGCCGGTTGAGCCGCGACCACCGTCACGGACTCAGGGGCACGGCGCGCGTGTGCGCGCCGTGCCCGAGCTCCTCACGGGCCGCGCCGGGCAGATCGAGTTCGGCGATGGCACCGACCGGCACCACGACCTCGACCCGCAGCTCATCCTGCTCGACATGCCAGGAGATCGAGGTCTCTCCGTAGGGTGTGCGCTGCGTCGCCGACGCGTGCGTCAGACCACCGCCCGGCCGCGGGGCGAAGCGGATGCGACGATAGCCGGGCTCCGCCGGGGCGAGTCCGGCCACGCTGCGGTGCAGCCAGTCGGCGACCGCTCCCAGCGCGTAGTGGTTGAACGACGTCATGGTTCCAGGGTTCACGGTGCCATCCGGCAGCATCGCGTCCCATCGCTCCCAGACCGTGGTCGCGCCCTGCACGACCTGATAGAGCCACGACGGGCACTCCTGCTCGAGAAGCAGATCGTAGGCGGCATCGGTGTGCCCGGTCATGGTGAGCGCGTCGCAGACGAGCGGCGTGCCCACGAATCCGGTCGCGATGCGATTGCCGGCGGCGCGCACGAGATCGGCGAGGCGGGCGCCTGCCACAGCACGCCGCCTGTCGTCGGCGAGCAGGTCGAACACGATCGCCAGGGCGTAAGCGGTCTGTGCGTCGGAGGTCATCGTGCCGTCGGCGCGCACATACGCATCCCGGAACGCGGCGGCGACGTCGGCGGCGAGGCTTTCGTAGTGCGCGACGTCGGCCGTGCGCCCGAGCACGCGAGCCATATCCGCGACGGCTCGCGCCGACCGCGCGAAGTAGGCCGTCGCCACGAGATATCGATCGGTGCGCGCATCGGCGGGATCCTGTGGGGGAGCGGCGGGGTCGAGCCAGTCGCCGAGCTGGAAGCCCTCGTTCCACAGGCGGTCGGGCCCGGCCAGGGAGTCGACCTTGTCGACCCAGCGGCGTGCGCTCTCGAACTGCGTCGCCAGTACGCCGTCATCACCGAAGCGCTGGTAGAGGGTCCAGGGCAGCAGCGTGGCGACATCACCCCAGGCGGCTCCCGCCCTGATCGGGGACCACACCTTGTGCGAAGGGATCACCGGCACGAACCAGGGCACCGTGCCGTCGGGCAGCTGGTCGGCCTCGACGTCGCGGAGCCACCCCGACAGCATCCCGGAGACGTCGTACAGCGTCGAGGCGGTGGGCCCGAACACCTGCACGTCGCCGGTCCAGCCCACGCGCTCATCGCGCTGCGGACAGTCGGTGGGGATGTCGACGAAGTTCCCGCGCATGCCCCAGACGACGTTGCGGTGCAGCTGCTCGACCAGAGGGTCGGAGCACGAGAACCATCCGGTGCGCTCCAGGTCGGTGTGCAGCACGCGCGCGATGAGGGCGCCGGCCGCGGCATCCGCATCGAGGTCTCCCGGCCACCCCGAGACCTCGACGTACCGGAAGCCGTGGAACGTGAAGCGCGGTTCCCACTCCTCGCCCGCGGGACGTCCGTCGAGTGTGTAGGAGTCGCTCGAGCGCGCGCTGCGCAGAGGGCGCGTGTAGATCTCGCCCTCCTGCAGCACCTCCGCGGTGCGCAGTGTGACGGTCGCGCCACGGGGCCCGGCGACGCGGATGCGCACCCGTCCGACGAGGTTCTGCCCGAAGTCGAGGATGCGCGCACCACCGGGCGAGGTGAGCACGGCGATCGGTGCGACCTCCTGCGTCACCCGGACGGGCGGGGCGGTCGGGGCGACGAGGGTGCGCGGGTCGCGCGTGCGCACGGCGACCGGCAGCCACCCGCCGTCGTCGAACGACGCCGTCGTCCACCCGGGGATCTCCTGGCGCGCGTCGTAGTCCTCACCGTCGTAGATCCCGGACCGCAGGATGGGGGAGAGCGCCGCCTTCCACGAACCGTCGGTCGCGACCGTCTCGCGCCGCCCGTCGGCGTAGACGATCTCCAACTGCCCGAGGAAGGAGAGGTCGCCGCCGAACACGTTGCGGTGGCCGCCGCGCCAGCCGAGACGTCCGCGATACCAGCCGTCTCCGAGCCAGGCGCCGAGCGCGTTCTCGCCGTCGACGAGCAGGTCGGTCACGTCGTAGGTGTAGTACCGCAGACGCTCGCGGTAGACCGTCCAGCCCGGTGAGAGCGTGTCGGAGCCGACGCGGATGCCGTTGATCTCGGCTTCGTACAGGCCGTGCGCGGTGGCGTAGAGCCGGGCGCGGGCGATCGTGCCGTCGATGCGGAAGCTCCGCCGGACCAGGGTGGCGCGGCGGGCGTCGCTCTCCGGATCCTCGTCGAGATCGAGCCCGACCGGCTGCGCCGACCAGTCTTCGGCATGCAGCAGCCCCGTCTCCAGCCAGGTCTCGGGGCTCCGGTCCGACCAGCTGCCGTCGACGCCCTGCACCGCGACGTGCACACGGACGCGCTCTCGCGAACCGAGCGCCCGGCCCGGCCAGGGGACCAGGACCTGGGCGGCGGACTTCACCTCGACGCGCTCCTCGCCGTCCTCGCGCACCACGGTGACCGCATACCGCTCCTGGCGCCAACCGTCGGGTGCGCCGGAGAGCCTCCAGCTCAGACGGGGGCGGCTCTCGCCGATGCCGAGCGGATCCCGGTGGTGCTCGATGCGCGGCGCGGAGACGATCGTCATGCTCCTCATCCTCGCCGATCCCGAGGACAACGGCGATGGAGTCGGACGATCTCGTGCCCCACGACTCCCGCGCCGCCCCGGGGTCACCCGGTCGTCGGGGTGCGTCGCAGGTGGGCGTCGTTCGTGCGGGGTATCCCCTTCGAGAAGAACAGCGACAGGAGGCTGATGAGGATCAGCGCGAAGAACGCGATGCGCAGTGAAGACAGCTGCGAGTCGCGGTAGATCGTGGCGAGGGAGTCGGCGTCCGCGTCGCTCAGACCGGCCTTCTCCGCGATGGCGGCCACGTCCGCTGCCGGCACGATCGCGACGCCCTGCTGCGTGGCGCTCGCCACCGTCGTCTTCGTGGCGTCGGGGAGAGCGCTCGACGCGACTCCCGATGCGAACGAGGTCGACAGGGCGCCGATGAGGATCGAGCCGATCAGCGCCGTTCCCAGCGACGAGCCGAGGTTCTGGAACACGCCCTGGAGCCCGCCCACCTCGCTCGTCTCCTTCTCCGTCACGCTCGACATGTTGACATTCCCCAGCTGCGAGGCGAGCAGTCCGAGGGCTGCTCCGGCGAGGAACATCCCGGTCGCGAAGAACACGCTGCGCAGGTCGCTCGTCGCGGAGCCGAGCAGGATGACGGCGCTCACGACGAGGGACACCTGCCCGATGCGCACGATCATGCGTGGCGAGAGCACGCGCGAGAGCCGGGTGCCGACGATGGAGAACAGCACGAGGGCGATCGAGAGCGGGAAGATCCGGACGCCGGTCTCCAGCGCATCGAGGCCGAGGGTCATCTGCAGATAGACCGGCACCATGAAGAACAGCCCCGCCGTCACCGTGTACTGCGCTCCGAGCACGAAGAGCCCGCTGCGCAGCGACGTGATCGAGAACATGCCCACGTGGATGAGCGGAGAGCGCCCCAGGTTCTCGAGAAGACGCTGGCGGGAGAAGAAGAGTGCGAGGAGCACGATGCCGAGCACGATGAACCAGGCGGCGGGGGAGATGCCGAGCGGTGCGATGGCGACGTCGCCGATGGTGGGCGGATTCAGCGGAAGCACCCATCCCCAGGTCTTGCTCTGCAGCATCCCGAACACCACCGCGACCAGTCCGATCGAGGACAGGGCGACGCTGAGGAGATCGATGCGCACGCTCTGCCGTGGCGTCGGATCCGTGACGATGCGGGCGCACAGCACCACACCGATCATGATGAGCACCTCGGCGGCGAACACGTAGCGCCAGTCGAAGTACGTCGTGACGAATCCTCCGATCAGGGGTCCCGCTGCGACGGCCGCTCCGGACACGGCGCCGATGATCGCGAAGGCCGTGATGCGCTCGCTTCCCCGGTAGTTGTCGGCGACGAGCGCCGCGATGGCCGGGATGACGAGCACAGCACCCAGCCCCTCGACGATCGACCAGCCGAGGAAGAGGAACTGCACGTTCGGGCTCAACGCAGTGATCAGCGAGCCCGCCGCGTACACGCACGACCCGATCACGAACGCCCTGCGACGACCCCACACGTCGCCCAGCCTCGCGCCCAACAGCATGAACGCGGCCATCGTGAGGGTGTAGAAGGTGATGGCGCCCTGCATCGCGGTGACGGTGGTGTCGAGGTCGGACACCACCGTCGAGATCGACACGTTCATCACGGTGCCGTCGAGCACCATCACGAACTGCGCGGATCCGAGGACGGCGATGACCCCCCAGCGCTTCATGGCGACTCCTTCGAGGGAGCGGCTCCCCTCGTGGGGAGCCTCCCCGCCGTGAGCGCGTCGCGGAAGCTCGTGAAGTCGCGCTCGTTCTGATCGGCGTAGGTGTCGGCGAAGACGCAGACGGCCTCCTCGAATGCCCGCCCGCGACCGAGATACCCGGCGACCTCGACGCGGTCCCCGCTCCTGGCGTGCCCTCGGGCGAGGGTCTCGCCGCAGATGCGCGCATACAGCGCCGCCCCGCGCGGAGTCATCGTCTCCGGATCGATCCCGCCTTTCCAGTCGTGCAGCTGGCGCACGTAGAAGTCGCGGGTCGTGCCGTCGGCGCCGGCCACCCGCTGCCATCCGAGGAAGATGTCGCTGGCCGCCTGCATGAGTCGCTGTCCGCGCACCACCCGTTCTCCTTCGTTGTCGTGCGTTCCCGGACCGAGGTAGCGCTCGAGGACGGAAGGCTGCGCGGTCTTCGCCTGCAGAAGCAGAGGATCGTGGTCGTCTCGCCCGCTGAGGAGCACGACCCAGGCCCTCGTGCCGACGCTGCCGATCCCTCCCACCGTCCGGGCCATGTGGCGGTAGCGGTACTCGGAGATCGGGTGGTGCTCGCCCGGCAATGTGTGCTGGTACTCGGAGAGGAGATTCCGCATCAGGGCGGCCTCGTCGAAGTCGGCGCCGGCCCCCGGCAGGAAGTCCTCGACGGGCGTCACCAGCGGCGGGTTCGGGATGATCCGGAGCTGTCCGTCGACGACGTGCACGAGCTTCGCGAACGATCGCATCCGGTCCCGCTTGCGCGCCTTCTTCACCACCGCATCCAATCGAGCGACCGTCACGTCGTCCGCACGTCGCCGATCTCGTTCCGCGCGGATCCGTCGGCGCGCGCTCTCGGCGTCGAAACGGTCGTACCAGGCGTCCAGGACAGGGGAGTCGGCCGCGCGCCGCATCGCCTTCCGGTAGCCCACGACCGACGCGCGGACGCACGCACGCACCTCGTCCGCGGAGAAGCCACGATGGCGGCCGGCCACGGCGAAGCTCGTCGCCAGGCGCTTCACGTCCCATTCGAACGGGCCGGGGAATGTCTCGTCGAAGTCGTTCATGTCGAAGATGAGCCGGCGCTCCGGAGTGCCGAACAGGCCGAAGTTCGACAGGTGCGCGTCACCGCACAGCTGCACGGTGATGCCGGTGTGCGGCGCGGTGGCGAGGTCGGCGGCCATCAGCAGAGCCGCCCCCCGGTAGAACGCGAACGGCGAGGCCGACATCCGCTCGTACCGCAACGGCACGATGTCGAGATCCCGCGTGGTGGCCTGCCCCTCGAGCAGCGCGACCGGGTCGGGGCGGTCCGCTCCCGGACGCCACGGGCCCTGGTGTGAGCGAGGGGCACGAGCACGGGCGTCGCGACCGCGGCTCCACCTGGCGACGAACTCCGGCGCGACCGCATCCGGTGGCGCGAACTCGTCGCGCTCCTCGGCGCTTCCGATGTCCCCCATGCCGTACCTCCCACCCGTCTGTCGACGGCGCGGGAGCCGGAGGGCCGGAGGAGGATCCCGGGCCGGATGCGGGCGGCGTCGCACTGCTCATCGTCGCAGTCCGCGGGGGGGATCACGGGGAGGGCATCACCCCTTTCGGGCGAGGCCGGGGAGATGTCGGCGACGCTCCTCGACTGCGGCCGCAGGGTCAGGCGTCGGATGACGCGGCGCGCTTCGCGCTGGCACCCCGCATGATCCGCGCGACCGCGGTGATCAGGAACAGCTGCCCGGTGATGGCCTCGGCGATGGCGATCCCCTGTCCGGTGGCGCCGACCGGCACCAGGTTGCCGTATCCGGTCGTGGTCAGCGTCGTGAAGGAGAAGAACAGCTGGTTGCCGAGCGAGTCGAGATTCTCGTCGCCGAACATGGGGGTGGGTGAGAACTGAGAGATCAGGTTGTAGACGAAGGCGAAGAACATCCCGACCAGGATGTACGCGGTGATCGCCGCCAGAAGGGCCTCCAGGTCGAGGCCGCGTCGGTTGACCTGGTGCGCGATGATCGCCCAGGGAGCGACCAGCAGGGCGATCATCGACGCCGTCGACAGCGGGATCGCGAGCAGAGGACCCTCGACACCGAAGAGGACGGCGGCGACGGCGGAGGCCCCGGCCACCGAGAGCACCACCCACGACACGCGTTGGACGAGGTTTCGGGCCCTGGTCACGTAGAACACCATCGCGATCGTCGCCAGCATCGCGAGGAAGGCCCAGGGGCTCGGATCCGTGCTCGGCTGCGCGGCGCACAGGCCGTAGGAGACGACGAGCAGGACGAGGATGATGGCGTATCCGCGGGCCTGGCCGTCTCGCCGGCGACGCGGGGGCGTGTCGGAGTGCTCCGGCTTCACGGTGTCTGTCCGGGGCATGATCGGTCCTCTTCCGCGCGGTGGACGCGGGGCGCCCACGATGTGCGGCCAGTATCCCAGCGCGAGTGCGCCTCCCCGCTCAGGCCGGTTGCGCGTCGGCCAGAAGGAGAGTCCCGAGGGCTGGTTCGTCACCGCTCGTCTGACCCGTTATGATGGCTAGGTGCATCCGTGCTTTCGGGTCGGATGCCTGGAGACGTCGCATAGTCCGGCCGAGTGCACCACCCTGCTAAGGTGGAGTCCCCTCACGGGGACCAGGGGTTCAAATCCCCTCGTCTCCGCACAAGAACCCCCGCTCAGGCGGGGGTTTTCTCGTTGGTTCCTGCGCGGGGGAATCCGGTGTCGAGTGCGAATCGGGCCTGCCCTCGGGTAGTCTCGCCCGCATGGCAACCGCAACGACGCAGACCCACAAACGCGAGGCGTTCAGCTCGCGGAACGTGTTCATCCTCTCGGCGATCGGCTCCGCGGTCGGCCTCGGCAACATCTGGCGGTTCCCCTACGTCGCCTACGAGGGCGGCGGCGGTGCGTTCCTGATCCCGTACCTGTGCGCCCTGCTCACGGCCGGCATCCCGCTGCTGTTCTTCGACTACGCGATCGGTCACCGTTTCCGCGGATCGGCACCGCTGGCGTTCCGCCGCATGCACCGTGCTGCCGAGCCCCTCGGCTGGTGGCAGGTGCTTATCTGCGTCGTCATCGCCGTCTACTACGCGGTGATCATCGCCTGGGCGGCCATGTACACCTGGTTCTCGGCCCAACTCACCTGGGGTGCGGGCAACGAGAACGACTTCTTCTTCATCGACTTCCTGCGCTCGGCCGACGTCGCCGAGGTGGGCGTGTCCACCGAGTTCGTGCCGCAGGTCGGCATCCCGCTCGTCGTGGTCTGGCTGATCGTGATCGTCATCATGGCGCTGGGCGTCAAGCGCGGTATCGGCCGGGCGAACATGATCCTGATGCCGTTGCTCACCATCATGTTCGCGATCCTCGTGGTGCAGTCCCTGTTCCTCCCGGGTGCGATGGACGGCCTGAACGCGTTCTTCACCCCGAACTGGGAAGCTCTGGCCGATCCCGGGGTCTGGGCATCCGCCTACGGCCACATCTTCTTCTCGCTCTCCGTCGCCTTCGGCATCATGGTGACCTATTCCTCCTACCTGAAGCGCAAGACCGATCTCACCGGCTCCGGACTCGTCGTCGCGTTCGCGAACTCGGGCTTCGAGATCCTCGCCGGGATCGGTGTCTTCGCGGCTCTCGGCTTCATGGCGCAGGCGCAGGGCACGGAGGTCGCCGGCGTCGCATCCTCCGGCATCGGACTCGCCTTCATCGCCTTCCCGACGATCGTGTCGCAGGCAACGGGCGGGTCGATCATCGGCGTGCTGTTCTTCGGGGCACTGGTGTTCGCCGGTGTCACCTCTCTGATCTCGATCCTCGAGGTGATCGTGGCCGCGCTGCAGGACAAGCTCGGCTGGGCTCGGGTGCGCACCACGCTCACGGTCGCGATCCCGCTGGCGATCATCTCGATGGCACTCTTCTCCACGACGACGGCCTTGTCGGTGCTCGATACGGCGGACGCCTTCGTCAACTCCTTCGGCATCATGGCGGTCGCGCTGGTGGCCGTGATCATCGTGGCCTGGCTGCTGCACAAGCTGCCGGTGCTGGTGGAGCACCTGAACCGGCGCTCGAGCTTCCGTGTGGGGACGATCTGGAAGGTGCTCGTCGGCGTTCTCGCGCCGGTGGTGCTCGGATACCTCTTCATCAGCGAACTGATCGCCAAGACCTCCGAGCCGTACAGCGGCTACCCCGGCTGGTTCCTCGCGATCTTCGGCTGGGGGATGGTCATCGCGCTGGTCGTGCTGGCTCTGATCCTGTCGGCACTGCCGTGGAGCGGGCGCTCGCACGCGAAGGACGATCCCGAGTACGACGAGTTCCTCTCGAAGGAAGAATACGAACCGGATGCGGAGACCTCGGCGATCCCGCTGATCGACACGACCACGAAGGGAGCCGGCGCATGACCACGACAGCGATCGTCATGATGATCATCGCGATGGTCACGGTCTGGGGCGGCCTGGTCGCCGGGATCGTGAACCTCGCGCGCCATCCCGAGGAGTCGGAGACCGAGCCCGCGCCGCCCGTCGAACTCTGACGGCGATCGAACTCTGACGCCGATCGAGTGCGTGCGCTGATCGCATCGGACCGCAGAAGTCGGGTCGCGATGGGTACGCGACGGTGACGATGGTGAGGAAAGGAGGACCTCATGATCGGCACGCTGAACGCACTGATCGACCTGGTCGACGCGGGAGACCCGGGCCAGGAGATCGACGTGGCCTCGTTCTCGCATGAGCACGGGACCACTGAGTATCACCTGCGCCGGATGTTCTCGGCACTCGCGGGCATGCCGTTCTCGGAATACGTGCGTCGTCGTCGGATGACCCTCGCCGGGGCGGAGCTCGCTGCGGGCGCCGCGAGTCTGCTCGACGTGGCCGTGCGCCACGGGTACGGGTCGGTCGAGGCATTCGGACGCGCGTTCCGGGCGGTGCACGGCATCAGTCCAGCCGATGCGCGCCGTGACGGGGGTCCTCTCCGCACTCAACCCACGCTCCGGTTCCGCCTGAGCGTCGAAGGGAGAATCCCCATGGACGTCACCATCACCCACCAGCCCGCGCTCGTCCTCGTCGGCCACGCCGCCGAGGTCCCGTTGATCCACCAAGGCGTCAACCCGCACATCCAGGCGCACATCGCTGCGATCCCGTCCCAGGAGCATGCGCGGCTTAAGGATTTCGGCGACGCCGAGCCGTCGGGGATCCTGGCCGTCACCGCTGACATCGAACCGGACGCGCCGGAGGACACGCTGCTCACCTATCTGCATGGCGTCGCACTGCAGAGCGCCACTCCCGTTCCGGACGACCTCGACTCCCTCCATCTCGAAGCCGGCTCCTGGGCGGTCTTCGCCGCCCGCGGCCCGTTCCCCGAGACGCTGCAGGATCTGTGGGCCGCCACAGCGACCGAGTGGTTCCCGTCGAACCCCTGGCGGCTGCGTCCCGGCCCCTCGATCGTGCGCTACCTCGAGTTCTCAGGGGACTCCGCGTCGTGTGAGCTCTGGCTTCCGGTCGAGCACGGCTGACGCTCGGCCGGGGGCGGGTGGGCATCCGCGCACCACCCGCCCCCGCCTCGCCGCCCCATGTCCGCCCCCCGTGCGACACTGGGCGCACGGACCAGGGAGGCACATCATGGTGGCCATCGACCCCAAGAAGACACTCGACGCGTATCGGGCGAAGCGGGGGGAGTTCCGCATCGTCGAGGTGCCGCCCCTGCAGTACCTGATGATCGACGGTGCGGGGGATCCGAACACCTCGCCCGCCTACAGGGACGCGGTGTCTGCCCTGTTCCCCGTGGCGTACGCGTTGAAGTTCGCGAGTCGGAGCGAGCTCGGCGTCGACACCGTGGTGATGCCCCTCGAAGGGCTCTGGCATGCACCAGATATGGAGTCGTTCACCTCCCGGCGCGACAAGTCGGCATGGATGTGGACGTCGATGATCATGGTCGGCGACCACATCACCGCGTCGATGTTCGCGCACGCTGTGGAATCCGTGGCGCAGAAGGCTGCGAAGAAGAAGGAGCTGATCCCGGCGCTGGATGCGGTGCGGCTCGAGACGCTCGAGGAGGGGACCTGTGTGCAGACGCTGCATGTGGGTCCGTTCGACGACGAGGGGCCGGTGCTCGACGACCTCCACTACCGGTTCATTCCCGAGAACGGTCTGCAGATGCGAGGACGCCACCACGAGATCTACCTGAGCGATCTGCGTCGCACCGTCCCTGCGAAGCTGCGCACGATCCTCCGGCAGCCGGTGACGCGGGGCGTCTGAGCGGTGGGAGCCGGGAACGCAAGCCCCTCCGCGGCCTCCCGCACGACGGATACGCTTCAACGATGAGCACGGTCAAACACGTGGCGCGCGTCGCCAAAGGGTCCTCCGCATTCCGGCGGATCGCCCGTGCCGGATTCGTCGTCCTCGGCCTGATCCACGTCATCATCGGGTCGATCGCGATCTCCATCGCCGCCGGCGCCTCGGGCGACGCCGACCAGGACGGTGCGATGGAGCAGATCCGCCAGAACCCGGTCGGAGGACTGCTGCTCGTCTTCGTCGCGGCCGGTCTGATCGCGCTGGCCGTATGGCAGATCGCGAGCGCGTTCCTCGCCGCCGATCCGGCCGAGACCAAGAAGTGGGGTCAGCGCGTCAAGCTCTTCGGCATCGCCCTCGCCTACCTCGTGGTCGCCGGCATGGCGCTCATCTACGCCGTGGGCGGCAACGCCGATTCGGAGACGGCCTCGAAGACCCTGAGTGCGATCCTCCTCTCGGCACCGGGAGGGGTCGCACTGCTCGTCGTGGTCGGGCTCTCCGTGGTCGGAGTCGGGGTCGGATTCGTCGTGGGCGGATTCACCCGCGGCTTCGAGAAGCTGCTCGATCTGCCGTCGGGGGCCGCGCGCGGCGGCATCGTGACGCTGGGGGTGATCGGCTACTTCGGCAAGGGCGTCGCGGTGGCCGTGACCGGGGTGCTCTTCGTCGTGGCTGCCGTCACCCAGGACCCGGAGAAGGGCGCAGGGCTCGATGCCGCCCTGCACAGCCTGCTCGAGCTGCCCCTCGGTGGACTCGTCCTGGGAGCGGTGGGAGCGGGTTTCGTGGTGTACGGCGTCTTCTGCATCGCTCGGGCCCGCTTCGCGCGCATGTGACCGCGACCTCCGAGAGCGCTCAGGCGGTCGCGGGCTTCTCGCTCCACACCAGCAGGAAGGCTCCGAGCGCGATCATGAGTCCTCCGCCCGACGCGCCCATCGCCTCGATGCGTCCAGGCGAGCGGCCGAACCAGTCGCGGGCGGCGCTCGCGAGGAGCACCCACACCGCATCGCAGGTCACACCGATCGTCACGACGATCGCCCCGAGCAGGAAGAGCTGCGCGGGAACGGACCCGGCATCCAGGTCGACGAACTGCGGCAGGATCGCGAGGAAGAACGCGATGGACTTCGGGTTGGTCACCCCGACGACGAAGCCTTCGGCGAACAGCCGCCAGCCCGAGCGTCGCGTGGGTGCCGATGCCATCGCTCTCGCCGCGTCCTTGCGGTGACGGATGGCCTGGATGCCGAGGAAGATCAGGTACCCGGCGCCGAGCACCTTGACGATCGTGAACAGCACGACCGACTGCGCGATCACCGTCCCGACGCCGAGCGCCACGGCCACGACGAGGAGGATGGACCCGACCGCCGTGCCCAGGATGCTGAGGAAGCCGCCCATCCGCCCGAGCGCCATCGCCCGCCCGATGGTGAACAGCACGGTGGGCCCGGGGATCACGACCATGACGAAGGCTGCGACGACGAAGGCGAGCAGCGTGTCCTGGGCGATCATGGGATGAGCCTAGACGCGGAGGCACCGGACGGTCGAGCTCCCGACCGTCCGGTGCCCGCGACCAGCGGCCGCTCGATCAGGCCGTGCCCCAGAAGCGGTCCTCGGCCTCCTGGTCCTCGCTCATCAGCCAGACCTCGGCGATCCGGCCGTCGGCGACCCGGAACACGTCGACCCCGTGCTGGTCGAGATTCTCGTGCCCCTCGCGCTGGGCGCGGAAGCGCACCGTGGCCGAGACGAGGCTGCCGCTCTCGGTCGCCGATTCGGTTTCGAGTGCGAACGTGCCGCCGCTCAGCTGCATGAAGCGACCCAGGTGCGCGAGGATCGCGTCCGGTCCGACATGGTCCCCGGACACCTGGTTCGCCCCCGGCTGGTGCCAGACGGCATCCGGATGGAAGGTCGCGGCCAGCGCTTCCATGTCTCCGGCGGCCATGGCCGCACCGTACTGTCCTACGACGTCGATAGCCGACATGATGCTCCTTCTCGATGGGTCGGTACTGTGGAGCATCCAGCGTCTCGACAGCGGCGCGGTTACTTCAACGTCACCCGGAAGGAGCGGCGAATGTCGAGCACGTGGACAGTGTTCTCCGCCAGCTGCCCCTCGCGCGCCTCGCTCGCGCGCATCGCGAACAAATGGACGGCGATGATCGTCGTGCTCCTGCACGAGCAGCCGTTGCGCTTCGGCGAACTGCACACCCGGATGGACGGGATCGCGAAGAAGGTGCTCGTCGACACGCTTCGTGCTCTCGAACGCGACGGGATGCTGGATCGCGCGGTCGGCCAAGACGGCCATTCGCGCTACCTGCTCACCCCGCTCGGACGCACCCTGTACGAGCCGCTCCAGGCTCTGCAGGTCTGGGCCGAGTCGCATGTGGAGGATGTGCGCGAAGCGCAGGACCGCTACGACGAGGTCGCCGACGCGAAGATGCTCGACGGGCACTGACCGCCTGCGCCCACCCGTCGCCCACAGGTGGGAAACTGGAACGATGAGCGTTTCTCCCGGTGTCGACGTGATCGCCCCCTTGAACGAGGCCGAGGTGCGGCGCATCCGCGGGGACTTCCCCATCCTGGGTGCGCGGGTGCAGGGGCATCCGCTCGTGTACCTGGATTCGGGAGCGACGTCGCAGCGACCGACCGCGGTCCTCGACGCCGAGCGTGACTTCGCCACTTCCTTGAACTCCGCGGTGCACCGCGGTGCGCACACGCTCGCGGCCGAGGCCACAGAGCTGTTCGAAGACGCGCGCGCCGCCGTCGCCCGGTTCGTGGGAGCCGCCGACGACGAGATCGTCTGGACCTCGAATGCGACCGAGGCGATCAACCTCGTCGCGTACTCGATGTCGAACGCGTCGCTCGGGCGCGGGGGAGCCGCCGCCGAGCGATTCCGGCTCCGCGAGGGCGATGAGATCGTGACCACCGAGATGGAGCACCACGCGAATCTCATCCCGTGGCAGGAGCTCGCTGCACGCACCGGTGCGACGCTGAAGGTCATCCCCCTCGACGACGACGGCGCTCTGCGGCTCGACGCCGCGGCCGAGCTGATCACCACGCGCACTAAGCTCGTCGCATTCACGCATGTCTCGAACGTGCTCGGAGTGATCAACCCCACCGATCAGCTGGTGGCCCTCGCGCGGGAGGTCGGTGCCCTGACCCTGCTCGACGCGTGCCAGTCCGCGCCGCATCTGCCCCTCGACGTCCGCGCCCTCGATGTCGACTTCGCCGTGCTGTCGGGCCACAAGATGCTCGGCCCCACCGGTATCGGCGCCCTCTACGGTCGCCGCGAGGTGCTGGCAGCCCTGCCGCCGTTCCTGACGGGCGGGTCGATGATCACGACGGTCACCACGACCGAGGCCGAGTACCTTCCGCCGCCGCAGCGCTTCGAAGCCGGCACACAGCGCGTCTCGCAGGCGATCGCGCTCGCCGCGGCTGTCGGCTACCTGACCGAGGTGGGGATGCCGCGCATCGCCGCGCACGAGGCGGCCTTCGGTCGCCGACTCGTCGACGGGCTGAGCGCGATCGACGGGGTACGCGTGCTCGGCGCCGGAATCGATCTTCCCCGTGTGGGCCTGGCGAGCTTCGACGTCGAGGGCATCCACTCGCACGATGTGGGGCAGTTCCTCGACGACCTCGGCATCGCCGTGCGCGTCGGCCACCACTGCGCGCAGCCGTTGCACCGACGTCTGGGCGTGACCTCGTCCACCAGGGCGAGCACCTACCTGTACACGACCGATGCCGAGGTGGACGCCGTGATCGAGGGCGTCGCCGGAGCGATCGACTTCTTCCGGAGGGGCGCATGAGCGATCTGCAGAACCTGTACCAGGAGCTGATCCTGGACCACTCGCGCACGCCGCACGGCTACGGACTCCGCGAGGAGATCCCGGCGCAGTCCCACCAGCTGAACCCGACCTGCGGTGACGAGATCACCCTCCAGGTGCATCGCGACGCCGACGGCAGCGTCGAGGCGATCGCCTGGGAGGGCCACGGGTGCGCGATCTCCCAGGCCTCGGCCTCCCTGCTGGCGGAGCTCGCCGAAGGACTCAGCGTCGAAGACCTCGAGGTGCGCATCGCGGCATTCCGTGAGGCGATGCGATCCCGCGGCAAGATCGAACCCGACGAGGAGCTGCTCGGCGACGCCGCGGCCCTCGGCGGAGTGTCGAAGTACGTCGCCAGGGTCAAGTGCGCCATGCTCGCCTGGGTCGCCGCAGAGGACGCGTTGACCCGCAGCTGAGGTGCAGGATGGAGGCATGCCCCTGCACCTGACGCCTCTGCCCGCCGCGCGCTTCGACGAGTGGAGGGCGGCGTCGCGGCAGCGCCTCATCGACGGCAACAGGCGCTCGGGACGACGCCTCGGCGCAGACGCGGTCAGCCACGTCGAGCACACCTTCGACGAGCTGTTCCCCGAAGGCGTCGCGACATCGACGGCGTGGGTCGCGAGCATCGTGGACGATGCGGATGGCGAGCTCGGAACGCTCCTGCTGGCCCTGAACGGTCAGAAGCTGCTCCTCCTCGACCTCGTCTTCGAGACGACGTCGACCGATGCCCGGCGCGACGATCTTCTCCACAGCATCCTGCAGATCGCCCGCGACAGGGGCGCGACGCAGATCGCCATGCCGCTCTTCCCGCAGGACGCGGCCGCACGGGCATTCGTCGAGGGACGCGGGTTCGAGGTCGCCTCGATCCAGATGGTGCTGGAGCCGCTTCCGGTGCGCGAGGTCGCCGGGCACGTCGATGTGCGGCCGATGACCGCGGAGCGCTTCCCCCGTTTCGTCGCCGCGTCGGAGGAGGGTTTCGCGCACGACCTCGTCGAGTCCGGCCGGTACACGCCGGAGGAGGCCGCCGCCGAGTCGCATCGTCAGATGCGGGCGGAGCTTCCGGACGGACTCGACACCGAGGGGCAGGAGCTCTTCACCGCCACCGTCGCCGGCACCGAGGTCGGCATCCTCTGGTTTGGCATGCGTCGGCGCGACGGCCGACCGCAGGCGTTCATCCTCGACATCGAGGTGGCGGCGGATCAGCGCCGCAAGGGGTACGGGCGCGAGCTGATGCACGCCGCCGAGCGCGAGGCCCGCCGGCTCGGCGCGGAGTCGATCGGGCTGCACGTCTTCGGCTTCAACGAGGGAGCGGTCGAGCTCTACGAACAGCTCGGCTACCGGCGCACCGAGGAGAGCCTGCTGCGCGACCTCTGATCCGCGGTCACGAGACGACTCGACGGGAATAGCCGCGCGCGCCTGACGTTGGTCCCCACATGACAACTCTCGGAATCATCGGTGCAGGACACATCGGCAGCCAGGTCGCGCGCGTGGCGATCGCGAACGGCTACGACGTGGTGATCGCCAACTCCCGCGGGCCGGAGACGCTCGCCGATCTGGTCGCCGAACTCGGCCCCAAGGCTCGGGCGGCCACCGCGCAGGAGGCCGCTGCCGCTGCCGACGTCGCGGTCGTCACGGTGCCGCTCCGCGCCATCGACGACCTCCCCGCCGAGCAGCTCGCCGGCAAGATCGTCCTCGACACGAACAACTACTACTTCGAGCGGGACGGCCACATCGAGGCCCTCGACAAGGGCGAGACGACGACGTCGGAGCTGGTGCAGCGCGCCCTCCCTGACTCGAAGATCGCGAAGGCGTTCAACCACATCTTCGCTTCGGAGATCACGTCCGACGGCACACCTGCCGGCACCCCAGATCGTCGCGCACTGGCCACGGCCGGTGATGACGCGGAGGCCGTCGCCTTCGTGACCCGCTTCTACGACGAGGCCGGATTCGACACGGTCAATGTGGGGCCGCTGAGCGATTCCTGGCGAGTCGAGCGAGACCGTCCCGCCTACGTGGTCCGGCAGAACGCCGAGGAGCTCACCGCGAACCTCGCGATCGCGAACCGCCTGCCCTGAGCACCGGTGCGGCGGGGGAGGCGGAGAGCTCCCTCGCCGCAGGGCCCGCACCCACGCGACCCTTGGGATACCAAAAGTTGAGGAACACCGCCCGGAGTGCGAGAATGCCCAGATGGCGGGGGCTATGGCAGCAGGCGGCGAACTCGAGTCGGTGAGAGTCACGCGCGTCCTTCGCGACGACATCATCCTCGGGCGGCGCAGACCGGGAGCACGGCTCGTCGAGCGCGATATCGCGGCGGAGCTGAACGTCTCCCGGCTCCCGGTTCGCGAAGCCATCCGCACGCTCGTGGCCGAGGGGATCGTCGTCGCACGCCCCCGTACCTGGGCGGTCGTGCGGGAGTTCACCCACCGCGACATCCAGGACTTCGCCGAGGTGCGCGAGGCCATCGAGACGCTGATCTTCGTCTTCGCGGCCGAGCGGCACGATGAGGCCGGGATCGCCCGCATCCGTGGAGCCTACGAACGCGAACTCGAGGCCGCCCGCGCCGAGGACTCCGAGGCGGCCAGGGTCGCCGCGGCGGAGTTCCACGAGATCGCCGTCGAGCTCGCGGCGAACGAGATGCTCGGCGAGCTCATCGCCGTCTTCCTCACGCGTCTGCGCTGGTTGTTCGGACAGCACGACGACCTGCTCGCGATGGCGGACGAGCACCGCATCATCCTCGAGGCGATGACGGCGCGCGACACCGAAGCGCTGCGTCGGATCGTGCCGGCGCACTTGGCCAGCGGACAGTCCGCAGCCGAGCGGCGTCTCGCCGAGCGCGGCGATCTGAGCGCCTGACCCGTCGGGCCCACCGTCTCTCGCGGTCGGGGGACTGCAGAGACGGCTCCGGTTGTATATTGGGGCGATCGGAGTCGGTCCGGAACTGTTGCGCTGTCCTGGGGAGCGAGATGCGGAATCTTGCTGTCGCTGTCGGATGCCTCCTGCTGGTCGGTGGGATCTCGCTCGTCGTGATCGCCGACCAGGAGCGTCTGGAGTCGATCGCCGCGGTCAAAGCGGAGATCGTGAGGATCGAGCGCGCGCTGGATGAATCTCGCGGCGAGAACCTGGAGCTCGCAGAGAAGCTCACAGCCCTTCGCTCGCAGCTCGCTGATCAGGACGCGGACATCGCCGACACGACGGGATTCCTGCCGTGATCCGGCGCGTGCTGGCTGTCACGGTCGCGGCCTCCGTGCTGCTCGTCGGGGGGATGGTCGGCAGAGCCGACGCTCTCGAGAACGAGAGATCGGCAGTCATCGCGCAGCTCGAGGCCCTGAACGACCGATATCACGACGCCACCCAGCGCACCGACTACCTCGACGCCGCCGTCGGCCGCGCGGAGCAGGACACCGCAGAACGTGCCGCGGTCCTCGCCCTGCGCCCGGCCTTCCTCGCCGAACTGCAGGCGCTGACCACCGCGCTCCAGGGGGCGGAGGGGCGGGTGGACACGGCCACGCATCGCGCCGCCGCACTCTCGGCGCAGCAGACCGTGGTCGCAGAGAAGGAGAACCCCGACACGGTCGCCGCGGCCACGGCCACCGTCCACGCGCTCGCCGAGAAGGTGGGCACCGAGGTCGCCTCGTGGCAAGCGGCTCAGAGCTCGGGCCCCGGTGGGCCGGCATGGTCGTCGAGCGGCCCGGACGGGTATGCGCGGGTGCGGGCAGCCCTCGACCTCGTCGGGGGCGGGGGCGTCGGACTCTACGAGTCCTCGTCGTGCGCGGGCGGCAACGCCCCGGCGTGCGCCAACAGCAACGGATACATCAAGTACCGCGCCGACATCGTGAACTGGAGCGACGGTCGGCTGAACTGGGCCATGGCGCACGAGCTCGCGCACATCTATCAGTTCCGCGTGTGGGGCTCGCTCACGTCGTCCGGAGCCTACGGGGCGCTGTTCGGCAGCGACCCCGAGTTCCTCGCCAACTGCATGGCCGTGGTGCGGGGGTACCCCGGATCGGTCAGCTGCGACGGCGAGCAGCAGGCCTGGGCCTCGGGCATCTGGGTGGGCGCCGTCCGCTGAGCGGAGTCGCTCACAGGCCCGGATCAGTCCGCCGGTGTCGTCGTGTCGATGGCGGCACGCAGCGGCCGCCGCATCACCCGCCAGTACGACGACGGCGCGACGCGGGTGAGCACATCGATCAGGCGGGCCTCGCGTCCGACCATGGTGCGCGCGGAGCGTCGTTCGGTCGCCCGGACGATGCGCGCCGCCGCGTCCGCGGGCTCGGTGTGGTACATCCGGGCCTGCGCGGCGGCGGCGCGGGCGGCCACGGCCGGATCGATCGCGGCGGCGTACCGCCCGTGCAGGATGATGCCGGTGCGCACGCCCGCGGGGTAGACGGCGCCGACGCTGACCGAGGTGCCCTCCAGCTCATGCCGCAGTGCCTCGGAGAAGGCGCGCACGGCGAACTTGCTCACGGCGTAGGGGATGCGTCCGGCGGGGGCGGCGAGTGCGTAGACGCTGGCCAGGTGCGTGATATGCGCGGCCGGAGCTGCGCGGAGCGCGGGGAGGAGTGCCTTGGTGATCGAGACCGTGCCCCACAGGTTCACATCGGTGAGCCAGCGCATCTCCTCCATCGTGAGCTGGTCGATGTCGCCGAGCATCGATGATCCGGCGCACGTGATCAGGGCGTTGATGCGTGGGTGCCCCTCGGCGATGCTTGCGGCGGCGGCGAACACGGCGTCGTCATCGCGCAGGTCGACGATGTGCGTCGTCACGTGGGCGTCGGTGAGTTCCGCGGCGATGGTCGCGAGCGCCGCGGCGTCGTGATCGATGAGCGCGAGGTGCGTTCCTCGACCGGCGAGCAGACGCGCGATGCCGGCGCCCATCCCGTTGGCGGCTCCGGTGATCACGGTGGTGCTGCCGGTGAGGTCGAGGTGCTTCATGTGGCTCCTGCGGCGCGCGATCCGGGTGCGAACCCGCGGATGTCGGATGGGTGGGGCAAGCTGATTCCGAACCATTCTGGCCGACACCGGGCCGCAGTGATACCGGTACGCTCAAGGAGAGGAGGTACCGGTGGGACGGACAGCGGATGCCATCGCCGAAGGCGTTGCGATCGCGACCGCTGCTGCGCGCCTCGCGGTGAAGAATCACATCCTCATCGGCACCATCGCCGAAGACGGTGTCTTCGACATGGACAAGTACATCGACGATGCGCGTGAGGCGCTTCGCGCCATGGCCGAGGAATCGGAAGAGGCTGCGGCCACCGTCACTGCCCTCCGCAAACGCGCGAGAGGTCGGCACTCCGATCCGGTGGGAACGCACGACTATCGCGACCGCGATGTGCGCAACCTCCGCCGTCGGGCCAAGCAGTCCACCGGTGTGGCCGTGCGTCTGCGCGAGATCATGCAGGACCGCGAGCGGCTCGCCGAGATCGTCGAGGAGGCGAGAGACGCCGCCTGGGCCGACGTGCGCCACAACCTCGACCGTCGCCTGCGCGTCGAAGGCATGCGTCCCGATCAGGATCCCGACTACAACCGCATGCGCGAAGCGCGTATGCAGGCGCTTCGGCTCGTCGATCTGCAGGCGCTCTCGTCGGAGCAGAGAGCCAAGGCCAAGCGGCGGAAGAAGCAGCAGAAGGCGGCCTCGGCCGACGAGTGAGGCCTCGTTTCGCTTTCCCGTCGCGACTGTTGTAGGCTGTTCTACGGCCCGCTGAGCGGGCTGGGCGCCCGTAGCTCAATGGATAGAGCATCTGACTACGGATCAGAAGGTTAGGGGTTCGAGTCCCTTCGGGCGCACACTGTGTTGAGACAGTGACGAAACGGCTTCCACTTCGGTGGGGGCCGTTTCTGCGTTCAGAGCAGGCTCGTGATGGCCGGGTCGCGGTGCGCGACCTCAGCGGCCGTGGCGACGATGACCTCGCGGATCGCGGCGACGGCGACGGCAGGGGTCACATCCGCACGGTGGGCGAGGCTCACGGTGCGGGTCATCATCGGATGCGTCAGTCGAACCGACCGCAGGGCGGGCCGATCGAGCAGCACCATCGCCGGGACCACCGCGACACCGACACCGCGCTCGACGAAGCGCAGCACCGCATCCATCTCGGCGCCCTCGAGCACGTGGGTGGGCCGGAGCCCCTCCGAGCGGAAAGCGGCATCGGTCGTCGCACGGAGCTCGTAGGTCTCGTCGAGAGCGATCAGCGGGAGCGTGGCGAGGTGGGCGAGGCTCATCGCGGGCATGGTCGAGACCGGCGGCTCTGCGGCGGCGGAGATCACGACGAGCTCTTCGGCGAGCAGCGGGGTGCGCGTGAGGCTGAAGCCCGAGGGCGGTGGGCCGTCGGATTCGGTGATGAGGGCGATGTCGACGGCGCCGACGGCGAGCTGTTCGACGAGCCGGCGGGAACCGCTCTCGGTCAGATGCAGATCGACGCCCGGATGACTCGCGTGGAAGGAGCGGATCGCCTCGGCGACCAGGCTGATGCAGAGCGTGGGCGGCGCACCCAGGCGTACGCGTCCGCGGCGGAGTCCTGCCAGCTCGCCCATCTCGTCGCGGATGGCATCGGCCTCGGCGAGCATGCGCTGTGCGCGGGGGAGCAGCGTCTCGCCCGCAGCCGTGAGGGCGATGTGGCCGCGTGCGCGGTGGAACAGCTCGGCGCCGAGCTCGCGTTCGAGCGTCGAGATCTGCCGGCTCAGCGACGGCTGTGCCAGGTGCAGGTGCTCGGAGGCGCGGGTGAAGTGTCCGAGACGCGCGACCTCGACGAACCCGCGGAGCTGCTCGAGGTTCATGGCCATAGCCTACCCGCATCGTTTCCAGTCGAACTATGCATTGGAGTTATTAGGATCGCCTAACTAGCGTGGATCGCATGGCTACGCGCGAACGACAGATATCCACCACGGTCCTCGTCATCGGCACCGGCGGCTCCGGGCTGCGGGCGGCGATCGAGATCGCCGAACACGGTGTCGACGTGCTCGCCGTCGGCAAACGCCCGAGGCAGGATGCGCACACCTCGCTCGCCGCCGGCGGCATCAACGCGGCGCTCGGCACCATGGACGCGGATGACAGCTGGCAGCAGCACGCGGCCGACACCATCAAGGAGAGCTACCTGCTCGCCAACCCGCACACGGTCGAGATCGTCACTCAGGGCGCCGAACGCGGCATCCGCGACCTCGAGCGCTGGGGCATGGACTTCGCCCGCGAAGACGACGGTCGTATCTCCCAGCGCTTCTTCGGTGCGCACACCTTCCGCCGCACGGCCTTCGCCGGTGATTACACGGGCCTGGAGATCCAGCGCACTCTGGTGCGCAAGGCCGAGCAGCTCGAGGTCCCGATCCTCGATCACGTCTACATCACGCGCCTGCTCGTGCGCGACAACGTGGTGTTCGGGGCCTACGGCTTCGACCAGGCCGACGGCACCCGCTACCTCATCCACGCCGACGCCGTCATCCTCGCCGCCGGCGGACACAATCGCATCTGGCGGCGCACCTCCTCCCGCCGCGACGAGAACACGGGCGACTCCTTCCGTCTCGCCGTCGACGCGGGCGCCAGGCTCCGCGACCCCGAGCTCGTGCAGTTCCACCCGTCCGGCATCATCGAGCCGGAGAGCGCAGCGGGCACCCTGATCTCCGAAGCGGCTCGCGGGGAAGGCGGCATCCTTCGCAATGCTCTCGGCGAGCGGTTCATGGCGAAGTACGACCCCGAGCGGATGGAGCTGTCGACCAGGGACCGCGTCGCACTCGCCGCGTACACCGAGATCCAGGAAGGACGCGGCACCGAGAACGGCGGCGTCTGGCTCGACGTGTCGCACCTGCCCCGAGAGACGATCATGACCCGTCTGCCCCGCGTCTACCAGACGATGATGGAGCTGCAGATGCTCGACATCACGACAGATCCGATCGAGATCGCCCCGACCGCGCACTATTCGATGGGCGGCGTCTGGGTGCGATCGGAGGACCACCAGACCGACGTGGACGGGCTCTACGCGATCGGTGAGGCCTCCAGCGGATTGCACGGCGCGAACCGCCTGGGCGGGAACTCGCTCATCGAGCTTCTCGTCTACGGGCGCATCGTCGGGCAGGCGGCCATGGAGCATGCGGCCGGTCTCGACGCCCAGCGTCGCTCGGCGTCGGCGGTCGCCGAGGCCCGCGCCGAGATCGACGACCTGCTCGCCGCGGAAGGACGCGAGAACGTGCGCGCCCTGCAGCGCGCGATCCGCAACCTCATGACCCGGTACGCCGGTGTGGTGCGCTCGGAGGAGGGGCTGCTGGCAGGCCTCGCCGACCTCGACATGATCGAGGGGCGCATGGAGGACATCGGCATCCACCCCGACATCGCGGGCTTCCAGGACCTCGCGCACGCGTTCGACCTCAAGGCCTCAGCGCTCGCCGCCCGCGCCACGCTCGAGGCCGCACTGGAGCGTCGCGAGACGCGCGGATGCCACAACCGCAGCGACTTCCCCGACAGTGATCCCACGCTGCAGGTGAACCTGGTGTGGTCGCCGAAGGACGGCGTGACCCGGGAGGCGATCCCTGAGATCTCGCCCGAGATCGCCGAGCTCATGCGCGAGGTCGACACCACGGGCAAGCTCGTCGAGTAGTCGCGGACCCGACTCGCTCCGGGTCGCACTTTCTGCCGTCCGCTCTCCGATCAGGCGGCAGAAAGTGCGACCGGAACCGGCTCGCCGGGGCGACGCTCAGTCGGCCTGCGGCTCCTCGGTGTCGATCACGCCGATGCCGACGGCCTCATGATCGGGCTCGGCCTCGTCGCGCTGGGGTGCTTTGGGTTCCTCGCCCGGAGCCTTCTCGGTGCTCGGCTCCTGCAACTGCTCGGTGCTCGGCACCTCATCGGGGTCTGCCTGCTCAGCGGACTCGGCCTGTGCGGGGGAGGCATCCGGCGCGGGCGACTCCGCCGTCACTTCCCCCGCATCGGCGCCCGATGAGGGGGTGGGTGTGGGAGCCTGCGTCTCGGGAGACGGTTCCTGCTCGGGTGTGCTGTCCGTCATGATCGTCCCTTTCGCGATGTCGTCGCCATCAGGATGCCGTCGCAACCGCACCGGATGAAGGGGCTTGACGCGGCCTCAGAAGTGCATCTGCTTCAGCGTGCCGTACTTGATCAGCAGCTCCTCGAGAGCGTCGCCGTCTTTGTACTCCACGCGCACGGTCTTGCCGGTGCCGCCCGCGAGAACGATGTCGGGACCGTTAGAGAACAGCAGCGTCGACCAGGGCGAGGTGAACACGATCGCCCCTGCGGCATCCCTGGCCGTGACGCCGTCGGCATCAAGCGCGATCTCGACGATCTTGTCGGACCCCTTCACCGGGAAGACGGCGGGGAACTCGCTTCCCTCCCATTCGCGGAAGTAGGCGCTCAGGCCGATCTTCGCCTGCGGGAAACCGGCACGCAGACTGCGTCCGATCCGCGAGACGTGCACCTCATGCTCGGCGCGTTCTCCCTGATCATCGGTGATCGCGACCGTGACGGTCCCGCCGATCGGGTAGGTCTGCCGGAACAGCTCCTCCTGGCGCTTGTCATCCGGTGCCAGGTCGCTGCTCTCCAGGAACGGCTGCTCGCCGATCCACCCGGTGCGCACGCTCCAGGTGCGGGTCGTCGCCTTGCTCTTCTTGCGCGAGCTGAGAACGCCGAACACGACGATCAGCACGAGCACGAGCGCGCCCGCCGCGAGGAACAGCAGGATCCCGGTGTCATCACTCATGCGATCAGGTTAATGGGGGTGAACTGAAGAGGGGAAGGCGGCGTAACCTGGACGAGTGACTGCGTACGTCTCGGCCTTCGACCTGTTCTCCATCGGAGTGGGGCCCTCGAGCTCCCATACGGTGGGCCCGATGCGCGCGGCCCTGGACTTCGTCCACCGGCTCGGCGCGAGCCAGACGCTCAGTGCGGTGTCGCGGATCGAGTGCACGCTGTTCGGTTCGCTGGGAGCGACCGGTATCGGACACGGAACGCCGGATGCCGTCGTGGCGGGGCTGCGGGGATTGTCGCCGGAGAGCTGCGACCCTGCGGAGGTGCGTTCGGCCTGGACCGAGTACCCGGCGGGTGAGCCGCTCACTCTCGATGGCCAGCAGCAGATCCCGTTCGCGAAGACCGACATCGTCTTCGCGCCACGCACCAGGCTGCCCGGTCATCCGAACGCCATGACGATCACCGCGTGGGACGCCGCCGGCGCGACGATCGCCGAGGAGACCTACTACTCGATCGGCGGAGGCTTCATCCGGCGTGAGGGGGAAGAAACGTCGATCACCTCTGCCGGCTTCCCCTATTCCTACGCGGATGCCGCGTCGCTGCTCGCCCTCTGTGACGAGAACGGACTGTCGATCGCCGAGGTCGCGCGACTGAACGAGACTGCGGTGCGCAGCGAGGAAGAGGTCGCTGCCGGGCTGGACGCGATCTGGAATGCCATGTCGGCGTGCGTCGATGCCGGCCTGCACTCCGACGGTGTGCTGCCCGGCATGCTCAAGGTGAAGCGGCGGGCGAGCACGATCCGTGCGCAGCTCGATGAGGTCGCGGCCGACGGGCACCGTGAACTCCCCGGCGAATGGCTCGGGGCTTTCGCGCTCGCGGTCAACGAGGAGAACGCGGCGGGCGGGCGCGTCGTCACTGCACCCACGAACGGTGCGGCCGGCATTCTGCCCGCCGTAGCGATGTACTGGTGGCGGTTCCTTGCCGACTCCGGGCTCGGTGCCGGCAATGCCGTGACGCCCTACGGCGAGCTGGTCGGAAGTGCGCTGCTGGGCTTCGGCCCTGACGGTCGCAGCCTCGCCGCGCAGGTGGATGCCGACCTCGACCCGGAGCAGACGGCCGAGGCCAACCGCCGCCGTGGCATCCGACGTTTCCTGCTGACGGCGACCGCTCTCGGCTCGCTGTTCAAAGCGAACGCCTCGATCTCGGGGGCGGAGGGCGGATGTCAGGCCGAGGTCGGATCCGCCTGCGCGATGGCCGCGGGTGGCCTCACCGCGGTGATGGGAGGCACGAACCGTCAGATCGAGAACGCGGCTGAGATCGCGATGGAGCACCACCTCGGTCTCACCTGCGACCCGATCGGCGGGCTCGTGCAGATCCCTTGCATCGAGCGCAACGCGATCGCCGCTTCGACCGCCGTGACCGCCGCGCGTCTCGCGCTGCGCGGAGACGGCAGCCACTACGTGTCGCTGGATGCCGTGGTCGAGACGATGCGCCAGACCGGCGCCGACATGTCGACCAAGTACAAGGAGACCAGCGAGGGCGGACTCGCGGTCAACGTCATCGAGTGCTGAGCGCCACTGGCGCGCCGTGTCGGTAGTCGCGGATAGCCTCCTCGGAGACCGACCGAGGAGAGTGTGATGGATCCGTTCTGGGACCCGCGCAGCAAGCGCCGGCGCCAGCAGCCGGTCGTCGCCGTGCATCCGACCGATGACGCGCCCACGCCCGGCGCGCAGTGGCCCACAAGCATCCCGGCCGTCGCCCAGGTGCTGCGGGAGGGTATCGATCTCGACCCCGGAGTGACATTCCTCGTCGGCGAGAACGGCAGCGGCAAGTCGACCATCGTCGAAGGGGTCGCGATCGCCTACGGATTGTCGCCCGAGGGCGGGTCGCGCCAGGCGAAGCACAGCACGCGCCCGACGGAGTCGCCGTTGTCGGAGTGGTTGCGGCTCCAGCGTGGCGTGGGTGCGAACCGGTGGGGTTTCTTCCTGCGCGCCGAGACGATGCACTCGTTCTACACGTACCTGGAAGAGAATCCCTCGCCCCGCGGCGACATCGCCTTTCACGAGATGAGCCATGGCGAGTCGTTCCTCGCGCTGCTGGAGAGCCGGTTCGATGAGCCGGGGTTCTACTGCCTCGATGAGCCCGAGGCCGCACTGTCGTTCTCCTCGACGCTCGCGCTCATCGCCGTGCTGCAGCGCATCGTCGACGAGGGCGGCCAGGTGCTATGTGCCACGCACTCTCCCGTGCTCGCCGCGTTGCCCGGGGCGCGCATCCTCGAGGTCGGTGACTGGGGCATCCGCGCCGCCGAGTGGAACGACCTCGAACTCGTGAATCACTGGCGGTCGTTCCTCGACTCGCCTCCGCGCTACCTGCGTCATCTGCTCGACTGACCTCGGCTCGATCCGCGGCGCACGTCGCAGGCTGGCGAGTCGTTTCACGCCAGCTGCGGCACCGCGCGGCAGCACTCACGCTGCGGCCGCGCACGCATTGAGACGCCGGCCGAGGCCCCTCTCAGTGAGTGGAGCGTCAGCGGGCGGAGCGGTTCTTGGTGTGCCTGGTCGGTGCGGTGGCCCAGGGATCCTCGGGCCACGGGTGCTTCGGATACCGGCCGCGCATCTCAGCGCGCACCTGGGCATACGGGCCCGACCAGAACGAGTTCAGGTCATCGGTGACCGCGAGCGGGTGTCCGGCGGGGGACAGCAGATGGAAGAGCACCGGCACACGCCCGTCGACCAGCCGGGGAGTCTCGGCCCACCCGAAGCACTCCTGCAGCTTCACCGCGACCACGGGCCGGGCGTCAGGGTCGTCGGGCGCCGGGTAGGCGATGCGGATGCGGGAGCCGGTGGGAACTTCCAGACGCTCGGGCACGAGTTCGTCGAAACGCGCGGCCTCGGGCCACGGCAGCAGTCGGCGCAGCGCCGACGTCAGCTCCAGTCGCGCGGCAGGAGTGCCGGATGCCAGTGCGTCGAGCTCCGGCGCAAGCCAGGCGTCGAGGGCGGCGAGCAGCCCGGCGTCCGAGACATCCGGCCACGGCGACCCCAGTTCACGATGCAGCAGCGCCAGACGACGCCGCAGCTCGGTGGCCGGGGCGGACCACGTGAAGATGCCCAGCCCCTCGCGCTGCAGCGTGCGTCGTACCGCGTCGCGGCCCTCTTCGGCCGATGCGCGCACCGGTGCCGAGGAACGCAGGATCGCTCCCACGCGCCGCTCGCGTCGTGCCTGCAGGCGACCTGCGACGAACTCTGCCTCGACGCGGTCGGTGAGCAGGTGGCTCGCCGCGTGCTCCATCTGCTCCTCGGTGAGCATCGCCGCCGACCGGACGATCGCCCCGGATCCGGCGGACCCGCGCCCGGACGCGCGCGCGACGTCGGCGATGGCCAGCCACTCGACCGCCGCGAGCGGGCCGGTCACTCCCGCGCGGGTGCCGGATGCCAGCAGGAAAGTCGCCCCGTCGGCCGAGCGGTCCACGCGGCGTGCGACGCGCTCGGGGAAGGCCAGCGCGATCACGAGGCCGACGCCGTCGAGGTCGGAGTGCAACCCCGGTGTCGCCGTGCTCAGACGCTCGAGACGATCCGCGTCGGTGCGCCAGCGACGGGCATCCGCCGTGCGTCCGCCTCGCAGTGCGATGAGTGCCTGCGCGACATCGGAGTCCGCGGAGCGCAGGTCGCCGCCCACCAGCGCGACGACCTCGGCGGCGAGTCGGGCGCCCACCGCTGGGCCACCATCACGCAGCGCGCGTGCGAGCCGCGGATCGGTGGGGATGCGGGCCAGGGCGCGGCCCTCGTCGGTGGCGCGGCCCTCATCGTCGATCGCGCCGAGTCCGTGCAGCACCGTGATGGCGTCGGCCAGGCTGTCAGCGGGCAGGGGGTCGATCAGGCGCAGACCGGCACCGCCCGGCGCACCCCAGCACGCGAGTAGCAGGGCCGCATCAGCCAGGTCGCTCGACGCGATCTCCGGTGTCGGGCGGGCGGGGGCGGCGGCGTAGGTGCGTTCGTCGATGCAGCGGACGACGGTCCCCGGTCCCTGGCGAGTGCCGCGGCCGGCGCGCTGCACGCTCGACGAACGGGAAGCCGCGGCGGTCACGAGCCCCGTCATCCCGCGCGCCGCGTCGCGCTGAGGCGTGCGCGCCAGGCAGGTGTCGACCACCAGCCGCACACCGGGCACGGTGAGCGAGGACTCTGCGAGCGAGGTCGTGACGATGATGCGGTTCTGCTCGTCCGGGCGGCGCCCGCGGATCACGGCATCCTGCTCGGACGCGGGCATGCGACCATGCAGCTCCCGCACGTCGAAGGAGTCGGTCGTGTCGCGGACGCGGCGGGCGATCTCCGACACCTCGCGGGCGCCCGGCGCGAAGACAAGCACATCGCCCGTGGGGTCGTCGCGGCGCAGCTCCCGAGCGGCGGATGCGGTGGTCCGCGCGACGTGATCCAGGAACGCCCAGGTGACACCGCGCTCGTCGAGGCGCGGTGCAGGGCTCGGAGCCCAGCGCTCGGTGAGGGGGAAGGCGGGAACATCGTGGTCGACGATCGGGGCTGGTTGCTCGTCGACGCCGAGGACGGAGGCGATGCGCGCGGCGTCGAGGGTGGCCGACATGGCGATGAGGACGAGGTCGTCTCGCAGCTCGCGTACCTCCGAGAGCAGGCCGATCAGGAGGTCGGTCTCGAGCGCGCGCTCGTGCACCTCGTCGATGATCACCGCATCGACGCCCTGGAGGCCGGGATCGTTCAGCAGCCGCCGCAGCAGGACGCCGGCCGTGACGAATTCGACCCTCGTCTCCTTTGCGACCGCGCGCTCGCCTCGGACGGTGAACCCCACACGAGTGCCGAGCGGGGAACCGTCGAGCTGTGCGAGCCGGCGCACGGCGGCCCTGGCGGCGACGCGACGCGGCTGGGTGACGATGACGCGGCCGGTCGAACGAGAGGCGAGCAGCGGCGGCACGAGCGTGGTCTTGCCGGTGCCTGGTGGCGCGCTCACCACCGCTGACGTGCTCGTGTCGAGCGTCTGGGCGAGCTCATCGAGGGCAGCTGCGAACGAGAGTCCTGCGCCGATGGTGGCGAGGTCGAAGGCAGCGGACGTCATCGTCCCAGTCTGCCCGGTCGGCGTCGTCCGGCGTCGTCCACAACTCAGGACGGTTGCGTCCGATGCGGTCAGAACCGGCATTCTGGCCGGAAGACAGCGGATGCCGCGAGCGGAAGGGCCGCGGCATCCGCTGTCTTCGTGTGGCGGGGACTACTCCGTGTCTGTCGCCGGTGCTGCAGGCGGCGGCGGAGTGGTCGGGTTCGGAACCCGCGTCTGCGCAGGCGTAGGAGCGGCGGCCGCAGCCACACCCTCGCCGATGCCGCGACCGACGGCCTGACCCTGGATGATCCCGGCGAGGTCGAGCCCCGTGGCCGAGTGGACGCTGTCGAACACCGACCGCATCGCGATTGCGCTGTCGGCTCCGACGACGTTCGAGGCGCCGTCTTCGCCCGAGCCTCCGATGATCGACACGTTGCCGATCGCGGCGTAGCCCTTCGAGAACTCCGCCATGATCGACGGCAGCACTTCGAGCACCCGCTGCGAGAGGAACGCGTCCTGGTTCGACGCGATGGCCTTCGCCTCCGCCTCGAGGGCGGCCGCTCGCGCGTCACCCTCGGCACGGATCGCGTCGGCCTCGGCGCTGGCGCGCAGGCGGCGGGCTTCGGACTCGGCCTCTGCCTGGGACCGCAGCGCGTCTGCCTCACCCTGCGCCTTCGCGACAGCCGCAGCTGCTTCACCGTCGGCGCGTGCCCTGTCAGCTTGGGCCTGCTGCTCGGCGATGCGAGTACGGGCCTCGGCCTGCTTGACCTGCTCGATCGCGGCAGCCTCGGCTGCGCGCTCGCGGGTGTACAGCTCGGCCTGTGCGCGGGTCTCCGCCTCATACCGCTGCGCGTCGGCGACGCGCTTGACGTCGGCGTCGAGCTGAGCCTGCTTGTTCTCGGCCTGCTGCTGCAGAACGGCCTGCTGAGCCTGCTCGCGGGCGAGGTTCTCAGCCTGCTCGGCCTCGGCGCGAGCCCGACCGATGCCGGCGTTGGAGTTCGCGGTGTTGGTGTCGAGCGCGGTCTGCTCGATCAGGTTGGCTTCCTGGTTCGCGATGTTCTTCTGGTTGATCGCGCGGTCGGCGTTGGTCTGCGAGATCTCCGCGGACTGGCGCTTCGCCTGGATCTCAGGAGCACCGAGCGACTGGATGTAGCCGACCTTGTCGGTGATGCCCTTGATCTGGAACGAGTCGAGGATCAGGCCCTGCTCGGCGAGCTCCTGCGAGACATCGGCGGCGATCTGGTCGGAGAACTTCTTGCGCTCGCGCATCAGCTCGACGACCGAGAGGGTGGCCACGATGCCGCGGAGGGCACCTTCGAGCTGCTCTGTGGTGAACTGCTCGATCGCCTTGTCCTGCGAGGCGAAGCGCTCGGCGGCACGGCGCACCAGGATCGGGTCGGAGCCGATCTTCACGATCGCGACGCCGTCGACGTTCAGGGTCACGCTGTCGAGCGACTGGGCCTCGGCGTTGAGGGAGACCTGGCGTGAGCGCAGCGAGATGATCTCGTGGCGCTGCGTGATCGGGTTGACGAGCGACTTGCCGTTCACGATGACCGTGACCGGCGACTCCGACATCTCGGACCTGCTCGAGCCGTCTGCCGAGAGGACTGCGGTCTGCACCTTCTGCTTGCGACCCGAGATCACGAGTGCCTCGTCGGCGCGAGCGACCTTGATCCAGCTGCGTGCGAACAGCAGCAGGACGAGCAGTAGGACGATGACGACGACGACGGCGATTCCGACGATGACGAGGATGCCGACGATTCCGGCGATCTCCATGGATGACCTCCCTGGTTCCCCCCGAGGGGGCGGTCTCGAGCGCGCCGTGGTGCGCGCCTTCGTCCCCCACCCTGCCAGATAGTGCCCGCCCGCGTTGAGGAGACGACGGTTGTGAGCGGGAACAGGAGGACCTTGCACGGCGCTCTGCGCTGTGCAGGGGAGGTCAGCGGGCGCGGAGCTTCTCCGCGAGGTCGCGCAGCGCGCGCAGTTCGTCGGCGTCCAGGCGCGACATGCGGTCGGCGATCGAGCGTCCGTGCACGGTGGCGAGCGCGCGGAAGGCCTTCGCACCCTCGTCGGTGGCGCGGATCAGGGCACCGCGTCCGTCGTCGGGGTCCGCGCATTTCGCCACGAGTCCTCGCGTGACCATGCGGTCGACCAGGCGCGAGACGCTGGGCTGACTGATCAGCATGTTCGAGGTGATGTCGCGCAGCCGCGCGGTCATGTCGGGGGAGCGGGTCACCGTGAGCAGCACGTCGTACTCGGCCTGTGTGATATCGCTGTGCTCGAAGTCGCTCAACATCTCGGTGAACAACTGGTGCTGCGCGCGGAACAGGCTCTCCCAGGCCTCCAGGGCGAGCTTGCGATCGGTCATCATCACAGGATAGTGCGAACAGTAAAGGGCCGGTCGGAGAGGCTCCCGACCGGCCCTTGTCCCTTGCACCAAGAGTGTCCTGCAATCACATGCGGTGAGTGCCACAGCAAACATTCACCGTGTGATCACTGTATAACGGCGAGATAACGAATGCAACGGTTTGGTCACGGAAAGTTCGGGTGGGTGATCGCACGGCTGTCCGATCTCACGAAAAGTGTCGGAGTCTCACGAAGGCTGTCGGAGAGTCTCACGAAAGTGTCGGAGTCTCACTAGACGTGTCGGAAGAGCGGCGTGTCGACCAGCCTCGTTGGGTGCCGGACATAGTCTGCCCGTGAGCAGATCCCCAGTTGGGGCATCTTTGTCAGGGCTCAGGACATAGGCCAGTACCGCTCCCCAGGAGAGAGGCTGACTGCCGAATAGGAAGTATCCGTCGATGTCGATTGGATCCCTATGGACCTGACTCAGCAGTGGCCTGTTCCTCCCACCACTGAAGCGAACCGGACGCGAGCTCGCGTTGAGTACCGTCTCGATGGCGTGCAATTAGAGCTTGACGCCGTCGACTGCGACAGCGTGCCCTTCGAACGAGGCGATCCCGTTCGGAACTTTCCCAGTTGGCGGCTCAAGCGGCATTACGACGGCTACCACTGGATGGGAGCGCTTGGCGCGTCTGTCGGATTCGAGTCGCTGACGGAGCGGGGCTGCCTCATCGAATTGGACCGCACCCCGGGCGTGGTTGCGATCGCCAGCCAGCCCATGTGGATCCGATGGACCACGCCCGACGGCCCGCGCGAGCACTGCCCGGACTACTTCGTGCGTCTGGACGACGGGCACGCCGTGCTGATGGACGTCAAGCCGGCGACTCAGATCAAGGACGACGTCAGAAGACAGTTCGACATGACAGCGGTGTTCGCCGCTGAGCGCGGCTGGCGGTATGTCGTCTATGACGCGGAATCGGTAGTCCGCGAGGCCAACCTCCGATTCCTGGGCCCGTTCCGAGACTGGGCGAGCAGCGAAGAACTGCCAATGCTCCCAGAAGATGGGCTACCCCTGGCTGAGGTAGCTGCGCTGCTCGGTGTCGGATCCGAGGGCTTCGCACACTGCTACGCGCACCTCTGGTCAGGGGCGCTCGAGGCAGATCTCGATCAAGCCCTCAACATCAGAACGATCGTGTGGCAAAGGAGCGTGTGATGCGCGTTGTAGTTGGCGGGTCGCTCACGTGGCGTCAACGCAAGTTCTCGGTCTTGTTTATTGAGAAGGATTCGGCGATGCTCCGAGATGAGGACGGAAGTGAGGTCGAAGTCGCTCTCGACGAGCTTCGACATGATGCAACACCGGTGCCTAGCGACACTTCAGGTCTGCTGAACCTTTCTCTGCAGGTGCAGGACATCACACCGGACATGGATCCGTGGCTGCAATCGTGCATACGCATCGAGGCGACCCGAGAAGAGATCGGGGTCGGGAAGGCTGTTGAAGCAGAGCGCGAGTGGCTGGAGGTGCGCCTAAGTAGAACTGTCTCCACGCGCGCCGTGGAGCGTCGGCTTAAAGCGTTCCGAGAGCAGGGGACGACCACTGCAGGCAAAGGCTCCCCACGCAAGAGCACATGGGATCCACGCCTCGTCGAGGCCATCAACCACGTACTCGGAGGAAAGAGCCGCGCCTCGACTGTGAGTCGAACTACAGCGATCGAACAAATCATGAGGCGCGTCGAACGTCTCCACGGCGATGCGGTGAAGCTGCCGAGCCGAGCGACGTTCTTCCGACTTCTCGAAGCAGACGAGCACGGGCAATTCACCTTCGGTTCGGCCAAGACTCGCGAGTCGCTTGCGCTTCAACCCGACGGCACATTCGGCACTCGCACCGCACTGCGTCCCGGCGAACTGGTCGAGATGGACTCCACGCGGATCGATGTCATGTTGCGGATCGATGACGAAACCGTCGGCCGGCCCGAACTGACGATTCTCCTTGACGTCGCAACTCGCTCGATTCTTGCCGCGATGCTGCGCCCCGAAGGGACGAAGAGCGTCGACCTGGTGGCTGTCCTTGCACGGGCCCTGGTGCCCTATGGCCGGCGTATGGAAGGGGTTCGCGAGACCCGACAGCTGATTTCGACGGCATGGGCTGACGATCAACTGATCGATCAGGAGCGATTTGAGCGATTGCGTCTCGCGCAGCCGTATGTGTTTCCCGACACGATCACCACCGACCGCGGACGAAACTATTTGTCGCGGCATTTCCGCGCTGCGTGTGAAACCTTGAATATCTCGCTGATCACCTCGGCGCCGCACACACCAACGGACAAACCGCACGTAGAGCGAGCGTTCGGGGCAATCAACTCAATGCTGCTGCAGCACGTGAAGGGATATGTCGGCCGCAGCGTCGAACATCGCGGTCGCGACACAGACACGGAATCCGACGAACTACTGACGATCGCACAGGCCCAGGAGCTCCTAGAGGACTGGATCGCGGTCGAGTGGCAGAATCGTCCGCATGACGGACTGCGGGACCCGTTGCATCCGCGTATCAAGTTGTCGCCGAACGAGATGTGTCGCGCGTTCCGTGCTTACGTGCCCGAACTCCACGTACCGCTGACGCGAGACGACTACATCGCGCTGCTACCTGTGGACTACCGAGTTCTGAACCGCTACGGCGTGCGCATCGATAACCGCGTCTACAACTCCGAGCGGCTCAAAGGCCTGTGGAGGCGCAAGTCTCCTGACAAAGCGCGGAACGGCCGATGGCCGATCCGCGTAGACCCCTACAATCTGCACGTCGTCTGGCTCGAGCGGGACGGCGAGTTCATCCCTCTGAGATGGTCCAATCAGGTCCATGAACTCCCGATGCTGGGTGATGTCTGGCGGTACGCCCGCACGTCGCGCTCCGGTGATGTCGCTGAGCTCGATGCTGAACGTCGCGAGCTTGCGATGGCGATCAAGGCGTTCGCCGGTCAAGGGAATCCGGCCCCTCGAAGCAACGGTCAGAAGCGAAGCGGGCGAGAGCGCGCTCGATTGGCAGCGATCGCTGAAGATCCGATGAACTTCACCAGTGTGAAGAGCATCGAGGACGAGAAACGACCTGCTGACGGTGACAACTCGTCCATCGAGACCACCTCTACCGAGGAATGGCCTAACAGCGGTGGCTTCCCTCTCATCGGAGACAGGCTCGACGAGGTGCGGCGGAGGATCGACGAATGATCGAGATCGCGACCAAGGAAGGCTGGCGCGAGCACGTTGACACCGCGTATGAGCGCCCGGCGCCGGTCACATCCGAGGAGCTTCGGGCCATGAGCTTCGGGGACCGCGCGTTATACAACCAGGGACGAGCTCAATACTCGCAGGCAGGCGCCTTCGTGCGGACACCGCAGTTCGAAGCCTTCCAGCGAGCCGTTCGGGATCGCGTCATGCTCAACGCCTACCGACGAGTCGGGAAGCTAGGCCTGATCCTCTCGGGGGAGCCAGGCCAGGGCAAGACCACTTCGCTAGTCGAGATCGGTAGAGCACACGAACGCAGGCGGCGAGACACCGGCCACCCGGCTGCGGGGCCGGGCATGCTCCCAGTCGTGTATGTCGCGGTACCCGCCCAGTGCTCAGCCAAAGCTCTGATGCATGAGTTCGCCCGATTCCTTGGTCTCCCGGTTCTCGGCAGGATGACCTACGGGGACCTGCTGGAAGCGGTCTCGAACGCCCTGCGCAGATGCTCCACCGAACTCGTCTTGGTCGATGACGTGCATCACCTCGATCTGAAGTACCGGCAGAACGTCGAGGCATCCGACATGCTCAAGCAGCTTTCTGAGCGATGTGGAGGCACGTTCGTCTACGCCGGAATCGCAGTTGAGGGGACCGGACTTCTCGACGGCTCACGTGGTGGGCAGATCGGGAAGCGATTCGAAGTGCACGTGGCCTTACCATTTCCTTTGATCTCGACCGCGGAGAAGGCTCGCTGGGGTGATCTGCTTCTCGCCATGGAGAGCTCACTGTGTCTAGCAGAGCAACGGCCAGGATCGATTCTGTCCGCGGCGCCGACACTGCACGCGCTGACGGGCGGGGAGATCGGACTGCTCAAGGACCTCTTGCAGTTCGCTGCCCTGAGCGCGATGGACGACGGAACCGAGAAGCTCGATGCGGCCGCATTCGAACGCGACCTTGCCCGCCGTCAGACGGCCGCAACGCTCCACACAAGCAAGCCGCGACGATCGCGAACGCCTGCGAGTGCGGCATGACCTCGCGTCTCGGGCTTCCGATTTCCGTTCGCCTGTATCCGGGGGAAACGGCGGCGAGCTACTGGGCGCGGCTTTGCGCCGCAAATGCAATCGGCGAAAAGGACCTCTGGTTGGCGTTGCGACGCGAGGATCGAACCCTCCCAATTCGGGTGACACCGAGAAGCGCCCTCTGGAAGATCGAGGCGTTAGGTGGGCTTCCGGATGGTGCATTGTTCCGCGAAGCCGGCGGTCGCGCCTGTGGACATGGTGGCGCCACGCGTCAAGTCGAATGCCCGAGTTGTCGCATGATTCCGGCAGCTGTGGCTCTCTGCAGACGGTGCGCCGGAGGCGATCAGGTCACAGTCGCGCGTATGCACGGTCCGGTCTGCGTGCGACACCGGAGGTGGCACGGAAGCGGTCGAGATATTCCCCTGCCGGGGAGGCACAAGCACCTGCTCGCGCAACGCCTGCTGAATGGAACTCTCACTCTTCGAGGTGTGCCGTATCGGTCACCCGAAGTTGATGCGGCCGCGGAGTTGCTGCGACTGCGAAATCTCGAAGGTGGGTGCGCAGCTGAACTTCTGGATGACGAGATTCCTCAATTTCCGCGGCGAATCGCGCTCACTGCGCGGCTCACTGACGCTCGTCTCGCGAACGTTCTGATGTCGCAGGGTCTCGGTGGGTACGCACTGGCAATGCTGTTCGATCGCGTAGTCGCCGCGCACTCTCTAGGGCATCGCGCCGTGGACGGCATCTTCGACAGCCTGAGGATTCAGGGACGGGAACTCTGGATCGGCAGGTCCGCGGTCGCTACGCAAGGCGGCTGCGTGCTTACGCCCGCTGCCAGGCGCATGCTTCCGAGGGTCAAGGCGATCAGGGCGCATGTGCTGAACCATCGTGTGGAACTGAGGTCGAGGTAGGCATGCGAACTTTTCCCTGTCGTGTGATTCCGCTGCCCGGGGAGACGCCTACCGGTTTCCTAGCTAGGTTGGCCGTCGCCAACTCCCTCGATCTCAGCGCGCTCACCCACTATTTGGAGCGGACGGTTGGTGCCAACAGGTCGAGCTCGACCAACGCTCGATTCACATCTGCGACTGAGGCAATCGGTGCGCTGCCTCCCGGATACTTCGCCAAGGAGCGCGCACGCTTCCGTCTGTATCGGCGCTGCCACCACGTTCGGTGGATGCTTCGACGCTGCGCCACGTGCGAAGTTGTTGATCGCGCTCGCTCCGCGTGCTTGGTATGCAGCGACGGAAACCCGACTGAGGTGTTCAGTAGGGGAGGTGGGTTTTGCATTCGCCACCGTCGATGGCACTTCCTCGGTGAAGATGAACTCCTGTCCACCCCGTCGGCGTGCCATCGCGCCGAACAGTCGATTTCAGGAATCCTTTGGAGACGCGGGGTGACGATGCACACGGGCGAATACGACCTTGCCCTGCGCTTGATCATCGACAGCTGGCAAGAGCGACCTGACGCGCGCTGGCTCCGAGCCTCGTGCTCGTATGCGCCGGCAGTTGACCTGCTCGTGACGCTAACGCACCCTGACGTCACGCTCAGCTTGTTTGCACTCGCCGAGAGCGACTCCCAGCAGGTCGAAGGGCTTATCGGGCTCGTCGTAGGCATTGGAGGTGGAAGCCGGACGGCGGAACTGGAATCGACCGCAGCCACGGTCGTAGCGGTTCACCGCGCCGCGATGTACACCGCGATCCGAATGCCGAAATCGAGCGGGGCGACGGTATCGAAAACGCCATTTGAGAAGGGGGTCGCGGAAGCGTCCTACCGTGAGAAAGCGGTTCTCCTGCGCCACGTCACGCGCTCCGGCAGAAGAGCGGACATCGTGGAGCGTGCTGTGCGTGCGGCACCTGCATCTCGGGTCGTATCCCGGCGCATCGTTCCCGGCTGGGCTGACGATGCACCGTGGGTCACGCAGGGGACTGAACAGCGCTCAGCGACTTCGAAGATCGGGAGCGTTCCCCGGGACCAGATCGGTCAAGGTGATGCCGAGCACCTGGGTGAGAGCCAGGAGAGTTCGCAACGTCGGGTTAGCCGAGTGGCCGGGGCGTGATTCGCCCTTCTCGTACTTCTGATACGTGTACCGGGTCAGCCCGGCGCGGTAGGCCACGTCTTCCTGGCTCAGATTGGCTTTGTGGCGAGCAGTGCGAAGGGAAGTGGCGAAGCGCTGCGCGAACGCAGCCCAATCTGCTTCCAAGTCGTCGTTCCGCTGGCGCACCTTCCAAGCGTCTAGATCCGGGCGCTCATGTTTGGCCTAATCGGTATGGCATAATTTGGGAGGCCATACGAAACAATCATCATCTTCGTCGGATTGCTCCGCTACTCCCTGCACGTGTGCTGCCCATCCCGGTGACTGGCGGTCGCGCCGCGGGATCGGCCCGTGCATGCGACCGCGAAATGTGATGGTGTGCGTCATGTGTGAGGCGTTCCCGATCTGGTGGCAGGACATCACGAGTCCGCCGCCTACAGAATGGGTGTACATGTTCGAAGAGTTCACCGGCGATGACACCGCGGAGGAATGGGCACTGGCTGCCGCCATCTTCATCGCGCAGACTCGACGCCGCACGGGCCTCGGTCCGACGTTCGCCGAACTCTTCACCCACCTGCTGCCCGACACCGGTGGATTGCCGGGTCCTTTCCCAGAACTCGAGTTCATGGAGCGCCGACGGGCGGTCACGGGATTTCGAGGTCACGCCGCTATCGAGTGGCGTCGTCGAGGAATGATTAGCTTCGACAGGGCCGTGATGCGCAGTCTGCGCGTAGGGCGCGCGTTCCGTGAGCATTCTCGACTGCGGCAACAGTCCCGAGCGTCCCTAGTTGCCCGTAACGGTTCGAAGCATTCCAGACTGGTACTGCCTGAGGAACCGCTAGAGGTGGCTGACGAAACGAACGAAGGTACGTAGGCTCCCATTGAGCCGAGGTACCCGTGAGCCACCACTAGCCCATTCGAGTCGTCTAGAGCGGAGAACGTCAATCAGGAGGGGACGATATGACTGAGGACGCTCCGCCGGGGCTTCGGCGGATCATTGCTCGCATCGAACCTGGCTGGCCTGAGCTCATCGATGTGAGCTCCGGCTGGTACCCGCTTCTCGACCGGCTTGACAGAAAGCTCGCGGCGATCGCTCCGGGCTACGTTGTTCAGCAGGTCAAATCGAAGTTCGGCTCTCTCAGTTTTTACGCTCGGGCATCCGAAGACGTCTACGACTACAACCAAGAGTTCAGCGAAGCCATCCTTGCCGCTGAGTGGGAGAGCACGACGACCTGCGAAGAATGCGGGGCGCCGGCGAGGACCTACACGATCCGAATGTGGGTGTGGGCACTCTGCGCATCTCACGCCCGTGCCAAGGCCGAGGAAGCCGCCGAATGAACGCCCGCAGTGCCCGGCGGGCGTTCAGAGTCCGAGCTGCTCGGCTAGAAACTGATCAATTCCCCCAATATCGGCAAGGGTGACGCCCACGAACTTGTTGGGGCGGACGACCAGCGACGGGACCTCCGTCATCGCGGTTAGCCGTTGCTCAGCCTCCTCGGGAGCTTGATCGTCTACCCACACGACTGCGTTTGGGCTCGTCTGCCGGATGTACGATGTCAGGCTCGCCGTCCGCCATCCACGCTTGGGCCAGTTCTGCCAGGGCACGTACGGGCCGATGAGCTTGCCTCGCAACGGCTCGCGGATCAACCAGCCGACCTGATCACGCGGCCACGTCGTCAGCCAGGCGACCTGCACGCCGGGTCGCTGGGCGAGGTCGTCAAGTGCGTCCACCATGTCATCGTCGACCGTCATCCAGGAGCGCCAGCCTTCATCGTTCTGATGCGGCGCGGGCTCTTCGTCGCGGTAGATCCGGGAGATTGTGCCATCGACATCGAGCGCAAGCAGTGCAGTGCGCTGATGAGAACGCCTATCCACGATCAGACACCTCTGCGCGAGTTTGCGGTGTTCGGGCTGGCCGGGTATTCGGCCGCGTTGGCGTGACGAACGGGGGCTCCGAGATGGCCATAGCGCGAGCCTAGGACCACTGTGGCTCGGGTGCGAGTCGCTCCTAGTCATGGAGTACGACGGTCGCCGCATAGGCCAGGAGGCGACAGTCATCGCGCGCAGTTGCACGGCATCGGCAACGGCAATGGGTGCATGACTCCGTCTTCACGCGGTCTGGGGTGTTATCCCGCGGAGACGTTCCTACCCCTACGCTTAGCGCTATGTCGCGGGTGAAGATCTATCCATGGGATGCAACACGCGGCCAGGCGGACCAAGAGTACGCACGCGTAATCGAACTGCACCGCAAGAACCGCACGACGCTCGGCCATCTTCCTTTCGCCGCGTTTGAGGAGGCGGGAGCGCGGCGACGACTCATTCTCGGTACGGTCGACAATGTTGTTCAGGGCTATCTCCTCTACAGCACGCCGCGCCAGCAGACACTGAAACTTGTACATGTCTGTGTTGATGCGCTCGCACGTGGGACCGGCCTCGCCAAGGCAATGGTCAACGCAGCGATCGCTGCGAATCTCGATCGTGCAGTGATCACCGCGCACTGTCGGTCGGACTACGACATGGACGGCTTCTGGCGATCGCTGGACATGGCGCCGACTGCTGAACGCCCTGGCAGAGCAGCTAAAGGCTCGACGCTCACGATCTGGACACGCAAGATCGGGCAACTCGACCTGCTTGAGAGCGCCCTCTACGACTCCTTGCGCCCCATCGCCGTGCTCGATTCGAACGTCGTGATTGACCTGTATGCCTCGAACCAGATGGAGCGCCCAGACCGAGAGGAGTCGAAGGGGCTGGCCGCGGACTGGTTGGTGGATGTGGTTGAGCTCGCGGTGTCACCAGAGGTGTCCGTCGAAGTCAATCATTTGGAACCGCCCGTCGAACGGCAACGGGTGCAACGCAGTCTCCAGGGACTGGTCGCGCTGCGACGACGCGAGACAATGAGGCCGCTCGCAGCAGAGTTCGTCGCGCGCATGTCTACCGCGGCGATACAGCGAGACTCCAGCCTCCGAAATGACGCTAAACACCTCGCGGACGCCGTGCTTGCTGGTGCCGACTACTTTGTTACACGGGACGAGAGCTTTCTCGCAGCCACGGCGGAGTGGGCGCGAGAACAGTACGCCATCGACGTGCTCCGTCCAGTGGATTTGCTTCGTGCGTTTATCCCCCCGTCCGCGCCGACTGAGTTCCGCTCTGGGCAGTTGGAATCGGCCGGCCTGCGCTGGCAGCCCGTAGATCAAGTCACCGCGGATCTAGAAGACGAGTTTGTCGACATCCGCAACGGCGAGAAGGGGACAGTGTTCCGGAAGCAGCTTCGTGCGGTGCTTGCGAGACCGGCCACGGCGCGCCTTGAGGTTCTCCTCGATGATCGCGGGCGGCGTTGGGCTCTTCTCGGAACGGAATCTACCGACGATACGCTCCGCGTTTCGGTGATGCGGGTCGCGCGAGGTTCGCTCGGCGGAACTATCGCCTTCCAACTGACTAGGTACCTCCGTGCCCTGGCGTTGGAGCGAGCCGCGGGCGCCGTGTCGATCGTGGAAGGGGCTCTGAACCCGGTGTTGCGAGCCGCACTTGTCACCGACGGCTTCCAATCCGAGCCACCTACCGCCCGGCTTGCACGCCACCCGGATCCGTCACAGACCGCCTCCCTTACCACCCCGGCGGAAGTGACGGAGTATGAGCGACGGCACTGGCCGCAACTCCTGCTTGGGACGGATGTCCCCGTGAGGGTCGTGCCGATCCAGCCGCGCTATGCCCGCGAACTCCTTGGCTTCAACGACACTCTTATCCAGGTCCGTGATCGACCCGCCCTTGGGCTCGCTCGCGAGTTCGTGTACTTCGCGGCGCCAAAGATGAAACACTGGGAGATCCCAACCCGGGTGCTGTGGTATGTCACCAAGGACCCGACTGCCCCTGAACACCGCGCAGTTCGCGCCGTCGTCGCACACTCTCGTGTGGTCGACGCCGAAGTGATGCATGTGCAGGACGCAGTTGACCGGTACCGAACCCTGGGGGTCCTCCGGGGCGGGGAGATCCAAGGGCACGCAAAAGACGGGAAGGTGCTGGTGCTGAGATTCGAGGACACACACGTGCTTGACGCGCCGCTGGGGCGAAAATCACTCGATGCGCTACTACGCAAGCACGGTGTCACCACCTCACTCATCACGACACGCACTGGAACACCCGGGCTCTTCGATGACGTCATTCGAACTCAGGCTGGATGGGAGGGACGATGACCCGCGCTCTGTTCCTGTCGATAAAGCCGCGGTACGCGAGGTCAATCCTCGAAGGACGCAAGACGGTCGAAGTCAGACGCAAGTTCCCCGACCTCCCCGCCGGCACAACCATCGTGCTTTACTCGAGCTCGCCGGAGCGTGCGATCGTGGGCACGGTGCGCCTCAAGCAGGCAAGCAAACTGCCACCAGACCGTGTCTGGGAGCTGCACTCGGACGCGATCGATATCGCAGAAGAGGCCCTCGGTGAATACCTCGAAGGCGCTGACGCCTCCACCCTTCTCGAAGTTGAGCACCCGAGAGCGTGGGAGCGGCCAGTCTCCCTCGCTTCGCTCCGAGCTCTGCTGGGATTTGGGCCCCCACAGAGCTTCCGCTACCTCGATTCACTGCAGGTCGAGCTGATCGCCAGCAGCGGTTCGTCCGAAACCTACTGACGTCAGCGGAGCAGGCGGGCTTCTCGGCGTTCGGCGTTGATGGGCACCACCGTGTATACGCGTCGTTGTCCTAGGGTCGCGGTATCGTCACCAACGTGGATATCGACAACGCCCTGAACGAGCTTCGATGGAACGGGTGGACCACGGTGACAGGGAAACCGATCGAACTTACGACTGCGTTGATCATCAATGGTTACTCGAGGGCGGCAACGCAACGTGGCGCGACGCGGCAGACCTTAAAGCCCGTTTCGAAGAGTGATGCGCCGCGTCTCACGATGAGTGCTCAAGTCGGCTTCGGCGCACAACCCCTGCACACCGACGGCGCACATCTCAGGGAACCACCCGACGTCATCGCTCTCTATTCCGCGGAGCCCAACAACACACCGACGTACGTGTGGTCAGCGACAACAAAGAACGGGACGCCCTGGCATCCCGAGTTCGCCCAGTTCGGCTTGTTCACCGTCCGCAACGGGAGAAACTCTTTCCTCGCGGCTGCCGCCGAGGGGGCGACCGTTCGCTTCGATCCAACGTGCATGAGCCCCGCAGACGGGTACGCGCGGCAGGCAGCGGAGCATTTCTCGAGTCTCAAGCCGGTGGCGCATCATTGGGATGAAGCGGACACGATCCTTCTCATCGACAACCGGCATTGCCTACACGCCCGGGGCGAGGTCTCCGCGGGAGACGCTGAGCGTGTGTTAGAACGACGCACCTTCCAGTGGAGCCGGCCATGACGCGATTGATGCCATATGACAGCGAAGGGCTGTGGCTCAAGAGCAGGCTCTTCATCAACCGTGCCATGGACGCCGCTGTCGAGTTTGAGGAAGCAGCCTTCTGGGCATGTTGTGCGCTCGAGCTGCTGGGCAAGAGCGCGCTCTCTCGAGTCAGTCCCTTACTGATCGCACTCCCAACGGACGACGGCACTAGCCTGCTCGTCGCGAGTGGTGCGGTCGAAGGTGCCGATAGCTTCGTCACGATTCAGGCGAAAGCGGTGTGGGCGCGCTGTGGTCGAGCGTTCAAGCAGTTCAACGTCCCGGAGGCGAAAGTGCTCTCGCTCGGCAGGAATGCATACATCCATTCGGCGGATATTGGCTTCGACGTCATTCCTCCGGCAGACTGGTGGCCACGGTTCTGGGCCCTCGCTCACGTACTCATTGCTCACTGTGACAAGGTCGTGGAGGACTACGTCGGGGCGGCGCGCGCCGTTGTGGTCGAGGAGCATTTGGAGACGAACAGAGCCAATCGGGATCGACGGCTGAAGTCCCTGATCGAGAACGCGCAACTGCGTCTTCGTCTGCACCTGTCGAACAGTATGGCGGGACGTATGCAGATCGACTGGGATCGATTCGAGAACACCGCCAGTGGCTGGAGTTATCGCTCTTCGCATGAATGCCCTGCTTGCGGTAATGGGGCTGATATCGGAGGCGAAGAGATCCTGGATCGCGAGCTCGTGCGAGCGTCCTACGATGACCCAGATCCGCACGTCACCCTAGTCATTGCTACGGAGGAACTAGCCTGCGAATCCTGTCACCTTATCCTTGGCGAAGCAGATCTTCTTGAGCGGGCCGAAGTCGATCTTTCGTTTGAGGCAGAAGGATCCCTGGAGGACGTCGCCGAGCTGTTCGAAGAGGAGTACAACAATGAGTGAGTCTCGGAGCGCGCGCACACGTTGACCTCGCCCGGTTTGGACGACGACGCTCCTTCGCTCAATCCGGTGCTTTTCTGATCATCGAGGACGTCGAGACCTTCTTCGCGATAGCCCGTGCGGCCAGATACTTCTCGGTGAAGATGTGCGGGCGCTTGGGCTTCGTGGCTCCCCATGGCGTCGAGTCTTTCAGAGCCTCGTAGCGCTACTCTGCCGATCGCAGAAGACAAGGCTCTACGAAGAGCGCTGAAATGATTACCAGCTTGACTGGTCGTTGCTGCGGACTCGCAGGGACCTCCAGGCAGAACAGTTTCAGCATCGCGCGCCCGCGTCGGTCTCCGGCAGTTTCGGGAGAAGGGTATCTTCACGCGCTCGGCGCGAATCGCGGAATTCGAGGGAACTCGTGGTCCCGATCCGCACCCGCACCCAGGTCTTAGCGAGAATCAATCGAGCTCTCGGGCGGAAGGGGGGACCCATACGCACCGCGGGAGCCTCACTCGCTACGCTTACTCGGGACGAGCGCTGGGCTGACGACGCTCGTCTGATTGATTGGAGGCACATGCTTGTTCTTGGGGTCAACGCTGACGATAAGGGTGCGCAGCTGGAGGCGCTCGTGCGAACGATCTTGCGCGGCCAGGGCTTCGAGGACGTCCGCCTTAATGTGATTCGTGCTGGGGGAAACGAGCTCGACATTGTGGCGAACCTTTCGACGCAGGTTGCAAATTCCACGCACCGAACGCCGTTGGTCGGTGAGGCGAAGGCCTACGCGACCCCGATCAACATGCCGATGTGGCAGCGATTTCTTGGAAAGGTGTTCATCGAGCGCCTCAGTGCCCCGCAAACGATCGGCGTGATGATCGCTTTGAATGGAGTCAATGGGAACGTCTACGGCAGTTACCGGACCCTTCAGGAACACTCCATAATGCTCCTAGTCGGAGACGACCTCATCGAACATGCGCTCTCCACATCCGAGATCTCACCTATGGCGGTGGCAAGAGAGAATGTGAAGCAGCAGTTCAGGGCCGAGCCGATCGACCTTGACATTGCCTACTATGGCGGTGCCTACAGATGGGTTGTTCGATGGTCGGTGGACAGTTACTCGGTGGTCGACGGTCATGGGCATCTGCTTTCGTCAGAGGCACTAGAGAGTCTTCGGGGGGCGCTCCTAAGCGAAGTCAGCGGCGAACTGACGGCGACTGAGGAGGCGCTGGCGCTAGCGGAGGTGTTGCATGACGTGCATGTTGAAACCATCGGAAGGCTTCTCTCGGGAGAAGTTGTACTGACGAGCGCGCAGGGCAACGAGGAGATCCATCAATGGCTCGCGCAACGGCCGTACTGTCGTCTCGACCATGATCGCCTGACGCTGATTGACCCAACCGACCTTGACGCTCAAGGGGTCTCAAGCTTGTTCCTTGACCTATTCGAGAACAAGGTAAGCGTGCGACGATTGCAGTTTATGGTCGATGGACATCACTTGCCGTATCTCACTCGCATGATAGAACTGCTCCCCGATCTCCAGGAAGGTTTCGCCCTCGCAGCCGAAGACCGGGCCAAGTTACTCAGCATCTCGGCACCGTTTCCATCTGCCTGGGTTGCTATCGCCCGTCCCAACCCATTGATCACGGTGCACCGCGCGGACGAGACGGAAGCGCCAGACGCTAACGTGGAAGCTTCAGATCTTTCGGCCTTCTGGGAATCAGTATCCGGTGCGATTCGCGCTGATTTCAGCAACCCGATGTTACGAGGATTCCTCTACGACCATCTCGGGGTGGCGGAGATTGAGCAGGCCACCTCATATCGATACAAGTCCAAGACGAGTGTCCTTGGAGAACTGGAGATCCTCGTTCGCGACAAGATCGGGCGACTGGAGGATGGCCTCGCGGGGGAGGCCGGTACGCGCCACCTGCTCATTCGAGCACTGGCTTCAGCTCCAGAGCCCTGGGATCACGATCATCCTGAACCGCTACCGCTCACATGATGATCCGAGGTGAGCCTGGTGGGGTCAGACGGAGAAATATCTGCTCGTTACGACGGAAGTGGATACGGACTTTTGCTCATAGTAGTGAGGGGGGACCCGAACCTCGCAACAGCAGCTGAATACGACCGCTCTCTCGTGCTGAAAGTCTGATAACTCTCTTGAGACGAACCGCCTCGTGAGCCGCACGTGACCGACGCGGAATTCTGCGGCAGTCGTGTCTCGCGTCATGACAACTGTCGTGAGATCGGACAATTGTCGTTTCTCACGAAACCTGTCGCTGTTCTCATGAAAGGTGGCGGATTCTCGCGGATGTTGTCACACGGTCTTCCGGGATCGACACCTGTGTCAGCAACGCCGAGGTCGCCTACACATCAACTAGCTCTGGAGAAGCGTCGGAAGCGGCAAGCGATTTCGACAGTGCGGTGGCGTGGTTCGGCGGACGCATAGGGGATCTGCGTACAGTGCGAATGTGCCTCGAGACCCACGCTTTCGTACCGTTCGTGGTGCGGCGGGAATCATGCTCGCTGCGGTGTTCGCGATCGGTCTGAGCGGGTGTGCGCCGGATCCGGTCAGCGATTCCTTCCTCAAGGGTGAGAACACCGGGTATGTGGCGGCCGACGGCGCGATCGTCGAGATCCCGATCGCCGAGCGGAGCGAACCGGTCGCCTTCAGCGGCATCACTGAAACTGGTGATGATTTCGACAGTGCGGACAACGCCGGCAAGGTCACGGTGGTGAACTTCTGGTACGCGGGGTGCGCGCCGTGCCGCATCGAGGCGAAGGATCTCGAAAGCGTTTGGCAGGAATACGGCGGCGAGGATGTAGCTTTCATCGGCATCAACACCCGCGACCAGGCCGACACTGCCCTAGCTTTCTCTGACGAGTTCGGCATCACCTACCCGAGCCTGATCGACGTGAACACGGCCGAGGCGAAACTCGCTTTCTCCGAGGCTGTGCCGATCCAGGCGACGCCGACGACTCTCGTGCTCGACAGACAGGGCCGTGTCGCCGCCCGCATCATCGGACCCATCGACGGCACCTCGATCCTTTCGACGCTCGTCAAGGACGCCCTAGCGGAGACACCGTGAACGCCGACTCCATCATCGGGTCCGGTGCGCTTTGGCTCGCAGTCCCCGTCGCGATGCTTGCTGGCCTCGTGTCGTTCTTGTCGCCCTGCGTGCTCCCGCTGGTCCCCGGCTACCTCGGCTTCCTCGGCGGAGCGGTCGCGCCGCGGACGAAGGGGGACGCGACGAACGCAGTCGCGCCTGAGCGCCGTCAGCTCGTGGTTGGCGTGCTGCTGTTCATCCTCGGCTTCAGTGTCGTATTTGTTCTCATTACTGCGCTGGGCGGGACGGCCGGCGTGTTCTTCCTGCGCTGGGGTGACCTGGTCACGCGTATCCTCGGCGCCGTCGTCATCCTGATGGGGCTTGTCTTCCTCGGGGTGTTCAGTTTCGCCCAGCGGGAGGTCCGCTTCCACGTCGGCTCCCGGGCCGGGGTCGTCGGGGCGCCGCTACTTGGAGTGGCACTCGGTATCGGCTGGGCGCCGTGTATGGGTCCGACGCTTGCCGCGATCATCGCGCTTTCGTTCAACGCCGGCGACCCTGTCCGGGCTGGCTTCCTCGGCCTCGCGTATTCGCTCGGCCTGGGCATCCCGTTCCTGTTGGTCGCGTTCGGGTTCGGTTGGGCGGCGAAGACGGTCGAGTTTCTCCGCCATCACATCCGGGTGCTGAATGTTTGCGGCGGTATCCTGCTGATCGTCCTCGGCCTCCTGATGGTGACCGGGCTGTGGACCGACATCATGTCGCGGCTGACGGCGGTGATGGGCAGCGTCATCCTCCCTCTCTGAGATCCCTAGCAGGGATGTCCGCGAGTGACGACTGGAGCAGTCCTCTCTACCCGACTGCTCATTTCGACGGCGCCACTTCGTGATCCCGTTTCGGAGCCTTAGATGTAGACGCCGCGGTCTTCCATGAATCGGACGGGGTTGGTGTAACCACCGTTGATGTACACCTCGAAATGCAGATGGCAACCGAAGGATCGGCCGGTGTCGCCGGCGTAGGCGATGACCTGGCCGGAATTGACCCACTGCCCTCGACCGACGGCGATGCCACCGGGTTTGATGTGGGCGTAACCGGTGCTGACCCCTCCGCCGTGTTGGATGCGGACGTAGTTGCCGTAGTTGCCGTTGGCGCCGGCGTAGTCCACGGTTCCGGAGTTGGCGGCGTAGATCGCCGCTCCGCAGCCGTTGGCCATGTCCGCGCCGTAGTGGTAGCTCGAGGAGCAGCCCTGCGACCCGCAGATGGGGGTCCGCGGGCCGTAGCTTGAACTTCGGCCGCCTCCGTGGGGTCGAACCCAGCCGCCGCTCCCGGCGGAGCCTCCGCCGCCACCGTTGCCGCCTCCGTTGGCTGCGGCTTCGGCGGCTTCACGTTCGCGACGGGCTCGCTCTTCGGCCGCGCGTGCGGCTACACCCGCCTGGTAGCCAGCGACTGTCTGCGTGGTGGTGTCTTTCAGCGCGGCGAGCTGCGCCTGCATCGTCTCGAGGTTCGCGGCTTGCTCGTCGAGCGCGGCTTGCGCGGCGTCGGCTGCTTCTTGTGCGGCAATCATCTTCTGCTCTGCGACCTGCTGTAGTCGGTCCCGTTCGTCGCGGGCGACCGTGGCCTGATCGGTCAGCGATTGGGCGGTGTTGCGCGCCGAGATTGCGTCATCGTAGACCGACCGGTTGTACTCGAGCAGCTTGTCCATGGTGCCCAGCCGGGACAGGAGCTCATCGGCGTTGTCCGCGGAACCGGAGAAGAACAGTTGCAGTGCTGAATCGTCTCCACCGTTGCGGTACAGCTGTGCCGCAACTTGACCGGCCCTGCGGGCCGAGGTTTCGGCAATCGCTGATTGTTCGTCCGCCTGCGCCTGCAGGCTCTCGGCTTCCGTGATCGCAGCGAAGTATTCCTGTTGTGCTGCGTAGAACTCGTCGGAGGCTGTGTCAGCGGCAGCCTGGGTCTCGGCGACTTTCTGCGTCAAGGATTGGATCAGCCCTTCGATCCGGGTGATCTCGGCGGCCTTGGCAGCTTCGTTGCTCTTGGCGCGTTGGACATCGTCCCAGCTCGGGTAGGACGCAGCGTGCGCCGCTGAGACGCCGGAGCCGATACCGAATGCAGCGAATGCAGCGACGCCGAGCGCGCCGAGTCCAAAAGCGCCACGTCGAGTCACACTCAGCTTCCAGAATGAGTCGCGTTCGGCGGGCGTGGGTGCACACCCGCATTCTTCAGCCGCCTCCGTAGCAGCCGCGGAGACGCGTCGTTCGTTCACTGTGCCCTCTCCTCGAGCTCGGCTTCGTGGATTCTGCTGCCATGGGCGTGCAGATTGGCCATGCTCGCGTTGCCCGCCGTCTGGTCTATCGTCCGTTCGTGGGGGCCGAAGTCGCGCCGACTCGCCCGTGATCTCTGATCTGTGGCCCATATCTGACGCATCGAACTTGAGTTCGACTGCCCTGACACGAAGCTCACGCTTTCGGGTCCGTGTGGCCGTCGGCGCTCAACCGGTTGTGTTTTTTCTTCTTCACTTGCCGTACAACAACGGTGGCGGTGATCACCGCGGCACCTATGACAGCAACGGCGATGATGAGCGGGATCGCGATCGAAGCCACCTCGTCCTCGCCTGCGGATACCACCGGGGCAGGTGTGTCCGCTGCTGGCGGTTCGGTGGTTGGCGCGGCGGAGGGCGACGCCTTTGCCGGTTGGATCCGTGATTGTTCGTTCCCGCATGCTGGTTTGTCCCATCCCAGCCCTGGCTCGATGCCGGTGGGAGCGTACGTGAACGTGAAGCTCTCGGATATGGGGTGACCGTCGCTGGAGACGGCGTTCCACAGCACGGTGTAGACGCCCGGTTCCCCGAGTGCGACCGGGGTGGTGAGGATATTGCGGTCGATGGTGGAGCAGCTGGATTCGTAGAAGAGGCCGTCGGGTCCTTGCACTTGGGCGAAGCTGGCCTGGCTGAAGTCAATGAGTTCCCCGCTGAACGTGAGAGCGACGTCGTCAAGTTGGGTGACGGTTTCGTCTGCCCCGGGCACGGTGTCCAGGAGGTTGTCGTGCGCGAGAGCTGCGGGGGCCGGTGCGGCCACGATTCCCAGTGTGATGAGGGCTAGAAGTGTGCTGGCGAGCCAGCGGGTGCGGTGGGTGGAGGTCACAGGTGCGGGTCCTTTCGTACGGTGGGCACGGGGGTGCTACCGGTAGGTCGGTTGTTGCGTTTCGTGTGGAGGACGGAGAAGCCGGTGAGGATTGCGAGCGTTCCGGCGATCATCAAGGTGGCGCCTCCGGCGAGGGCCTGGTCCTGGAGAGGGGTGGGTCCCCACGTCCGCCCCATGGCGCCAAACCACTCCGCGACGATGAGGTCGGAGCGAGTGCTAGTGGCGATGCCGAAGAACGCTGCCACGCCTGTGAGTGCAGTGAGTGAAGCCCACCGCCACCGCCCCTCGGGACTCGTGGACGCGTTCAGGGAAAGCGATCGCACGAAGAGGCACCCGGTGACGAGGAGCTGGCTGATCATCCATTCCGCTCCGAGCTGGTCGTAGAGCGACCATCGGAACAGGTCGGAGTAGTGGAACAACCACAGCGACGTGGCGAAAAGAGCCGCGGAGACGACGGGGCGCAGAGTAAATCTGGCCAGCGGGCTGTGGGCGGCCCAGAGAAGCCATTCGCGCGGTCCTCGGCTTCCATCGTCCCGTGGATGGATGACCAAGGTTGCGAGGGTGATCGGCGTCGCGAAGACAAGGAGCAAGGGGATCGCGAGACTGAGGAGAGCGAAGGAGAGGAATCGCATACTGATGAGCGCGTCGTCGTAGGCTGCGATCGGCCCACTGGTCGTCCACAGAAGCGCCCCCATCCCCGCAATCCAGCTGATCGTCCGCCTGGCTGTCCACGGATACCCGCGGCGCCGTGCGCGTCGGACGCCGACGAGGTAGAAGACGATTCCGAAACCCGCGACGAGCACCCAGAGGAGGTCGGGGCTCCACGCCGTGAACCATCTCTGCAGGGTGAGTTCGATCGGGACGGGTGCGTCGGTGAGGATCTCTGCGGCGGTGGTCTGCGGGAGTGTGATCGTGTCGGCGGGGGCGGCGGTGCGGGCGAGGGCGGCGGCGGCCCCGCTCGCGATACCCATGAAACCGAGTTCGACGCTCACGATCATCCAGAAGGCGCCACGGCCCTCGTTGGCCTTTGCGATGAGTCGACGGCGGTAGGCGGCACCCAGGACGCCCATGACCAGAAGAGCGCCGATCTTTGTGAGAAGGATGATGCCGTACGGTGAGGCCAACTCCTCCCACCGGCCGAGGGCAGTGAGCGCCCGCACATATCCCGAGACGGCGACGCCGATGAACGCGATGAGTGCCACCGTCGAGTACCGGCGGAGCAGGTTCTCGAGTTCGTGCGGAGAGCTGATCGGTCGCGCGACGACGAGCAGGATGAGACCTCCGAGCCATATTGCCGCTGAAATGACGTGCAGGACGAGGGACATGACCGCGGGATCGTGGTTGGCGAGCTCACCCGAATGGCCTTGGGTGGCCATGGGTATCAGGCTGATGATCGCGAGCACGGTTGTGATCAGCACCGCCCCATAGCTGCGTACAGCGAATGCGAGGACTGTCACGACCGAGGCGAGGATCGCGGTGATGAGCCATGATCGTCCCAGCTCGGTGTCGAGGAGGAAGCGGCCGAGCTGCGTGCCGAACTCGGCGCTCAGGCTCACTTGCGGATTGAATGAGGACAGGAAGGTGAGGAAAGCCACCACCCCGCTTGCGATGGTGAGGATGGCGGCGGCGGCGGAGGCTATATCGAGCGCGACGGTGAACGGTTTCTCTCCCAAGGGGAGAGCGAACACCGCCAGCACCAGAGGCCCGAGCATCGCCGCACCGGAAAGATTGACGAACAGCTTCGCGGCTGGGAGTCCCCATCGCACGAGCGCTCCAGGGTCACTGGTGAGTCTCGGTGCAGCTCCTCCACCGATCGCAAGCCCGACCACCACCGCGATGAGTGCGGCGACAACGAGAATCGTCGGCCCAACGATCCGGAGAACGACGGGATTCATGGAGCGGTGTCTCCCGTCTCAGCGTCCGCGACGTCTGGGTCTTCGGTCACAGGCGCCGTGCATTCACCGGTCTTGGGGAGTTGCTGGATCGCTCCGGCGAGAGATTCAAGAACCGCGTCTGCAGACAGGGTGGTCGTGTCTACGTACACCTGGGCAGCTGGATCTCGGCCGTAGGTTGTGAGCCGCAGATTCGGGGTCTCCTCCTCGTCGACGATCCAGTCGACGCCCCCCAAGCTGACACATTGCAGCGTGGTGGGGGCCGGGGGCTCCACCCCGCAGGTGAGGAGCACGCTGCTGGGGGTGCCCCATGCTGCGGTGGCCTGAGCGTCCGTCCAGACGCGAGCCTGGTCGCCAATCGAGTCCGGTAGGCGTACGGCGACCTCTGCGCACAGCGGGTCATTCGCGTTTGCTGCGGGCTCGAGGTGGACGGTGGGTGCGCAGCTGCTGAGTAGAAGCAGTGCGCACAGTGCCGCGACGGAGGTCAGAATCTTGAGTTTCACAACTTCGTCCATCCGTCTTCTGGGGAGTCAGCATCCGCTGGCCGCTGTCGGATCGACATGACGAGCAGCGCCAGTACGGTTCCGGTACTGAGCGTCCAGCCGAGCCAGGGCATCAAAACGACAGCGAGGGTCGTGCCGGTGTGGAGGGGGACCTCGGTGATCTTCGCCGCGGTCGTGTCCACCGCAACCTGAGCCAACACCTGCCCGTCGCTGCCGATGACTTGACTGGTCCCGGTGGTGGAGACGTTCACGGCAGTTCTCCCTGTTTCGATCGCGCGCATGCGGGCGATGGCCAGCTGTTGGAGGTTCTCGTCGGTGCCTCTGAAGTCCGCGTTGTTGGTTTGAAACACGAACATCTGCGCGCCAGAGGCCGCGCTTTGGTGGATGACGTCGTCGTAGATGACGTCGAAACATATCGCCAGACCGATGGGCACATCGCCAACATTCACGAGGGGCGTGTTGGAGCCGGGCGTGTACTCCCGTTGTATCAATCCGATGAGGTCGGGGGCGATCGCTTCGTAGAACCAACGGTCCGGGACGTATTCGCCGAAAGGGACGGGGTTGGCCTTGTCGTGGAGCTGCTGCGGCCCGGCGCTCGTCCACAGCATCGAGGTGTTGAACGTGTCGGCTCCACGAGTGGTCGCCGCATTCACCAGCGCCGGAGCGCCAGCACCCTGCACGAGTCGATCAAGGCGGCCTGCGACGGCGACATCGCGCAGGGGATCGGCGTCGACGGACCCTTCCGGCCAGACGATGAGGTCCATTTCACGCCCCAGAAGAGGAGCGGTCGCTTCTTCCTGCGCGCGCAGGATGTCACCTGTTGTCCTGGTGTCGAAGTAGCCGCTGGGCCCGTTGCCCTGCACCCATCCGACGCGCATCATTCCCGCTTGCTCGGTGGGGAACAGAGGGACGGCTATCGCGGCAACGACGATGACTGCCGCTGCTGCTGCTGGCTCCCATCGACGGAGGATGAGGGCCTCCACGACGCTCGCGCAGACGAGAACCGTCAGGAAGGACAGCCCGGTGGTCCCCACCCATGATGCGGCCTCCGCGAGCGGGCTCTCGGCAAGGCTGAAACCGACGCGCGCCCACGGGAACCCGGTGTATGGCGTACTCCCCATCAGCGTTTCCCGCAGCACCCACACCCCGGCGACGAGCACGGGAGTGATCGCGCGATACCCGTGTCGCGCCCGGGTGGTGGCGACACGATAGGCGAGTGCGATCAGTGCGCCGCCGGCACCGAATAGCAGGGATTCCAAGCCAGCCAGCGCGACCCACGGGATGGGCCCCAGATACCGTGAAACCCATACCAGGTGGGTGAAGTAGAAGGTCGCGCCGTAGACGAGGGAGATCAGGAACGCCTTGGGGAGAGAACGTCCGCGGAGCGTCCACAGCCCGATGGTGACGCTTACGAACGTGGCAGGCCACCACCCGTTTGCGGGGTAGCCGAGATCCAGCATTCCTCCTGCGATGGCGGACGCGACGATCGCTACGGGGAAGGGCGCCGCGGCTGGCAGGCGCGCGTTGTGCTCTCTGGGGTTGCCGCGCTTTGATTGGACGGAGAGGGCGTGTCTCACCAGCGGGTCAGCGGTCACGGTCATGAGAGCTCAGTTTTTTGAGGTAGGCGTTGTACGTGTCGAGGTCGGCGTTCCCGTGCGCGTCGGCGTACCGGTCGGCCGCGGCAGCACGAGCGGTGTCGCTGCGGAACCAACGATGCATCACGTAGATCAACATCAGCACGGTCGGGGCTTCACCGTAGGACCATGCCAGAGCGCCGGCTAGCTGCTGATCGGCGAGGGGATCGATGCCTAGCGCCTCTGTGGGGGCGACGAATGAGCCGACCAGGATCGTGCTGGCCATCATGAGGAACACCCCGAAGAACGCGTGCAGTGCGGCTTCAGCAAACACGTCCAGTGCGCGCGCACCATGGCCCAACCTGATCGGCAGAGGATCGGAGGACAAGATGGGGATGGTGAACAGCATGCCGGCGAGGAGGAATCCGACCTCGAGCGCGACGTGACCCCCGGCGAGAGCGAGGATGGCATCGGCAGCACCCGCAAGGTAGATGCCGTAGAACGCGAACAGGTAGAGCGGGACAGTGGCCCACGGGCTGAGTACCCATCTCGCGACCGGGCTTCGAAGAGCACTGTGGGCCGCTGTGAGGACTACCCGTCCCGCTCCGTGATGCGGCGTTGCTCGCAGAAGAAGGGTTCCGGGTGAGCCGAGGACCAGTAGCGGCGGCACCATCATCATCAGAGTGAGCTGCTGGAACATGAAAACGGACACCAGCGCCTGGCCGTAGGTTTCAACGCCCAGACCGGTGACCGCCGCGAGGAGAACGCATCCAAGCAGAAAGCTGATCGTCCGCCACACGGGCCAACGACGCCCGTGCGTCCACAATCGGATCGCTCCGACGAGATACAGCGCAGCGAGGATCCCCGCGACGATGGGTAGCACCGGAAGCGGGATGTCGGCCGGTGCGAGGAACGTCTGCAGAGACGGGGGACTGCTGGGGATCTCGCCGCTCACACGCATGGTCGTGACACGAAGCTCACGCCGCTCACTTCCGGATCACCTTGATCGTCGCACCCGCTACCAGGAACACCACGGCCGCGATGGGCTGTGCTGTGGTCCACACGACACCGGAGAAGGGGAATGGCATCACCGGATTCCAGAGCACGGCGATCGCGAGGAAGACCGGGATCCACCACCAGTGACGCGCCTGCAGCGCAAACCACGCGACGATCAGCCCGAAAATTGAGGCGATGAAGAGGACGAGGGGTGCCCAGTTCGCCTGGAAGAGCGCCGGGGCAAGGAACAGGATCGCGGCGGCGACGAGGCTGGGGGCCAGGGCGTTCCGCTGGTACGTGGAGGGGACGCGTTCTTTGGGACTCATGGGTGAACCGTTTCTTCGGCGGGTACAGGGTCGACGGGATCGGGGCGGGACGCGGGGTCTGGCCGGCGACGGCTTGTGCGCAGACCCGCGACGATGAGGAATACGGCACCGATGCCGAGAGCGACGTCGGCAAGGTTGCCGATGAACAGGTTCCCGTAGGCGAGGAAGTCGGTGACGTGCCCGATCCCGAACGCGGGCGGCGAGAATAAACGGTCGATGAGGTTTCCGATCGCACCGCCCACGATGAAACCGAAACCAACCGCCGACCACACGTCCCGGGCTCGGGTGGCGGCACCGATCAGGACCGCGGTGACAGCGACCCCGATGACGGTGATGACCCACGTGGAGCCTTCCCCGAGCGAGAAGATCGCCCCGGGGTTGAAGGCCAGTTGAAGACCGAGCCAGTCACCGATCAGCGGTATACGCGCATCTTGCCGCAACGTATTCAGGGCAAGAGTCTTGGTGCCTTGATCGATCAGGATGACGATGGCGGCGACGATGAGCACCACGGCCAACCGGCGGACTCGATCACGCATCGGCGTCTTTCTCCGTAGCTGCGGCATCCTTGGCGGCCTGGGCGCGGTCGCGCCGGTGACGCTGGCGCCCAGCCATAACCACGCCCACAACGCCGATCCCCAGAATCAGTGCCAGACCCGAGAGGAAGAACAAGGGCAGCAGTTCGAAAGCACCGCCGCCGGATGCCGTGCCACCGTATGTTTGCGCGGGTCGAGCCGCTTCCGGCTCCTCCGTGCTTTCTGGGGAGGTTTCAGGGGTGGGGCTTGTGGTCGGAGTGCTGGGTTCCGTGTCCATCGCGGGCGTGACGGTATACACATACTCCCCGGCGATCGGGTGTCCGTCGGCAGAGACGGTTTTCCAGCGGACGGTGAAGATGCCAGTTGCGGCGTCGGGGGAGAGGTGTTGAGTGATCGAGTCACCGCTCACCGTTGGCGGGTCGACGGCGACGTTTGCTCCGCTTTCATCGACAACCTCAACGACCGTTGCGTCGTCACCACCGGTGAGGGTCCCGGTGAACATCAGAGAGATCTCGTCGGGAGAGCCGTTGATGGTCGAATCGGCGGTGGGGTACGACGAAACGAAGTCGTCATGAGCGGCGGCCGGAGATGCAGTCCCAAATACGACGGATGCCGACAACAACAGGGTGGTGAGGACGGCAGTGGTGCGTGCCGAGAGGCGTTTATGCATGGGTGTCGTGCTCTCCGGGGTGGGATTCGGGTTCGATCTGAAACGTGGAGTGTTCGATGCTCACGGCGAAATGTTCGCTGACGCATTGCTGAAGTGATGTCAGCAATGCGGCGGAAGCTTCCATCGTGACGGTGTCATCGACCACAACATGGGCGGTGAGCGTGGGGAGGTCGGTCGAGACCTGGGTCGCGTGGAGGTCGTGCACAGCGACCACGTGCGGAAGGGCGAGGATGTGGCGGCGGACATCCTCGAGGTCGAGGCCGGCGGGTGTGGACTCCAACAGCACCCGACCGGATGCTCGTAACAGGATGAGGGTGCGGGGGATGATGAGCAGCGCGATCAAGACACCCGCGAGGGCGTCTGCCTGATACCAACCGAAAACGGCGATGAGGATGGCGCTGGCGATGACGCCAACGGAACCGAGGGCATCGTTGACGACCTCGAGGAACGCGGCGCGCATGTTGAGATTGCGTCCGCGGCCGCTGAACAACACGAGCATGGAGGCGATGTTGGCGACGAGACCGACGATGCCGAAGAACAGCAGACTCCCCGAAGCGATCTCAGGGGGCTCGAACAGCCGCCGTACGCCTTCCACGAGCGCGAAGATGCCCACTCCGAGCAGCAGAGCTGCTTGAGCGAGCGCACCGAGCACCTCCGTGCGTTGAAGACCGAAGGTGTATTTGGGAGTCGGGGGACGGTTCATCAGATGCGCAGCGGTGACGGCCATCGCCAACCCGATGACATCGGTGAGCATGTGTGCAGCATCAACGAGCAGTGCGAGGCTACCTGTGATGATCGCGCCGATCACTTCGACGATGAAGACCGAGGAGGTGATCGCGAACGCGATGACCAGGCGATTGCGGGGAGTGGCGTCACCAATACCGTGACTGTGCCCTGTTTCTGTCATGGTGCTCCTTTACGGCCGTCCAACGATGAGCCGGGCGACGGTCGCCGCATCGCGACTCGCCCCAGCGAGGGTGTCAGCGTCCGCGCGGGAGTATCGCGGCATGCCAACAGTGAACAGTCCGGGGATGCGTGCACTGACGTGCAATGGCTGCCCGGGCGGCTCCGAATCGGGCAGCCATGTGTCTGCCGGCCTGTATCCGGTCGCAAGGACCACGGAATACGGCTTCATGGACGCCCCATCGGCGAACATCACGGTGTCTCCGCGAATCTCCGTTACGGCGGCGGCATGAGTGACGTCTGTCGAAGCTACGCGGGGGCGTGCCTCGGACATCGGACCCTTACGCCGCAGCCTTGACCAGATGGGCCGCTCTGATACTCGTGAGGGTTCCGCTCGAGTGGAGAGGGTGACGTCGTGGGAGGACGCGAGTTCCTCAGCAATCTCCACTCCGCTGTATCCGCCGCCAACAACCAACACGGGGCCGGGGGGTACCTGCGCGGGGTAGAGGTACTGGCTGGAATGCAGCACAAAACCGGGTACTGCTAGTTCCTGGCGCCACCCCGGTATGCGCGGCACGGCGGCAGCTCCCGTTGCGCAGACCACATTTCGGGTTTGCACTTCCCCGGCGGAGGTCGACAGATGCAGCGTGGATCCGTCGCCCAACCGGTTGACTCCAAGAGCTCGTGTGCTCCACACGGTTTTCACACCGATGGCTTTCTCCACCGAAGACAGGTAGTCGGACATCTCATCCGCACTCGGATGACGGTCTTCATCGCCCGGGAAAGGGAACCCGCGGACGACACTGTGGCGTGCCGCACTGCGTAGTTTCATCGACTGCCGCCGTGTGACCCAGCTTCGTTGACCGGGGGTTGCAGAATCGATGATCACGAAGTCTTTCTGTGGCTCAAACCCGGAGGACCTGAGCGCGGCGGCTGTCGCCAATCCGGAGTGCCCGGCGCCAACGATGATGACGCGACGGTGCGATAGCGAATGCGCCATCATTCAGCACCGTTCACCGCGGCTTCAATGCTGTCCTCCAGATCGGTCCACGTCTCCAGTACGACAGGCTCCCCATCGATGAAGAACGAGGGGGTACTGCTGACACCGAGCTGCTCACCCTCGTCTAGATCAAATTGAACCCGTTCTGCTGTCGCAGGATCAGCGACAGCCTCATCGAACGCGGCCATGTCCAATCCGAGTTCCTCCGCAAACCCCCGGAACAGGTCCGCCCGCGACTCTTGAGCCTCACCCCATTGAGGCTGCGTCTCGAACAGGCGGTGATACATGTCTTCGAGGCGGCCCTGCTGCGCTGCGGCTTCGGCAGCGATCGCGGCGTTCTTCGAGTTGAGGTGACCCGGCAGCGGGAAGTAGCGGATCACGTAAGTGATCTCGCCATCGAACTTGCCGCGGAGATCCTCGACGAGGGGATAGAAAGCACCGCAGGCCTCGCACTCGAAATCGAGGAACTCGACAACCGTCACCGCCCCTTCCCCTCCGTCATCGAGGACATGCGAGTTCTCACGGACGACCTGTGGACCATCAGCGGGCCCCGTCTCGGGTGCGGCAGCTTGATTCTGATTGATGAGGACGAAGACCAGCGCGACGACCAGCAACACCACGGCAAAAGCCACGGTGACAAGTACCGCTTTCACGGAAGATTTCATAGACACTCCAAACACACACAACGAACGAGGACGACCAGTGGAGCGCCATCGAAAAGATGGCGCCGCCAGGGTCAGGTCCGCGACAGAGAAAGCTGTGTGAGAGAAGGAGGCAATGCGAACAGGCGCCCCGTCATGGCCGCCAGTGATGGTGCGCGCGGCAAACGTTCGCGAATGCGAGAAGAGGGGACGTGACGGAGGAAGGTCCGCGTGACGATGAGCACCAAGAAGCAGCAGATGATACCCAAGAGGCACCCGGCAACACCGATCATGATGTCGTTTGCTGTGTCCCCGGTCACGAATTGTTCGGCGGTCGCGCCGGCAACGCTTTCACCCGAACCCGCCGAGACATGGCCGGCGGAAGGCGTTCCTAGTGACGACGAGGATGTCGTGCTCAGATACGGAGTCGCGTCCGTCGCGTCACGGTGGCCGCCCGGCCATGCTCCGACAACGAGAAGAAGCGCCAGCCCGAGGGCTGTAATGATCTTCGTTATCAGGAAATCGTCGGCGCGGCTGGCGCAGTTGCGAGTGCGACCGTAGACGACCATGACCTCAGGATGCTACCAGCCCCACCAATCAAGATTCCTTGCGAACTCGTGAGCCACGCGCTGGTTCTACCGGCGAAACGAGGAAGTCTTGGGACGTCCGCTGAGCCAGCCCATCGCCCATTCAACTGGGCCAGTTCCGGCGAAGCGCCACCACAGCCAACCCACCACGATCATGCCCGGAACGATCACCAGCCAGCCCAAGTAGAAGTTCTCTGCAGAGCGGCCATACGCGTTACTCCAGAGCGCGATGAGGCCGCCATGCAGCAAGTACAGGGACAACGCCACCCGACCGCACGCGCACAGGGGAACAAAAGGGGTCTGCTGCTCGGCGCGCAGCTCGTCGGCACCCGCGGTGCGGAGATCTCCAAGCGCGTCGACACCTACGCCACGGCTCTGCACCACGGCATGACCGTCGCAACGATGAGTGACCTCGACCTCTCCTGCACGCCCCCGCTCGGCTCCCCATGGGACGCCGTGCAGCTCGCAACGCAGGCATGGGAGCGCCAAACTCGGACGAGCACTTTGGTGTAAGTAACCCCTGGGATCGGCTACCTCAGCCCAAGTCGTTGCTGCGATCCGAACCCGGGAAAGATTGTGACCGTTCGGGGCGGCCTAGCGGGGCAGCGCAGTGAGTCCGCTCTGATCGAAGACCAAGATGTCGCCGCCGTTCGTGATGGTGATCGCTTGTGCGGAGCCGTGGGTTGTGCCGGCGGGAACCCACTCCGCGCCTGATGCGGGTCTGACCCAGATCTGTCCGCCGTTGCCGACACCGACGAGGCGCTTGCTATCGGGTGAAGCGGCGAGGAGGTAGAGCAGCGGTGCATCGTTCACGGTGGTGAACGTGGCGCCCTCATCCGCGCTGACTTGCAGCCCGTCGGGTGTGGCGGCGAACAGTTGCCCTGCGGCGTCGATGGCGAGGTTGACCGCGACGACTTCCCCGGCGGGCGACCATGTCTGTCCGGTGTCGTCGCTGCGGAGCAGTTCGATGGAGTCTGACGCAAGCCCGTACAGGCTCTCGTCCGGGCCGGCGGCGAGAGCGTGGAAGTCCTTCTCTCCGGTGAGCGAGACCGGTGACCAGGATCGGGCGCTGTCGTCGCTTCGGATGATTCCGAGGTTGGGGGAACCGAGTTCGGGGGCAGTCGTTCGCCCGGGGTGTCCAGACGCGATGAGGGTATCCCCGATGGCGGTGAGGCCCATCGCGTCAAAGTCGGTGTTCTGGACGCGGTCGCCAATTTCGCCGTCAAGCGTGGCCGTGTAGATCCCGTCGTGGGCGCCCAGTAGGTAGCCGTCTCCTGAGGGGTCAGGCACGATCGCGTGGACGTGTTCGATGGTGGTGGCGTGGTCGTGTCCGGTGGTCGGCTCGGCAGGTGCTGTGCACCCGGCGAGCACGATGCTGGCCGCGATTGTCGTAGCGATCGTGAGTGCTCCGCGACGTCGCAGGCGGGAAGTAGGCAGGGTGAAGTTCTTGAGGGTTCGCATGATGGTGTCCGCAAACAGATCTATGGGTGGGGTGCGGGAGTCCCGCACCCCACCCGTGGATCACGGAGTTGCGAGGATCTCCTTCATGGTGGCGATCTCTTCCGTTTGCGTGTCGATGATGGTCTCGGCCAGTGCGACGGCGTCGCTGTTCTGACCGTTGTCGACTTCGTCTTGCGCCATGTCGACGGCACCCTCGTGGTGCTGGATCATCTGCTCGAGGAACAGACGCCCCGCATCGGGACCGGCGGCATCTTCGAGGGCCTGCATGTCCTCTTCGGACATCATGCCGCTGCCGTGATCCATGCCCTCCATGCTGTCCATCTCCGCGCCCCAGTCTTCGAGCCACTGGTCCATCTGCTGGATCTCGGGCTCCTGAGCGGCTTTGATTTCTTCGGCGAGAGAGACGACGCGCTCGTCAACGCCGTCCTTGCTGAGGAGGACGTCGGACATCTCGATGGCCTGTGCGTGGTGTTCCTTCATCATGCTGGCGAACATGATGTCGGCGTCATTCGCATCTGCTGTCTCTGCGGGCGCGGACGAGCTGCCGCCGTGGTCCATGCCTTCCATGCCGTTGTCGGATCCGGTGGTTCCCGCGCAGCCGGCGAGGGCGAGCAGTGCGGTGAGGGTGAGTGCGGCGATCGCCGCGGGTCGAATCTTCATGAGGGTTCTCCAAGGGTCAGTGATGGGGCCCGGCGGCTGCCGGTGCCCGAGGGTGCGTTGCCCGCCAGAGCGGGCTAGCGCGTGATCACGTGCGACTGATGCAGAGAACCGTGAGAGATGGAGGCGGGGGAAGGGCGTGAGCGCGGGCGGGCCCGCGTGTTGTCGCGGGCGCGCGGGTCGCAACCAAGAGGGTGTGCCGCCAGCCGAGCCCGATCCGCCTGAGAAGGATGGTGGCCACCAGGAGCGCGAGGACGCACGCCATCCACGTCATCGAATCTCCGGCCCCACACGTCGCGCATCCCGCCTCCTGTGTCGGCGCGGCTGGCACGAGGGCGGTCGCGGAGGCGTCGGGGTGATGGGCGGATACTTCGGCCTGAGTGCTGACGGTGACGGTGTCATGGTGACCGGCGGCCGTCGCATGCGAGTTGAAGGAGTGCATCGCCAGTAGGCCGGCGATAATGCCCACGGCGATCGCGAGGACGGCCAGGACGGTGTGGGTGAGCGTGCGCGGTCCGCGCACCTGTTGTGAGACCTTGATCAGCGACATACTCACCTCCCGTTCGCCCCAGCCTACGTCCGTCGACCTAACTGTTTCTCGCTACTTACCGGCCACGGCGTCCGGGCGCAGATCCAGTCGGCGCAGCAGCTGCGCGTTGAGCGCGACGACGATGGTTGACAGGGACATCAGCAGCGCGCCCACGGACATCGGGAGCACGAACCCGATCGGGGCGAGCACTCCGGCGGCGAGGGGGACGGAGAGCAGGTTGTAGCCGGCGGCCCACCAGAGGTTCTGCTTCATCTTCCGGTAGCTGGCCCGCGACAGTTCGATCACCGAGAGCACCGACCGGGGGTCGTCGCTGGCGAGGATGACGCCCGCGGACGCGATCGCAACATCCGTCCCGGCGCCGATGGCGATGCCGACGTCGGCCTGCGCGAGCGCGGGGGCGTCGTTGACACCGTCTCCGACCATCGCGACCTTGCGCCCTTCGCCTTGCAGCTCTTTCACCTTCGAGGCCTTGTCTTCGGGTCGGACCCCGGCGAAGTACCGGTCGATGCCGAGCTCGCCCGCGACGGAGGCTGCGACCGCGTCGGCGTCACCGGTGATCATGACCACCTGCACGCCACGCTCGTGGAGGGCCTCGACGGCGTGACGCGACTCCGAGCGGATCTCATCCGCCAAGCGCAGGGCACCCGCGACCTGTCCGTCGACGAGCACGTGGAGGATGATCGCACCCTCACGGCGCCACTCGTCGGCGACCGGTAGCTCGGAGGCGTGTTCCTGCTCGAGCATGTACGGGCCACCGACCTGCACCACGCGCCCATCGACACGTGCACGGACCCCGACCGCCGGGGACGATTCGAAATCGGCTGACGAGGGGACCGTGAGGGTCTTCTCTTTCGCCGCGTTGACGATCGCGCGGGCGAGGGGGTGTTCGGAGTCTGCTTCCGCGGCCGCGGCCCAGGCCAGCAGCTGGTCAGGGTCGGTCCCGGAGACGGGGTCGATCGCGGTCACGGCGGGGGTGCCCTTGGTGAGCGTGCCGGTCTTGTCGAACAGGACGGTGTCGACGGTGCGCATGCTCTCCAGCGCGAGACGGTCCTTGATCAGCACGCCTCCGCGAGCGGCACGCTCGGTGGCGATCGACACGACGAGCGGGATCGCCAGACCGAGCGCGTGCGGGCAGGCGATCACCAGCACGGTGATCGTGCGGATCACGGCGGCGTCGGGCATGCCGACGATCGTCCAGACGATGGCGGTGATCGCGGCGGCGCCGAGCGCGAACCAGAACAGCCACCCGGCGGCCTTGTCTGCGAGCCGCTGCGCGCGCGAGGATGAATTCTGCGCTTCGGTCACCAGCTTTTGGATCCCCGCGAGAGCGGTGTCGTCGCCGATCGCGGTGATCTCGACCCGCACCCCGGAATCGGTGGCGACGGTGCCGGCGATGACCTGGTCGCCGTCGCTGCGGCGCACGGGCCGGGACTCGCCGGTGATCATCGACTCGTCCATGCTGGCCGAGCCCTGCACGATCCGCCCGTCAGCGGGCACCCGCCCGCCTGGGCGCACCACCACCACGTCACCCACCAGCAGATCGGACGGGGCGACCGTCACGGTCGTGTCGCCTTCGATCTTTTCCGCCTCGTCGGGCAGCAGTGCAGCGAGGGAATCCAGTGCTGAGGTGGTCTGTGCGAGGGAGCGCATCTCGATCCAGTGGCCGAGCAGCATGATCACGATCAGCAGCGCCAGCTCCCACCAGAAGTCCAGCTCATGATGGAGGAGGCCGAGGCTCGCGCCCCAGGATGCGAGGAACGCGACCGTGATCGCGAGGGCGATCAGGAGCATCATTCCGGGCTTGCGGGCACGAAGTTCACTCACCGCGCCGGTGAGGAACGGGGCCCCACCCCAGATGTACATGACCGTCCCGAGAACCGGGGACACCCACCCAACCCAGGCGGCTTCCGGCAACGGGTACCCGAGCAGCATCGAGAACATCCCCGAGAACCCGACAACCGGGACCGCAAGGACCAGCATGATCCAGAACAACCGCCGGAACTGGCCCACGTGATCGCCGTGGCCCGCGTGACCGCCGTGGCCCGCGTGACCTTGAGGAGCGCCGTGGTCGTGGCTCATCGCCGCGTGGTCATGCTGCGCCGTCGGCGCGGTGCCGGGATTCTCGTGTGCGATGTGATGGGTGTGCTCGTCGTGCTGGCTCATCAGAACTCCTTGTTCGATGCGCCCGGGGTCGAGCCGGGTGCGGACGGATAAGTGAATCAGGCCTGGCTGGTCGCGAGGCTGTAACCGGCCTCTTCGACCGCAGCCCTCACGGCAGCGGGATCGACAGGGGCTGCGCTGTGGATCGTCACGCGGGACGAGCCGCCGGCGTTCAGGTCGACAGCGACGAACGCGACACCGTCAAGCGCGCTCAGTTCCTCACTGACGCTCGACACACAGTGCGAGCACGTCATTCCCGTGACCAGTACCTCTTCCGAGACCGGGGCCGCCACAGGAGCGGATGCCTCGATGTTCGATGGGGCTGCGCAGCATGCGCAACCAGCGTTTGCGTCCTTCAGTCCGAGTTCGATGCGGTCAGTCATAGTGAATTTCTCCAGATCGTTAGACGTGTGGTTATGAACGGACCAGGCGAGCGATGGCGTCGTTAGCTTCGCGGACCTTCTCCGCCGCAACCTCGCCACCCTCAGCGCTTGCCTGAGCGACGCAATGGCTCAGATGGTCACCCAGGAGCGACAAGGCCACCGTTTCGAGCGCCTTCGTGGCCGCAGCGACCTGCGTCAGGATGTCGATGCAGTACTTGTCCTCATCGACCATCCGCGAGATACCTCGCACCTGACCCTCAACCCGACTCAATCGCTTGCGCAGATCCGCCTTGTTGTCGGTGTAACCGTTCATACCCACAACATACCCCCTGGGGGTATGTAACTCAACAGGCACCGGCCTATTCCCGAACGACAGCCTCCGGCTGCAGTTTCGCGGGACGATCGCTATCGAGCGCCCGGCGGCATGCGGCGTCGTCCACCACAGCAGGATCGCGCACCTCACGACTGGTTGACGCGGCGACGAACAGAACGCCATAACATTCGATCGAATTGATAACCAGTCAGCGGTCACTGTATAGTTCAGTGCATGCTGACCATTGCTTCCCGTCTTGATGTGATGAACCGACTCGGCCGGGCCATGGCTGATCCGACCCGTTCCCGGATCTTAATGACGTTGCTCGACGGACCGAGCTATCCCGCTGTGCTCTCGCGCGAACTGGAGCTGACGCGCTCGAACGTGTCGAACCACCTCACCTGCCTGCGCGATTGCGGCATCGTCGTTGCCGAGCCGGAGGGCCGTCAGACCCGATACGAAATCGCCGACCCGCACCTAGCTGCTGCCCTCGTCGCACTGGTGGACGTGACGCTGGCTGTCGACGTGCACGCCCCGTGCGTGGACTCGGCGTGCACGGTGGCGGGCTGCTGCGGAGCGGGGGCTGGCGCGTGAGCGAGGCGTGTGGTTGCGAGCATGAGCCTGCCGCCACGGCGGGAGAGGAACACGAAGAGGCTGAGCGGCCCTGGTGGAAAGACCGCGGGATCATGGTGCCGATCTTCTCGGGTGTCGCGTTCCTGGGGGGTCTGATCCTCGAGTGGTCCGGCTTAGAGATCCCGGCGTTGGTGCTGTTCTGGGTCGGACTACTGCTGGGCGCGTCGACGTTCACGCCGGGCGCGATCCGGAAACTATTCAAGGGCAAGCTCGGCATCGGGTTGCTGATGACGATCAGCGCGATCGGCGCAGTCATCCTCGGGTACGTGGAGGAGGCTGCAGCTCTGGCGTTCTTGTACTCGATCGCTGAGGCGCTCGAGGACAAGGCGATGGACCGCGCCCGCGGCGGGCTAAGGGCACTGCTGAAGCTCGTGCCGGAGACAGCGACGGTGCTGCAGGGCGGTGTCTCCGCGCAGGTACCGGCGAGAGAGTTGACGGTTGGCCAGGTCATGGTGGTCCGCCCGGGTGAGCGGATCGCGACCGATGGGATCGTCCGATCCGGGCGCTCCAGCCTGGACACATCGGCGATCACCGGGGAGTCGATCCCGGTCGAGGTCGAGCCTGGCGATGTTGTGTCGGCCGGTGCGATCAACAGTGCCGGCGCGCTGGAGGTTGAGGCGACGGCTGCGGGCACCGATAACTCGCTCACGACGATCGTGGAGCTGGTCGAGAAAGCGCAGACCGACAAGGGCGAGCGTGCCCGTCTGGCGGACAGGATCGCCCGCCCACTGGTGCCCGGCGTTCTGATCCTCGCGGCGCTCGTCGCGATCATCGGTTCGCTGCTGGGTGACCCGGAGGTGTGGATCACCCGCGCGCTCGTCGTGCTGGTCGCGGCGTCTCCGTGTGCGCTGGCGATCTCGGTCCCGCTGACGGTCGTCGCTGCGATCGGCGCCGCGAGCAAGTTCGGTGTGATCATCAAGTCCGGCGCCGTTTTCGAGCGCTTCGGTACGGTCCGGCACGTCGCCGTCGACAAGACCGGAACCCTTACCCGCAACGAACCCGTGGTCACCGCCGTACTCACCGCGAACGGTGTAACCGAGGTCCAGGCGTTGGCGTGGGCGGCTGCGCTGGAGCAGCACAGCACACATCCTCTTGCCTCAGCGATCACCGCCGCAGCTCCGGGGACACCGGCAGCTGCAGATGTGACCGAGCAGGCCGGCCACGGTATTGACGGCACCGTCGACGGATCGAGAATCACCGTCGGCAGTCCCCGCTGGCTGGACGCCGGCGACCTCGTTGAGCGGGTCGCAACGCTGGAAGAGCAGGGCATGACCGTCGTCATCGTGCACCGAGACGGGTCACCGGTCGCCGCGATCGGCGTCCGCGACGAGCTGCGCCCTGAAGTCCCCCAGGTAGTCCGGACACTCACCGGCCAGGGCGTCGGGGTGACGATGCTCACCGGCGACAACGCCCGGACCGCTCGTGCCCTGGCTGCGCAGGCCGGGATCAGCGATGTGCGCGCGGAGCTGCGCCCGGAGGACAAGGCGACCGCGATCGGGGAACTGTCGAAGGCGGGACCGGTCGCGATGATCGGCGATGGCATCAACGATGCCCCCGCCCTCGCGGGCGCAGACGTCGGCATCGCGATGGGCGCGACCGGCTCCGACGCAGCGATCGAATCCGCGGACGTGGCCTTCACCGGCCATGATCTACGCCTCATCCCGCGGGCGTTCGATCACGCCCGGCGCGGTCGACGGATCATCAACCAGAACATCATCCTGTCGCTGCTGATCATCACCGCCCTGCTCCCGCTCGCGCTCTTCGGCGTCCTGGGGCTCGCGGCTGTCGTCCTGGTCCACGAGGTCGCCGAGGTCATCGTGATCCTCAACGGCCTGCGGGCCGCCCGCACCCGCACGCCACGACTGGGACGCTGATGCTCGCCACCATTGGATCAGCGATCGGCCTGTTCGCGGCAACCAACATCGACGACATCGTCGTGCTCACCGTGCTTTTCCTCGCCTCCAGCCGAGGGAAACCCCGGCCGTGGCAGATCGTCGCAGGCCAGTACCTCGGGTTCATCACCCTCGTCGTCATCAGCGTGATCGCCGCGCTCGGCCTCACCATCGTCCCGGACGAATGGGTCGGCTTCCTTGGCCTGATCCCGCTCGGCATCGGCATCTGGACGCTCATTCGCGGCCTGCGCCGCAACGGCGATGACGATGACGACGACTCCAAGATCACCGCGGTCGGACTGTGGGGCGTCGCTGGTATCACGATCGCCAACGGGGCGGACAACATCTCCCTCTACACGCCGATCTTCCGCACCAGCACGCCCGGCGACGTCGCGATCATGATCGTCGTGTTCCTCATCCTCGTTGCCGTCTGGTGCGCGGCGGGCCGGCTCATCGGCACTAACAAGGCAGTCACCGAGGGGTTGGAGCGCGTCGAGCACTGGCTTGTACCGGCAGTTTTCATCGGTCTGGGCCTGTTCATCCTGATCGAATCCGGGGTCATCGTCCGTCTGATCGAGGTCCTCGCATGATCCCTTCCGAAACAGAAGCTCACCCGCCCGCTGTGCGCGAGCGGTCGTCGGCGCGGCGGTGGCAGCTCACTGGTGGAGCGCTCCTGATCGCCGTGATTGTCGTGTTGATTGATCAGGGAACGAAGGTGTGGGCTGAAGCGGCCCTCACTGAGCGTGAGCGCGTCCCCCTAATCGGTGACCTGTTGGGTTTGCAGCTCGCCTACAACCCCGGAGCGGCATTCTCCTTCGGGGAAGGCTTCACCTGGGTGTTCGCGCTGCTAGCCGTCGCCGCCACCGTCACAGCAATCGTGTTCGCGTTCCGAGTACAACGCCTGGGATGGGCAATCGTCATCGGCGCGCTCGGAGGAGCTGCCGCCTCACACGCAGGCGACCGCCTTTTCCGCGATCCGGGATTCGCCCGCGGACACGTCGTGGACTTTCTCGCCTACGGAAATTGGTTCATCGGGAACATCGCCGACATCGTGATCTTCGCCGCAGCGGTCACCGGAGCGCTCCTCATGATCCGCGCCGGCGATGAGGCCACAAAGTGAAACCGCTTTGAGAAGCGGGGACAACCCATCAACTCGCCCTCTACATCGGCGCTATTGCTCGGCGCGCAGCTCGTCGGCACCCGCGGTGCGGAAATTTCCAAGCGCATCGACACCTACGCGGCAGCGCTGCACCACAGCATGACGATCGCCGCAATGAGCGACCTCGACCTCTCCTACACGCCCCCGCTCGGCTCCCCCTGGGATGCCGTGCAGGTCGCAACCCAGGCATGGGAGCGCGAAGTTCGGACAATCGCCGTGGTGTAGCTCGCCCGTGCGTGCGGCTTCTGAGTGTGGGGACTACGTAGGCGGGCGGTCACGTCGTAAGCGAAGCGCGACCCACAAACCGCATCGTCGACAGATGAACGCACCGTCGTTTCCGAGGGCGTGCAGCTTCCTTCGTGGTAGATGCCGGCCGCAGCACGTGCAGGCGACATCGAGCTCAGTCTCCATAGGCCCTCATTGCCTCTCGGATCTGTTCAACCGTTGGCATCCCGGCCAACCCAGCAGGTGTGCTGTAGATGCGGCAAGCCAACTCACTACTACGATCCGACCCCGGGAAGAGATCGTTTCCGTCCACCGTGATCGTCGGGGAGCCCGCAAATTGAACCCCGGCGGCGTCTTCCTCTGTTCGGATGAGTCGATAACGCAGGCTCAATCCGTCGTGGCCTGTTTCGCTAAGCGCCTCGGCAACACGACGACTGGCCTCAACCCAGCTAGGGCAATCAGCGATATGCAGCAGCTCAATCTCCACGACTCAATCATCCTCGATTCTCTGCTGATGTCGTGACCCATTTGTGGTGGAGGGCTATCACCGAAAACGATCGTTTCCGGCCGACGTACCGAGGTCGCCGGCCGATTGTGCGACACGCCGGTCGCGCACCTGCCGAAAACCCCTGCCCGAACCTGTTGCGCCGAAACGGCCCGCCCGACCCTTTAGGCAATGTGAAAGCGGCCGCGATTTCCGACAAGTTTCGTGAGACAACCGGCAGTTTCCGCAGCGCACCACTCACCCGTCTTTCCGGGGGTGCTCCGTCTCACCAACCGACAAGTTTCGTGAGATCGGACAACGGCGCCATCCCGGAGTTCCGCTTCGCAGGTGCTCCGAGACGACGCGGCGGCTTCCGAAGCCGTCACGTGAGTCGCTCGCGGTCGACGAGGTGGGTGGCGAGCCGCTCGACGGCGCTCGCGAGCTCGGCCGGCTCGATGACAGATACCGGAGCAGTGAGCGCTATCTCGGCGATCGTCATCGCGAGCCTTCCGAGATCTTCGCTGCGGATTCCGATGACGCAGTGCTCTGCGTGATCCTCCCGCAGAGTGTGGTCGGCCCACCGGAGGACGCCCTCGATCTCGGCGTACGGCATGTGGATGACGAGGGTCGCAGCGTGATCGCGGGCGGTGCGGCCGATCGATCTCGCGACGAACTCGGCGGCGTCTCCTCCGGGAACCGTTCGGAGCGGGAAACGAGTGCCGACGGGTCGCGGCGCCTGGATGCGGTCGAGTCGGAACGTTCTCCAGTCGCCACGATCTCGGTCCCACGCGACGAGATACCAGCGACGCCCGGCTGTGACGAGCTGATGCGGCTCGACGTGCCGCCTGCTGCTCTCTTCCCGGGCTGGCCGATAGTCGAACCGCACATGCTCGTGGTCGCGACATGCTGCGGCGAATACGCTCAGCGACTCCGGATGGATGACGTCGTCGTCGACCGCCCGCCTCAGGGAGGCGACGCTCGAGTGCAGCGCCGACACCCGTCGACGAAGCCGGTGAGGCAGAAGCGCTTCGATCTTCGCCAGAGCGCGCAGTGATGTCTCCTCGATCCCACTGATGGCGGCTTCCGCGGCATAGCGCAAGCCGATCGCCACCGCGACGGCCTCCTCGTCGTCGAGGATCAGCGGCGGCACATGCGCTCCCGTCGCGAGCCGGTAGCCGCCGTACCTCCCCGAGGTGGAATCGACCGGGTAGCCGAGCTCGCGAAGGCGGTCGAGGTCTCGCCGCACCGTTCGTTCGGTCACCCCGAGCCGAGCCGCCAGTTCCGCACAGGGCCAGAAGCGGTTGGTCTGCAGAAGCGACAACAACTGCAGGGCTCTGCCCGTGGGATTGGTTCTCATGATCTCAGCCTGCCGAGGATGCAGGACATCAGGTGTCCAGAATGCTCCGTACGGTCCGAGTAGCCGCCGATCCAGACCCGCGATCGGTGCCGAACTCAGAGGAGCATCCATGAAGCTGTCCGACTTCCCCGACCCCACCCTTATCCCGGTCAACGGCGTCGAGCTCGAAGTCTTCGAGGCCGGGCGAGAGAATGCCGGGAACCCTGTCGTGCTCTGCCACGGATGGCCCGGGCATGCCTCCGTCTGGCGGCATCAGGTGCCAGCGCTCGTCGCTGCGGGGTACCACGTCATCGTCCCGAACCAGCGCGGCTACGGCAACTCCTCGCGGCCGGCTGACGTGACGGCCTACGACATCGGACACCTCTCGGGCGACCTCGTCGCACTTCTCGATCACTTCGGATACGACAGGGCGGTCTTCGTCGGTCACGACTGGGGCGCGAGCGTCGTCTGGGGGCTGACGCTGCTGCATCCTGACCGTGTGGACAAGGTGATCAATCTGAGCCTGCCCTATCAGGAACGTGGAGAGGTTCCGTGGATCGAACTCATGGAAGCCGTGCTCGGTGGTGACTTCTACTTCGTCCACTTCAATCGACAGCCCGGCGTCGCAGACGCCGTCTTCGATGAGAACACGTTCCCGTTCCTTCGCAACCTGTACCGGAAGAACGAACCCCCGCGGCAGCCTCAGCCGGGGATGGCGTTCATCGATCTCGCCCGAGCGGAGGTACCACTCGGCGATCCCGTCATGAGCGACGAGGAACTCGACGTTCTCGTCTCGGCTTTCGAAACCTCGGGATTCACGGGCGGCGTGAACTGGTACAGGAACCTCGACCGCAACTGGCACCTGCTCGCCGATGTGGACCCGATCATCCTCCACCCCGCACTCATGATCTACGGCGACAGAGACATGGTGCAGAAATCCGAAACCCTGGCGGACTTCGTGCCGAACGTCGACGTCCTCAGCCTCGACTGCGGGCACTGGATCCAGCAGGAAAAGCCCGCCGAACTCAACGAGGCGATCGTGAGTTGGCTGCGACGACAGGACGCGACGCGCTCCTCCGGGTCGTGGTCAGGGTCAGCATCCTGAGCGCCGGAAGGCCGACGAGTCAGGGCTTCGAGAGCATCCCGGTCTGCAGTGCCGTCCGGATGGTGGCGGGGTCGGCCAGGGCATCGATCTGGACGACTTTCCCCGCGCCGACGGTCAACACGTAGAGCGCGACGATCTCTTTCCGGTCGCGCCAATACGCGATCGCCGCGAGCCCTGCGAACTCCACGATGATCGCTTCATCGATGCGTCCGGACAGGGCATCGCCGACGGCGTCGGAGCCGGTGATCTTCGGCGTGAGGGCGGGAGCGTTCTCGGCCTGACGCGATGCGGCCAGGGCGATCGCATCCGCATCGGCGCGCAGGGTGACATCGGGATCCAGAAGGGCGATCAGATCGTGCATCTCGCCGCTGCGCGCGGCGGCGAGGAAGGCGACCACCTCGCGGCGCTGCTCCTGTCTGATCGCGTCCCAGTCGCGATCGCGCAGTCGCTGGCGAGCGCGTGACGCGCGCTTTTTGACCACGTCGACCGTCGAGCCGGCGATCTCGGCGATCTCGGCGAAGGGATAGCCGAAGACGTCGTGGAGCATGTAGCTCAGACGATCCACCGGCGAGAGCTCTCGCAGCACGATCGTGAATGCCATCGCCACCTGCTCGTCCTTCAGGATGAGCCGTTCCGGGTCCGCACGGGGATCGTCGATGGGGGTCGCGGGTTCTGCGATGTCGTCGACTGGCAGCGTCTGGTGCGTGCGTCGGCGCCGCGTCACGTCGATCGCCGCACGCGACACCACGGTGGTCAGCCAGGCGTCGACGTCGTTGATCGTGCTCAGGTCGGTCTCGGCGAACCGGAGCCAGGCGTTCTGCACCGCATCTTCCGCGTCCCACATGTCGCCGAGGATTCGGTATGCCAGGACACGCAACCGGGCTCGCTGTGCGCCGAAGACCTCTGCGTTCGACACAGAGCTGCTGCGAGGTGCGGTCACCTTTCGAACACTACCTGCGTCATATAGGTAGCGGCTCGCTGCGCAAGCGTGGCCCACCGACAACTGGGGAAGGAACTACCTGTGACGCAAGAGACCGAGAATCTCATCGAGCTGCGGACCGTCGTGCGAGGAGAGGTGGTGCTTCCGGGCGACGCCGGCTTCGACGAGCGCTCGACGCCGTGGAACATCGCCGTCGATCAGCGACCGATCGCCGTCGTCGACGCGGCCGATGCGGAAGACGTCGCCGCTCTCGTCGCCTTCGCGGCGCGCAACGGTCTCCCGATCATCGTGCAGCCCGGTGGACATGGTGCCACCGGTGCGGCGACGGGGGCCATCGTCCTGCGGACGTCGCACCTGACGACACTGTCGGTGAACGCGTTCGACGGTATCGCGCGGGTGGGGGCGGGGATCTCGGCCGGTGCCCTGCAGGAGGCCGCAGCGGCGGCGGGCTTCACTGCGCTCGCGGGGAGCAGCCCGATCGTCAACGTCGTCGCGCTCGCGCTCGGGGGCGGACTGAGCTGGTTCGGACGCAAGTACGGATGGGTTGCCGATTCCATCCGTGCGCTCGAGGTCGTCACGCCGCAGGGCGAACACCGACGTGTGACCGAAGAGTCCGATGCGGACCTGTTCTGGGCGCTGCGCGGTGGTGGTGGGCACGCAGCCGTCGTCACACTCGTCGAGCTCCAGCTGCATGAGGCGGCGCAGTTCGCCGGCGGGCGGATCATGTGGTCGGGAGAGCACACGGCCGCCGTGGTCGACGCCTTCGCTTCGCTGACGAGTGACGCCCCGGACGAGTTGACGATCTGGCTCGAGATCCTGAGCTTCCCAGGCGCGCCGCCGTTCGTGGCTCTGGACGTGGCGTACCTCGGCTCGAACACGGAGCTCCGAGAGCTGTTGCGGCTCGATGCCCTGCCTGCACCGCTGCGCGATGGGGTCCGCGACATGCCCCTGGCTGACATCGGGACCATCGCCGATGAGCCCACCGACCCGTCTCCGGGAATCACACAGGTCGAACTGCTGCGCACCCTCGACAGCGACGTGCGAGAGGCCCTTGCGTCGGCCTCGCCCGCACCGGCGATGATCGTGCAGGTGCGACCGCTCGGCGGAGCTTTCGCCGCGCCGTCGAACACCCCCTTGGGGGCGCTGACGGAGCCCTACCTGATCAGCCTGTTCTCCTCCCCGCGCGATGAGGACGCGGCTGCGGCCATCCAGGAGTCGCACGCGCGACTCGTCGCTCAGCTGCCGGTGACCGGACGCAAGGTCCCTACCTTCCTCCAGGGCGGCGACAGCCTCGACAACGTCTACGACGGTGAAGCGCTCGAACGCCTCCGACGCATCGTCGAGCAGCGCGACCCCCAGGTGCTGATTCGCACCGAACACGCCCTGTAGGCAGTGCCTGTGCGGAGCCGCCCGTCCTGGTGGCTCCGCACAGCCCGAGTCGATCCTGATCCCGACCGGCATGGTCCCGCACCCGTCGTCATCCCGCATGGATGGCGACGGCGGCCGTATGGGTTCCGTCTGCACGGGTGCTTCCCGCGCGCGGCCGGAGCAACGTGGGAGGCATGTCCGTCATCTCCCGTCCTCCCTTCCCCTCAGGCTCAACGGCATCGAGGGCAGCGCGCCCTCCGCGGTGGGGATACCTGTCGAGGTCTGTGAGCCATTACGGCACCGTCGCGTGCGTGCTCGCGGTCTATCCGCCGGATTCCACAGACGAAGAACTCCGCCTCGCGGAGGCCCACCGCTGGTACACGCCGCTGTCGCTCGGCGGCGGGGTCGTGGCGTGGGTGGTGCTGTGTGCTGTGGGGGTCTCTCCGTTGCTCGCGGCCGCGCTCCTGCTGGCCGCCCTGCTTCCGATCGGCATCGTGCTCTCTCGGCGGTCGCGCGACATCCGCCACCGCACGGTCACCGTCTCCGCATGCAGAGCGGGCCTCGGCGAAGACACCGAGGGAGAGCGCGCCCAGCAGCTTCGCCTCGACAGCCTTGCCGAGGCGCTGGGCGATGCCGCACTCGCGTGCCGCCAGGGCGTGATCGACCGCGACCGCTTCGACCGCATCTGGGCGGCGGCATATGCGCAGGCCGCGGCCATCGCCGCCGCCTCCGCGCGGTGACGCTCACCGGGCAGAGGACGAGCCCGCCGGCGGCCGATCAGTCGACGCCCGCGTCGCTCTGATACTTGCGGCACGCCCTGCCCGTCGCCTCGGTCTCCTCGGCGTCGTCTCTCTCTGCGCCAGGGTTCTCGCGGGGGACGACCTGGCTGAGCGAGAGAGTGCCCGTGCAGGTGAAGACGACGAGGTCGCCGGGCGCACAGGCCTGCGGAAGTCGTGCCTTCAGCCGGGTGTCGTCACTCGCCGTCTGCAGAGTCGTCGGCGCGAGATCTCGGGCACGTGGAGAGTGCAGAAGGTCGATGTGGGTGACCAGAGGCGCGAGCGCATGCAGGGCGCAGTCGACCGTCACCACGACCTCGCGGTGCCAACCGTGGGGCTCTTCGCGAGCGATGATCCGCGCCACCACCAGCGTCACGTGCGCATCGGCCTCGGGGTGGACGGCGGACGGGCCCGTCGGTGCGATCAGCACGCAGGGGGTGCGCCGCTCTCGTGCGAGATCGGTCAGCGAACGTCCGGCGACCACGATGTCGTGTGCACCGACCTCCGTATCGGTCGGCCACAGCTTCCGCACGTCGCGTTGTGGGTCGTTCCACACGAAGGCCGTCGAATGCAGGACGGTGTGCAGCACGGTCATCGCGACGCCCCCACCCGGAGCGCCGCCGCGCCCACAGCGCGCGGCCGCACGTTTCGCAGCGTGACGGCGCCGATGCAGGGGACGACCAGGAGATCGCCCTCTCGAACGTCGGACGGAAGGACGGCGACCGGATGCGGCCATGCCACGCCGCCCTCCTCTCCGGGGATCAGCTCGATACTCGTCGTCTTCGCCGAAGAAGCCCTGCCGATGAGGCGGCATTCCTCCCACGCCGCATCGACGCCGTCGAAGGAGCAGTCCGTCAGGGCGATGCGCTTGTCCTCCTGGGTGTCGACACGCAGGGTGATACGGAACAGCAGCACGGTCACGTCGGTGCCCGTGCCGGGTATCGGCAGGTCTCCGGTGAGCACGGCGGGTGAGCCGCTGATCTCGAACAGACGCATCAGCGAGATGCCGCCCACCACGACATCGGTGGTCGTGGGCTCCGAATGGGTCGGCCACCTCCAGCGGTCGAGGGGAGTGGGGATGCTCCGTCGCAGCGTGGGAAGGATCTCGGTGAGGGTCATGTCTCCGTCCTACGCTTCCGTGATCGTGCCGATGAAGGAGCCTGACGGAACGCATGCGCCTCCGCCCCGTTCGCTCACGAAGTCCGCACCTCGTCGACACGGCGGCGACCTGTCGAGGCCGGCATGACAGGATCGGGACATGAGCGCACAGGACATCCTCTTCGTCGGCGGCAGCGGCGTCATCAGCGCGGCATCCGTGGAGCGTGCGGTGGAACTCGGGCATCGGGTCGCCGTGCTCAACCGTGGGCGGTCCGAGGAGAGGCCGCTGCCGGAAGAAGTCGAGCTGCTGCAGGGCGACATCCGCGACACGGAATCGGTGCAGGCTGCGCTCGGAGATCGGGAGTTCGACGTCGTGGCGCAGTTCACGGCCTTCACGCCCGCCCACGTGCAGGCCGACATCGACCGCTTCGCCGGCCGGACGGGGCAGTACATCTTCATCAGCTCCGCATCGGCGTATCAGAAGCCGCCGCTGCGCTTCCCGATCACGGAATCAACCCCGCTCCGCAACCCGTTCTCCGGGTATGCGCGAAACAAGATCGCCTGCGAGGCCGCCCTCACGACCGCCTATCGCGATCAAGGATTCCCCGTCACGATCGTGCGCCCGTCGCATACCTACGACCGCACGAGCATGCCCACGCTGGCGGGATGGAACGACGTGGCGCGGATGCGCGCGGGGCGACCCGTCGTCGTGCACGGAGACGGCACTTCGCCGTGGACGATCACTCACACGACCGACTTCGCTGTGGGCTTCGTGGGGCTCTTCGGGCGTCGCGATGTGCTCGGCGAGGCCTTCCACATCATGGGAGACCACGCACCGACGTGGGATCAGATCTACACGTGGCTGGGCGAGGCCGCGGGAGTCCGTCCCGAGCTGGTACATGTGTCCTCCGACACGATCGCCGCCGTCAGGCCCTCACTTGCGGCGGACCTGCACGGCGACAGAGCGCATCCGATGGTCTTCGACACCACCAAGATCCGCCGCATCGTCCCCGAGCTCCGCACCCGTGTGCCCTTCTGGGCCGGTGCGGAGGAGATCATCGCCTACCACGACGCCACGCCCGCCCGGCAGGTCATCGATGCCGGGCTCGACGCCGACCTGGACCGGATGATCGCGACGGTACGCGTCTAGCCATCGACGTTCAGGGCTGGATCGCCACTCCGATCGCGACCCGTTGCTCGGCGAGCGGACAGCGGAAGACGTCGCGCTCGCCGAGTCCGACCCGATCGATGTAGCGCACCACGATCGCGTAGGAGGTGAGCAGGCCGGCGCGGTATCTCCGGACGCCCTCGGGCGTCATGCCGGATGCGATACATTGCAGTGCAGGTAAGATTTCAGGCTTTACTGCGTCGACGTGCTCGAGTGGAGGACAAAGCGGTGGCACTCTCAGGTGGACCCCTCGAACGCAGGTCGATGAGCGATGAAGCGTACAACCGGTTGCAGGAAGCGATCATCAGCGGCGAGCTGCGTCCGGGAGAGCGGCTGCGCGACTACGAGCTCGCGGAACGCCTCGGCACCTCGAAGACCCCGATCCGCCATGCCCTCGACCGCCTGGCCGACCACGGCCTCGTCGAGATGCAGCGCAACCGCTACACCCGGGTCGCGCCGATCGATCTGGATCAGGTCCGCAATGCCGTCGACCTCTTCGGCGACATCTGGATCGGCGCGGTGCGTCATGTGATGCCTCGGATCCAGGACGACGACACCGCGTACCTCGCCGAGCTCGCCGGGGAGATGTCGACAGCGGTGAAGGACCGCGACGTCGTCGGCTTCGGGATCGCACTTCGTGCGACCGCGACGGGTTTCGCGCGCATCGAGGGCAACGCCTCGCGCGCCGTCGTCATCGACCGCCTCGGGCCGCAGATCCGTCGGTTCAGTCAGCATGCGAAGGGCGCGTTCGACTGGGATGTCGTCGGCGCCTTCGTCGTCTCCCTCCGAGAGGCGATCCTCGAGCGCGATGCGAGCAAGACCCGCGCCGTCCTGGTCGCCTTCTTCGACGACGCGCTCCCCGCCATCATCGATCGCGCCGAGGAGCAGGACCTCACCCCCTCCGACGCCCCGGAGTAGCGGACCGCCTGCATGGCACTTTCGGCAGATCCACAGGAATCGCAGAGGGACTTCTTCTAATCTGGGAGATCCCAAGGGGAGTACTCCGACACGGTGGGGTCGTCATTACGGATGCATGTCGCATCCCGGGCCACCGGTTCCATGTCTCATGGAATGGAGAAGACTTTGGCGGTACTGTCGTACCCCGAGTCTGGAGCCCTCATTTGGATATCACGCCGCTGATCTGGGTCATCACGATCGCGATCACGATCGCCTTCTTCGTCTACGAGTTCTTCGCCCACGTGCGCACCCCGCACGAGCCGACGATCGCGGAGTCGGCGCGCTGGTCGATCTTCTACATCAGCCTTGCGCTGTTGTTCGGCGTCGGCATCGGCGTCTTCTCCGGATGGACGTTCGGTGGGGAGTACTTCGCCGGGTATCTGACCGAGAAGGCGCTGTCGATCGACAACCTCTTCGTGTTCCTCATCGTCATGACCGGCTTCGCCGTGCCGAAGAAGTACCAGCAGAAGGTGCTGATGATCGGCATCGTCATCGCGCTGATCCTCCGCGGAATCTTCATCGCCGTCGGCGCGACGCTCATCGAGAACTTCTCGTGGATCTTCTACCTGTTCGGTGCACTGCTGCTCGTGCTCGCCTACCGTCAGGCATTCAGCAACCACGAGAGCAACCCGGCCAACGGACGATTCATGACGTTCGTGCGCCGTCACCTCCCCGTCAGCGACGAGTACAACGGCGACCGCCTCACCGTGGTGAAGAACGGCAAGCGCTTCGTCACGCCGATGCTCCTCACGATCATCGCGATCGGGTTCATCGACCTGGTGTTCGCCGTGGACTCGATCCCTGCGATCTACGGTCTCACCGACCAGGCCTACATCGTCTTCACGGCGAACGCCTTCGCGCTGATGGGTCTGCGCCAGCTGTACTTCCTCATCGGCGGACTGCTCGAGCGCCTCGTCTACCTGGCTCAGGGGCTCGCGGTCATCCTCGCCTTCATCGGCGTCAAGCTCGTGCTGCACGCGATGCACGTCAACGAGCTTCCGTTCATCAACGGCGGCGAGCCGATGCTGTGGGCTCCCGAGATCCCGATCTGGTTCTCGCTGCTGTTCATCGCCGCCACCATCACGATCGCGACCGTGGCCAGCCTTCTCAAGACGCGTCGGGCACCGGATTCCGTTCCGGCCGGCGCCGACACCACCACCCGCAACGACAAGGAGCACTCTTGAGCGCGCAGCGCTGTTCTGACTCTTCGGACTCTGACAGTACGAGCGCCCGGTTCATCCCGGGCGCTCACCCCACCACAGACGAGGCGGCCCTCTGATGGGCGACCTGCTCTGGAACATCGCCCTCGTCTTCGCGTTCGTGCTGATCGGCGGTGTCTTCGCTGCGACGGAGATGGCGCTGGTCACGCTGCGTGAGAGTCAGATCAACGCCATCGGTCAGCGCGGGCGCCGCGGGGCGAAGGTCGCCGCCCTCGCCCGCAATCCCAACACCTTCCTGTCGGCGGTGCAGATCGGTGTGACCGTCGCCGGGTTCGCCTCGGCGGCGTACGGTGCGACATCGATCGCGCCGTCGCTGGCACCGGTGCTGGAGTCGTGGGGCCTCGCCCCTGCTCTCGCGCTCACGGTCGCCACGCTCGTGCTCACCCTCGTGATCGCCTATCTGTCGCTGGTGCTCGGCGAGCTCGTGCCCAAGCGCCTCGCGATCCAGCGCAATGCGCAGTTCGCCTACGCGGTCGCTCCCGCACTCAACGGGTTCGCGACGGTCATGCGCCCGGTGATCTGGTTGTTGTCGGTGTCCACGAACGCCCTCGTCCGGCTGCTCGGCGGCGATCCGCACAAGACCAGCGACGAGATGACGGATGAGGAGGTGCGCGACATCGTGGCCAGCCATCAGGGGCTGCCCGATGACGAACGGCGCATCCTCGACGACGTGCTGTCCCTCCGTGGGCGCCAGGTCAGCGAGGTCATGCGACCGCGGCCCGAGGTCGTCGCCCTCGACGAGGCCGCGAGCGTCGGCGAGGTGATGGCGCAGGTGCGCGACCTTCCGTTCTCGCGCTACCCCGTCTCGGAGACCTCGATCGACGACATCACCGGGTTCGTGCACGTGCGCGATCTCTTCGAGGCCGCATCCGACGATCCGACGCGTCCGCTGAGCGCGCTCATGCGCGACATCCCCTACATCCCCTCGACCGCACGTGTGCTGCCGACTCTGACCCGCATGCGCGCAGAGGGGCACCACATCGCGGTGGTCGTCGACGAGTACGGCGGGACCGACGGCCTGGTCACTCTGGAAGACCTCGTGGAGGAGGTCGTCGGTGAGATCTTCGACGAGTACGACGCCGAGGTGTTCATCTCGGCGGACGACGGTATCGACGGACGACTCAACCTGCAGGACTTCGAGGAGCTCACCGGGTTGGCGATGCCGCGCGGTTCGTCCGACACGATCGCCGGATTCGTGACGGAGCAGCTGGGGCGTCTCGCCGTCGTCGGCGACGTCGTGGAGGTGCCAGGCGCCACGATCCAGGTCGCGGAGCTCGATCGACGACGCATCGCCCGGGTGCGAGTCGTGACCGAACAGGTCGCCGAACCGGAGGCCTGAGCTCGAAAGTCGGCGGCGGTGACGCTCTCGGTACCGACCGGGATCAGGCCGGGAAGCGCACCCCGGTGATGCTCTCCGCCGCCGACCACAGAGCCGACCCGATGTCCGCGGAGCGCACCTCGTCGGAGGCTGCCACCCGTGCCGGCGCCCCGCGGAACTCGAGCAGTCCGCCAGGACCCCAGTAGTCCCCGCCGGCCACATCGCCCGCCGTGGCCGCATGCACGATCGGCAGCGCGCCGCCGTCCTTGCCCTGCACGAGCACGCGTGTCGGCGCGGCCAGAGCGCGGACGACGCCGGACACCGGGGCGAGACCCGCACGCGGCGGGGTGAGCGGATCGACCGCGTAACCGGGGTGCGCGCACACCGCCGAGCGCGAGGAACCGGACCAGCGTCGCGCCAGCTCGAACGCGAAGGCCATCAGGGACGCCTTCGATCGTCCGTACTGCCGGAGTGAGGGGCCGCTCCACGGGTCGTCGAGGGTGTCGGGATCGAGGTGCGCGAAGCGATGGGCGATCGAGCCGACGGCGACCACACGCGCATCCGGTGAGAGGAGCGGCTCGAGCTGCGCGACGAGGGCGAAGTGGCCGAGGAAGTTGGTGCCCACCATGAGGTCGAATCCGTCGCTCGTGCGCGCCGACCGATCGGCAGCCTTCACCCCGGCGTTGCCGATGACCGCGTCGAGCTTCTCGTCCACCTCTGCGGCCGCCCTGGCCACGCTGTCGAGGGAGCCGAGGTCGAGCGTCAGCACGCTCAGGTCGGCGCCGGGCACCTGGCCCCGGATCGCGGTGAACGCGGTCCGGGCGCGCTCGGGGGAGCGGCACCCCAGCAGCACGCGTGCCCCTCGGGTGGAGAGCTGCTCCGCGCACCAGTAGCCGATGCCCGCGTTCGCGCCGGTGACGAGCACCGTGCGTCCGAGCAGGTCTCCGGGTGGTGGAGGAGCGGCATCCATCTCCCCAACCTAGGTGCAGGTCGCGCTGCTCGCCTCAGCGATCGCTCTCGTGCTGGTCGTCGTCTTCGAGGAGCATGCCGACCGAGGTCGCGCAGGCGTCGCCCTTCCACGCCTCGATGCCCTCGCGCACCGCGAACGCGGCGATCACGAGCCCGGCGACCGCATCGGCCCACCACCATCCGAGCAGGGAGTTGGCGACCAGGCCGACCAGCACCGCGGCGGAGAGATACGCGCAGAGGAGCGTCTGCTTCGAGTCGGCGACCGCCGTGGCCGAGCCGAGCTCGCGACCCGCGCGGCGCTCGGCGAACGACAGGAAGGGCATGACGACGACGCTCGCGGCGGTCAGGAGGATGCCGATCGTGCTGTGCTCCGGGCGTTCGGTGGTGACGAGAGCCGTCACGGACGTCGTCGTCACGTAGATCGCGAGGGCGAAGAATGCCACGGCGATCACGCGCAGCGTCGGCTTCTCCCAGCGCGCGGGATCGCGGCGGGTGAACTGCCAGGCGACGGCGGCTGCGGAGAGGACCTCGATCGTCGAGTCGAGGCCGAAACCGATGAGCGCTGCCGACGACGCGACGGATCCCGCACCGATCGCGATGACCGCCTCGATCAGGTTGTAGCCGATGGTGACGCCGACGATCAGACGGATGCGGCGGTGCAGGATGTCGCGTCGCGATGCGGTGGACGTGGTCATCAGCAGGTGCAGCCGTCGCCCGCGCAGCAGTCCGGCTCGACGATGAGCATGACGCGCATGAGCATGTCGAGGGCCGGTGCGAGGTGGCGGTCCGCGAGCCGATAGCTGCTGCGTCGACCGTCGGGGACGCTCTCGACGAGTCCGCATCCGCGCAGACACGCGAGGTGGTTCGACATCGCCTGGCGTGAGACGCCGAGGGCGTCGGCGAGGTCGGCGGGATAGCGGGGCGCTTCGCGCAGTGCGAGCAGAACTCCGGCGCGGGTGGGATCCGAGAGCGCGTGCCCGAGTCGGGCGACGGCGGCCGTGTGGGTGAGCGAGGCGAGAGCGGTGGTCACGCACCCCACTGTACAGAAAAGGCTGAATTCAAGAGATCTTGAATTCAGCTCTTCCGTGACGGATCAGCGGATGGCGTACACCGCGCTTCCGACGATGACGGCGACGACGGTGGTCCATCCGATGATCGCCACCGCCTGCCAGAACAGGATGCGCGCCCTGCCGATGCCGGACGCGGCGAGCATCGTCGCGGTGAACTGCGTCGGCAGCAGGAGCGGTCCGAGCAGGCTGACCCCCGGCACGCCGTAGCGTTCGAAAGCCCGCTGGAACTTCTCGCGTCGGGCGCTTCCACGGCCCGTGTCCGAGACCTCCGCGGCCGGCTCCTCGACCGTGCCCCCGCCGGCACCCGCGAGCGCTGCGGTCTTGGCGCGCGAACGGTTCACGACGGCCTGGCGCGCTCCCGAGCTCACCAGCACCACCACCAGGACGCAGAGGAAGTTGCCCACGATCGCGGCGATCGCGGCGATCACCGGGGAGATGCCGCCGAGGATGCCGATGCTCACCGCGCCCTCGCCCTCGATGAAGGGGACCGCGCCGGCGAGGGCGACGATGAGCGGCTGCACGAGGTCGGGGACCTGGGCCACCAGGTTCTGGAAGTTCTCGATGAGGTTCATGGGATGCTCCCGGTCGTCGGTGCGAACGGAGTCTCCGCCGCGATGACTCCAGTCCAGCCGAGCACGCCCTTCCGCGGCAGTGTCGACCCGTCACCGCTTCCCGGGCGGATCGCACGACGAGACCGTGACAACTGTCACGGCTCTATCGTGGGAGCGTGACCCGCGTTCCCTCCGCCCTCGCCGCTGCACCGGCGCCAGGCTCCCGTCAGCTCGCGCGAGGCATCACCGCGACCTGGTGGTACACGGTGACGGCCGTGCTGTTCATCGAGCTGATGCTCGTCGGAGCGTGGACGGGCATCGCCGCCGCGGTCGATCTGAGCGGAGGCATCCTGCTGTTCATCGGTCTCGGTGGTCTGCTCTGGTGCGCGTCGACGCTGATGCTGCTCCTGGACTATCGCGACCGCCTCGATGCGGAACCCGGCGTCGCCTGGGGGCGGCTGGCCGTGCCGTTCGTCGTCGCGGTGGGCTACGGAGTGACGGCTGGTCTCCTCGTCGGCAGCTGGCAACTCGCCGCCATGCCGGTGGTGCAGTTCTTCGTCTTGCTGAGCTGGCCTCGCGGCGTGCGGGTGCGGGTCGTCGCCGCGGCGACCTTCCTCCTGATCGCGCTCGCCCTGGTCGATTCGGCGACGAGCGGGGTGGGAGTCGGGCTTCCCTGGTGGATGCCGGTCATCTACGGGGCGATGCTGCCCGGAATGAGCGTGAGCTCGCTGTGGTGGTGGGATGTGCTGGTGACCCTCGACCGCGCCAGGGCGTCTGAGGCCCGGCTCGCCGCGACCCAGGAGCGCCTGCGCGTGGCGACCGATGTGCACGACCTGCAAGGGCACCATCTCCAGGTCGTCGCGTTGCAGCTGGAACTCGCCGAGCGTCTGCTGCCGGACGACCCGGAGGCGGGGATGCAGCAGCTGCACGCGGCGCGGATCAGCGTCGACGAGGCGCGCCAGGGCACCAGAGACCTCGCGATGCGGTTCCGCTCTGTCCCGCTCGGAGACGAACTGGCCAACGCCCGTGATCTGCTGACCGCGGCCGGACTGCAGGTGGATGCCGCGATCGATGCGGATGCCGATGCGGCGCCGGCGTCGGCTCTCGGACCCGTCATCCGAGAGACGACCACGAACGTCCTGCGGCACGGCGGCGGGGTGCATGCGCGCCTCGTGCTGACCCGGACCGCCGATGCGTGGCGCTACGAGATCGCGAACGACGTGGCGATCGGCGCCGAGATCGAACATGACGGCTCGGGTCTCGAGGGCGTGCGGCGGCGGATCGAGGAGGCGCACGGCTCCCTCGACGTGCGGCGCGATGCCGATGAGTTCGTCGTGGCCGTGACCGTGCCCTCGACCTCGGAGGAGGCGCGATGATCCGGGTGCTGCTCGCCGATGACGAAGGGATGATCCGCTCGGCCCTCGCGGCCCTGCTGCGGCTGGAGCCCGACATCGACGTCGTCGCAGAGTGCGCCGACGGCGAGCAGGCGGTCGCCGAGGCGCTGCGGCTGCGGCCCGACGTGTGTCTGCTCGACCTGGAGATGCCGGGCCTCGACGGCGTGCAGGTGGCCGAGAAGGTGAACAGGGCGATCGCGACGCGTTGCGTGGTCGTCACCCGTCATGCGCGTCCGGGGGTGCTGCGCCGTGCCCTGGCCTCCGGCGTGGCAGGCTTCCTGCCGAAGTCCCGCGGGGCAGACGAGGTCGCAGCGGTCATCCGCCGTGTCGCGGCCGGAGCCCGCTATGTCGACCCGGAGATCGCTGCGGACGCTCTGAGCGATGAGCGCTCGCCGCTGACGGATCGCGAGCTCGACGTGCTGCGGGCGGGCCGTCGTGGAGAGACGACCGGGCAGATCGCGCGGGCACTCTCGCTCGCTCCCGGGACCGTCCGCAACCACATCTCCGTCATCCTCGGGAAGCTCTCGGTCGGCACGCGTCAGCAGGCCGTGCTCATCGCCGAGGAACGCGGCTGGATCTGACGGCCGATAGGCTGACGGGCATGGGAACTATATGCGCTGCGCCCATGATGGGGCGCACCTTCGTCGTACGCGACCGCCGCGCCTGACGGCGCGCTCGCTCTTCGCACGCATCTGCGCGCCGTCCACCGAGATGTCATCGCACCTCGGGACGGGCAGTCCTCACTGACGCTCTCCGCGTCCTCCCTCCTTCGGGGTGCTCCGATTCTTCTTCTGGAGCGCACTCATGCCTCGTTCAATCCATGGCGGCCGTCACGAACTCGGCCAGAACTTCCTCACCCACCGTCCGACCCTCGCCCGCCTCTCCACTCTCGTCGGTTGCACCTCCGGCTCGATCCTGGAACTGGGCTGCGGTGACGGCGCGCTGACCCGCGCACTCGCGCAACTGGGCAGGCCGCTCACCGCGATCGACATCGACGAGCACCGCGTGCACCGACTGCGCAGGGCGCTGCCCGGAGTGCGCGTCGAGGTCGCCGATGCCACGCGGCACCCGTTCGATGCCGAGGTCGTCGTCGGCAACATCCCCTTCCACCTGACGACGCCGATCCTCCGGCGGCTGCTGTCGAGCGGGCGTTGGAATGACGCGGTACTCCTGACGCAATGGGAGGTGGCGCGCAAGCGGGCAGGCGTCGGCGGAGGCACGATGATGACCGCGCAATCGGCGCCGTGGTTCGAGTTCTCCCTCGAGGGCCGGGTGCCCGCGTGGGGGTTCTCGCCGCAGCCGAGCGTGGACGGCGGTCTGCTCGCGATCACCCGTCGTGGTTCACCCCTCGTGCCGGACGCCGACCGACGGGCGTACGACGCGTTCGTCCGGGCCATGTTCACGGGGCGCGGAGGCGGTCTCCCCGCGATCGTGGCGACAGCCGCTCGCCTCCCGATGCCGCGGGCGCGACGTGCGGTGGCGGCCTCCGGCGCGGGGGAGCGTCGCCTTCCGCGCGATCTGCGTCCGCAGGACTGGGCAGCGCTCTGGCATCAGGTCGCTCGAGGGTGACACAGCTGTCGGGGGCCGGGAGTCGGAGGTAGCCTCGACGCATGTCGGCCTTCGGAACGGTCTCGACTCCCGTCGGTGTCATCGGCGTGGTCAGCGACGGTGCGGCGATCACCCGCGTCATGTGGCGGTCGACTCCGCCCGAGGGCGTAGTCGTCCCGCCGGACCCTGCCGCCGATCCCCTGCTCGTCGAAGCGCTGGCGCAGCTCACCGCCTACTTCGACGGCACACTGCGTCGCTTCGACGTTCCCATCGATCTCGGCGAGCAGACCGCGGCGACGAGGGCGGTGCTCACGGCCCTCCACGAGACGGTCGGGCAGGGGGAGACGATCACCTACGGCGGACTCGCGGCGCGCAGCGGCACGGAGGTGCCGGCCAGGGGCATCGGATCGATCATGGGCGCGAATCCCGTTCCGCTGATCGTGCCCTGCCATCGGGTCGTCGCGGGCGACGGACTCGGCGGATACTCCGGCGGTGACGAGGGGCGGGGACTCGAGACCAAGCGCTGGCTGCTGGAGCATGAGGGGGCTCTGCCGACTTCTCTGTTCTGAGCCGACGCCGGGCATCCGTCATCGCGTCATCTCGGAAGCGAACACCCTGCGAGAATGGACGGGCCGAGTCCCGAGCCGAGGAGCCAACGTGCAGTTCATCTCCACCCGCGGCGGCATGCAGCCGCAGTCGTTCAGCGAGACGCTGCTGGAGGGCCTCGCGCCCGACGGCGGCCTGGCTGTGCCCGAGGTCATGCCGACCGTCGACGGCGAGACGCTCGAGCGCTGGCGTGCGCTGACCTACCCGCAGCTCGCGACCGAGGTGCTCGGGCTGTTCGCGACCGACATCCCGCGCGCGGACCTGGCGCGGATGACGGATGCGGCCTACGCCGACTTCCCCGACGGTGTGGTGCCGCTGCGGGCGATCGATGACGATCTGACTCTGGTCGGTCTGTCCGAAGGCCCCACCCTGGCGTTCAAGGACATGGCCATGCAGTTCCTCGGCCAGGTGCTCGAATACACGCTGGAGCGCAACGACTCCGTGCTCAACATCCTCGGCGCCACCTCGGGAGACACCGGCTCGGCGGCCGAGCACGCCCTGCGCGGCAAGGAGCGCGTCGCCGTGTTCATGCTGTCGCCGCAGGGGCGCATGAGCGCATTCCAGCGGGCGCAGATGTTCTCGCTCGACGACGCGAACGTGCACAACATCTCGGTCGAGGGGGTCTTCGACGACTGCCAGAACCTGGTCAAGAAGCTCGCGGGAGATCTCGACTTCAAGCGGGCGCAGCACCTCGGCGCGGTGAACTCCATCAACCTGGCGCGCATCACGGCGCAGACCGTCTACTACTTCTGGGCCTGGCTGCGCGCCACGGATGCCGGCGGCTGGACCGAGCTGTCGTTCACCGTGCCCTCCGGGAACTTCGGCAACATCCTCTCCGGGTTCTTCGCCAAGCAGATGGGGCTGCCGATCCGTCGCCTCGTGCTCGCCGCGAACGAGAACAACGTGCTGGACGAGTTCTTCCGCACCGGCGTCTACCGCCCGCGCAGCGCCGCCCAGACGCTCGCGACCTCCAGCCCCTCGATGGACATCTCCAAGGCATCGAACCTCGAGCGCTTCATCTTCGAGCTGGTCGACCGCGATCCTGCCCGCGTCGTCGGCGCCTGGGACGACCTCGAGGCACAGGGCCACTTCGACTTCTCCTCCGAGCAGGAGCGCTTCCTCGAGGAGTTCGGCATCGTCAGCGGCACGTCGACCCACGAGGACCGACTGGCGACCATCCGCTCGGTGTACGAGACGACCGGTGAAGTCATCGACCCGCACACGGCCGACGGCGTCAAGGTCGCGCGCGAGTATGTCGAGCCCGGCGTACCGATGCTGGTGCTCGAGACCGCCAAGCCGGAGAAGTTCGCCGAGACCATCCACGAGGCCATCGGCGTCGAGCTCGGCTATGCGCCGGAGCTGCAGGAGATGCTCGATGCCCCGCAGCATGTGACCGAGATGGCCGATGACGAGCACGCGCTCCGCGCCTTCATCCAGGCGAACGCGCTGCACTGATTCCGCGGTCGCCCAGACCCACGCTTCGAATCGAGACCCACTCCCGCCGGCGTCGGCGCGAGTGGGTCTCGGCGTAGAACGTGGGTCTCGCCCGATCGCGGAGGCGGTGCGGATGTGCGACCTGCACATCCGTGGGCGATCCTCGTGCGATATGCACTCGACCGGTCGACGAGCAGGATCTCGATGCGTCAGGCCGGGAGGGCCTTCACCGCGGCGGTGAGCACCTGCGGGACCGTCGGCACACCGGTGGCGCGGAACACCTCCGCACCGGCATCATCGCGGATGATCACGGTGGGCGTGAACTCGATGTCGAGCTCCTCTGCCGCATCCGGGCTCTGTGCCACGTCGATCTCGATGACGGTCGCTTCGGGGAGGAACCGCGCGGCCTCGGCGAGCACGGTCCGCGTGCGTGCGCAGGCGCCGCAGAACGACGACGACACCAGGGTCAGTTCCATGTACACCTCCTCGGACGCGGCTCGCACCACGCAGAGATGCAACCATCATCCTGCTCGCCCTGTTCCCCAGGGACAGAGCCGAGCGGGGGATCGCTAGTCTGCAGCGAGCCACTCCGCGAAGCTCTGACGTCCGAGCTCGGCGTCGGGACCGGGGAGACCGAGCCCTGCCCTCATGCCGGCCATCTGCGGCCCCGGCACGTTCAGCGTCGGCACCCAGCCACGGTATCCCTCGCGCCGGGCGTACGCGCGGACCATGTCCGCCAGCTGCTCCTCGCGAGGCCCGGCGAGGTCCCGTGCACGGCCTTGGGGTGGCGCTGCTGCGAGGGCGGCGAGGCGTGAACCCACCTTGCGGGCGGCCACGGGCTGTGTCCGGGCCTTGGGAGCCATGTGGAGCGGGCCCAACTTCGCCCGTCTGAACATCTGCGCCGCGAACTCGTGGAACTGCGTCGCTCGCAGGGTCGTCCACGGAACGCGCGACGCCTCGACGACCTTCTCCTGGGCGATCTTGCCGGCGTAATAGTCGTAGGGCATGCGGTCGATCCCGACGATCGACAACAGCACGAAGTGTCCGACCCCCGCGTCGGCGGCTGCCGCGGCCAGGTTCCCTGTCGCCGCGGTGAAGAACTCGATCGCTTCGCTGGCTTTGCGCGTCTCGATGCTCGTGACGTCGATCACCGCGTCCGCGCCGGCCAGGGCGTGGCCCAGGCCCTCTCCGGTCACCAGGTCGACTCCCCGTGACCGGCTCAGGACGACGGCGTCGTGCCCCGCGGCCCGCACCGCCTCGACGGTGTGCCGCCCGACGGTTCCGGTTCCTCCTGCGACGACGATCCTCATATGTGTTCTCCTTCGTCTCGGTACATCCTTCTCCTTGTACGACGACGCAGGCGAACGAAACGTGAGGCGCCTGTCGAGAGCGGCATCGACATGGCGTCGGCAGGAGGCCGAGACGGACCAAGATGGAGGCGATGGATGATCTCGTTGTGGTCGAAGCCGAACGCCGTACCCTGCTCGCTCTCGCGTATCGGCTGCTCGGCACGGTCGCTGATGCCGAGGACGCGGTGCAGGAGACCTACGTGCGCTGGGTGCGGCTGACCGACGCGGAGCGCGCACGGATCGTCAATCCGGGTGCGTGGCTGACGCGCGTCGCCGGACGCATCTGCCTGGATGCCCTGGGCTCGGCGCGAGCGCGGAGGGAGAGCTATGTCGGTCAGTGGCTTCCGGAGCCCGTGCCGCAGGACTCGCTGTTCGTCACCCCAGTTCCGGACCCGCTCGACAGCGTGTCCCTCGACGAGTCGGTCGGGATGGCGCTGCTCGTGCTCCTGGAATCGCTCACTCCCCCCGAGCGTGTGGCTTTCGTGCTGCACGACGTGTTCGGCGTCCCGTTCGCGGAGATCGCCGAGACAGTCGGAAGGAGCACGGACGCCGTGAGACAGCTCGCGTCGCAGGGACGTCGACGGGTGCGAGAGCGGCGTGCGCGCCTGGCGACACGGGAGCAGCACGATGCCGTCGCCCGCGCATTCCTCGAAGCCGCAGCGACCGGACGACTCGATCGCCTTATCACTGTGCTCGATCCCGATGTCGTGCTCATCTCCGACGCGGGCGGGAGGAAATCGGCGGCGCTGCGACCGGTCGTCGGGGCCGATCGCGTGGCACGTTTCCTGCAGGGCATCGCTCGGCGCCACCCCGGCGCGGAGGTCATCCTCGTCCCCACCGCGGACGGGCTGGCCGCGCTTGCCACGCTCGACGGCTGCCCCGATGCGGTGTTCTCCTTCGTCGTCGAGGGCGAGCGGATCACCGAGGTGCTCGCCGTGCGCAATCCCGACAAGCTCACTCAGTGGTCCTGAGAACCGCTGAGTACGATGGCGGGTGTGACCACACCGACCGTGCGCCCGGGCATCGCCGAGCGGCTTTCGCAGATGATCCGGATCCCGACGGTCTCGGCCGAGCTCGACGAGCGCGGCTCGGCTCCGTTCGAGGAGTTCGTCGCGCTCATCGCGGAGCTCTACCCGCTGACGCACGAGAAGCTGGCGCTCGAACGGCACACCGACTTCGGGCTGCTGTTCCACTGGCAGGGGGCCGGTGCGGCCTCCGACCGCCCGGTCGTGCTGATGGCGCACTACGACGTCGTCCCGGTGGATGAGAGCGACGCGTGGACGCACCCGCCTTTCGCGGGGGTGATCGCCGACGGCTCGGTCTACGGACGAGGTGCCCTCGATGACAAGGGCCCGCTGATCGTGGTGCTCGAGGCGGTTGAGAATCTGCTCGCCGACGGGTTCGTGCCTCCTCAGGACGTGTATCTCTCCTTCGGCGGCAACGAGGAGACCTATGGGCGCGCGGCCGAGGAGATCGCCCGCGTGCTGCGCGGGCGTGGCATCGTCCCCTGGCTCGTGCTCGACGAGGGGGGTGCCGTCGTCGACGCGCCCCTGCCCTTCGTCCCCGGTCGCGCAGCGATGATCGGTGTCGGCGAGAAGGGCGTGATGACGCTCCGGCTGACCGCGCGGGGTGACGGCGGACACGCCTCCGCACCGCCGCCGCTCACCGCGGTCCGGCGCGTCGCCAGGGCCGTGGACCGGCTCGGACCCACCACCTTCCGCCCTCGTGCCTCGAAGGCCATCCTGCGGATGCTGTCGCAGCTGGCCACGCAGACTCCGGGCCCGGCCCGTCACCTGCTGCGACTGCTCGGCTCGGCGCCGCTGCTGACGGCGCAGGTCTTCGCCGCGCTCGGTGGCGAGCCGGCGGCCCTCGTGCGCACCACCGTCGCCCCGACCATGCAGTCCGGTGGCACGGCGGCGAACGTGCTGCCGTCGCAAGCCTCTGCCACCGTCAATCTGCGCATCGCGCTCGGAGAGACGACGCAGCAGACCGTGTTCCGGGTGCGCAGGCGCATCCGCGATCCGCTGGTCGAGGTCGAGGTGATCGAGGCGAGCGAGCCCTCGCCGGAGTCGCCGACCGACAACGCCCCGTTCGCTCTGCTGGCCGAGGCCCTCGACACGGCGTTCCCCGGCGTCCCCGCCGTGCCGTACGTGATGATGGCGGCCACCGATTCGCGGCATTTCCATCGCTTCTCACCTGCCGTCTACCGCTTCGCGCCGCTGGAGATGTCCAACGCGCAACGCGCGTCGATCCATGGCGTCGACGAGAGCGTGGAGATCGCCTCTCTCGAGCGCGGAGAGCGATTCCATCGGGCGCTGCTCGAACGGCTAGGGTGATCTCACCCTTCTCTCGGATCGTGCCGGGGGACCCGATGCAGAAGCAGGAGACGCGATGACGCGCACCCGCACCTTGGGCACTCTCGCCGTCGTGGTCGGCTTCCTCGCCTTCGTCGAGTTCACCAGTGGCGTGCTGCAGGGCTACTACACCCCGATGCTCACCGACATCGCCCGTCATCTGGGCATCCACGATGCCGACGTGAACTGGCTCGAGGGTGCGCAGCTCATGCTGTCGGCGCTCGTCGTGCCGGCTTTCGCGAAGCTCGGCGACATGGTCGGGCACAAACGGATGCTGCTGATCTCGACCGCGGTCACCGCGGCGGCGGCCCTGGTCCTGCCCTTCACCGATTCGTTCCCGGTCTTCCTCGCGGCGTGGGCGTTGATGGGCTTCTACGTCGTCTGGCTCCCTCTCGAGATCGCCCTGATCTGGTCGAGGTCGCGCCGGATGGAGGGGCGCTCCTCGATCACTGCCAAGGCGGCGGGCCTTCTCGTCGCCGCGCTCGAAGGCGGTGCGATCATCGGTGCGCTCGTCGGTGGCGCGCTCATCGACGTGCTGCCCCTCACCATCGTGCTGTTGATCCCGGCCGTGCTGATCGTGGTGTGCTTCTTCGTGATCCTGTTCGGGGTCAAGGAGTCTCCCGATCCCACGGGCGGCATCTTCGACACGATCGGTCTCGTGCTCATCTCGCTCGCCCTCCTGTGCTTCACCGGCGGTCTCAGCCTGCTCCGCCTCGAGGGTGGCCTGACCAATCCCTGGTCCTGGGCAGTCGTGATCCTCGGTGTCCTGCTCGTGATCCCATTTGTGCTGTGGGAGCTGCGCTGCGCCGACCCGCTCATCGACGTGCGCATGTTTCGCTCGCCCGCGCTCGGCCCGGTCTTCCTCACAGCAGGCCTCTTCGGGGTCAGCGTGCTGGGCGCGCAGGCTCCGCTGTCGACGTTCGCCCGCACCGATCCGACGGTCTACGGATACGGTCTGGGTACGAGCGGGTTCGCGACCTCGCTGATCATCGGCGTCTACCTGATCGCCATGATCACGGGCGCTCTCCTGTTCTCGACGGTCGCACGGTGGGCGACGCCTCGTCTGACCCTGATGGGGGCCTCGGTGCTGGTGGGCATCGGGTTCCTGTTGTTCCTGCCGTTCCACGACACCTACGCACAGGTGATCATGAACATGGTCGTCGTGGGACTGGGCTCCGGCGCGCTGGTCGCGGCGCTCCCTGCCGCTGCGGCATCCGCGGCTCCGGCCACGCAGACGGGGGTGGCGACGGGGCTGACCAACTCGGTCAAGACCGTGGGCGGTGCGATCGCCTCGTGCGTGTTCGGCATCGCGCTGTTGCACGGAGTCGCGAGCACCGCGGGGGCGAACGAGGGGACCGCCGGTTCGCTCGCCGGCTACTTCACGGTGTGGATCGTCTGCGGAGTGACTGCGCTCGTCGCTGCTGTGATCCTCGTCTTCGTTCCGAAGACCGCGTTCACCGATCGGACGGCGGAGGCAGAGGTCGCTCCGGCGCTCTGATCCTCAGACCCGCAGGTCGAGGGCGTGCACGATCTGCGGCCACGCGAGCGCGCCGAGTTCCGCGTCAGCGGAAGGAGACCCACCGCGCGCCATCGTCACTCCGCCGGCCGCGACCGTCTCACCGGGTAAGACCATCCTGTGCCCCGCAGCAGGGTGAGTGACCACCGTCGTCTCCCGTCCGTGCGCACTCCGGCGCGCGGAGATCTCGGCGGCGAATCGGCCACTCGGCCAGACGCGGTCGTCGCCTCCCGCGATCAGCACGACGACACCGGTGATGTACTCCGTGCGGATCGCTGCGGCCGCGGCCGCGTCAGGAGCGCGATCGATGCTCGCCTCGTACAGGGATCGGTACTCGGGCGGCACGGTCGACGACACCCAGGACGGATCGAACGACACGGCGGGCAGCGGCGTGCCCCGGCTGGTCCAGTGCGACGACCAGTCTCCGTCGGTGAGCCCGGCCCAGACGACGGATGACGGAGCGACGGCCACCGTCGCGTCGACCGGGTGAAGGGAGGCGGTCACCAGGGCCGCCTCCGCTCCGAACGACGTTCCGAAGATCGCGACGCGATCGGCGTCGCGGCGCAGGAGATCGAGCTGATCGATGAACAGCTCGATCGGCACCTCGTGCGGTGCGGGGCGCTGGCCCATGCCGCCGAACCAGCGGATGGCGCGCACCCGTGCACCGTGCCGTGCGAGCAGGTCGGCCCGCTGGGACTCGACCCGACCGCTGGACCCGGCGAGGAGCAGCACGGCTGTGCCGCAGGGAACTTCCGGAAAGGCATCGTGCCGGTCGGCATGCGGTACCGAGGCGTGACGGCGAGGCGTCATCATCACTCGCGGTCGAGGCCGAAGGTGCGCTTCACGATGGCCTGCACGTCGCGGTCGAGACCGTCGATGCGGGTGTTCACGGAATCGAAGCGGGTGTTCACGGAATCGAAGCGGGCGTTCATCTCGATGCGCAGCCCGTCGATCTGGCCGTTCATCTCGGTACGCAGGCCGCCGATCTCGCTGCGGAGGATCCGGACGAACAAGGTCGACACCACAGTGAGCGTGCTGAACATCAGCACGGTGAACGACCCGATCATGGTCCAGATCTGCGCGTCATTCATGAATCCCACTCCCTCATCGTCGCATCGATTCGGCACGCCTGCCAGAGCGCGGGAGGCGAAGATATCGGTCGTCTGAAAGATGCGCACAAGGTGCTTCTCTGCGCGCTTGTGGAGGATAGGTCGCCCGGGCGTCAAGCCTTCTCGCGGGGAGGGTTGTACATGAACTCGACCCGGATGCCGTCGACGTCTTCGACGAACGAGGCGTAGTAGCGCTCCGAATAGCGCGGGTACTCCTTGGGCTCGCGGATCGCTGTCCACCCGGCCTCGAGCGCGACGGCATGAAGGTGCTCGACCTGCTCGCGCGTCGGCACGGCGAAGGCGATGTGCTGCCAGCCGATACGACCATGACGGTGCGGGGTGGAGTCGTCATCCCAGGTGTAGAGGATGATCTCGGTCTCGTCGCCGTTGTGCCACGAGATGGAGTGGTCGTCCGCACCCCCGCTCTGATATCCGAGAGCGGCGAGGACGGGGTGGAACTGTGCCCGGCCGCGCTCGAGGTCGCCGACGGTGATGCCCAGGTGATCCAGAAGAGCCATGCGCCGAGTCTTCCAGGTGCCGCCGACGTCGCACTAGTGCGGCGCGTGGTACTCGGCTTCGTCGCGCTTCCAGTAGCCCTTCACGACGGCGTTCGCGGTGTCGACACCCCAGCGCTCGAGGAGCGCCCTGCCGGGTTTGACGATCGACTGCTCGGCGGCGATGAAGACGAAGGGGTCGGGCCCGACCACGTCTTCGGCGGTCAGCGTCTCGATGAGGGCGATGAGTGCGGAACCGGAGGGAGCCTCCCCGCGGTGCAGCCACTCGACGTCGACCGGTGCCTCGATGTCGATCTCGCGCCCCTGGTTCACGGTCTCCACCACGATGCGTGCCGGGGTGCCTGACGGGATGAGCGCGGCGAAGCGGCGGATGGCGGGGATGGCGGTCTCGTCGCCGACCAGCAGCCAGGAGCCGGGGTCGCCGGCCAGGACGGCCGATCCGCGCGGACCGCCGACGCCGATCGTGGATCCGATCGGTGCCGTCGCAGCCCAGGGGGCCGCGACGCCCTGGTCGCCGTGCACGGCGAACTCGACGTCGAGCCAGTCCTCGCCCCACGCGAGCGGGGTGTACTCGCGGCTCGGGGATGCTCGCAGCTCTTCGACGGACCCGGTCGGGCCTGCGGGGAAGAACAGGCGCATGTGGTCGTCGGAGCCGGGGGAGTCGAAGCCCGCGAGGTCTGAACCGGTCAGCCGCACGCGCACGAAGTCCGGTGCCAGCCATTCGCGGGCACTCAGCGTGACGTTGCGGAAGCGCAGCTCCAGGCCGCGACGCTCGATCGAGAAACCGGATTTCGTATCGCTCATAAAGTAAGGCTAACCTAAAAGTGACGGGCGAAGGTGATCCCTGCTCGTCACCCCGGCGCCCATCGTGTGCGCACCGATCCCGCAGAACAGGAGTCTCTCCATGTCCGTGCCCAGAACCCTCACCGCCACGAGCGTCGCTCTCGTCGGCCTCCTCGCCCTCGCCGGGTGCGCTTCCGGCGGCTCGGCGGAACCGGAGAAGACCGAACCCGCGGCAGCATCCGTCACGATCGAGGACAACACCGGCACGCACGAGATCCCGACGCCTCCCGCGTCTGTCGTGGCCCTCGACAACCGCACATTCCAGACGCTCTCCGACTGGGGCGTCGAACTCTCCGCCGCCGCCGTCGCGCTCATGCCGGAGACCGTGTCGTACGTGAAGGACGACGCGATCGTCGACATCGGACTCCACAGCGAGCCCGACCTCGAAGCGGTCGTCGCCGTCGAGCCCGACCTGATCATCAGCGGCCAGCGGTTCACGCAGCACAACACGGCGATCGCCGACCTCGTGCCCGACGCCACGATCATCGACCTCGAGCCGCGCGAGGGTGAGCCCTTCGACGAGGAGCTCAAGCGTCAGGTCACCGTGCTCGGTGAGATCTTCGGCAAGCAGGACGAGGCCGACAAGCTCGTCGACGACTTCGATGCTGCCGTCGAGCGCGCCAAGGCCGCCTACGACGACGCCGACACCGTCATGGCCGTGAACACCTCCGGCGGCGAGATCGGCTACCTCGCCCCGACCGTCGGACGCTCGCTTGGACCGATCTACGACATCCTCGGGCTGACCCCCGCACTCGAGGTCGACGACGCGACCGACGACCACCAGGGCGACGAGATCTCGGTCGAGGCGATCGCCACCTCGAACCCCGACTGGATCCTCGTGCTCGACCGCGACGCCGTATTCGCCGCCGAGACCCCCGACTACGTGCAGGCGGCCGAGATCCTCGAGAGCTCGGAGGCGCTTGCCGGCGTCACCGCCGTCAAGGAGAAGCAGCTCGTCTACATGCCCACCGACACCTACCTGAACGAGGGCATCCAGACGTACACGGCGTTCCTCAACGACCTCGCAGACGCCCTCGAGAAGAGCGCGAAGAACTGAGGTACTGCGGCGGCATCCGGGTGACCCGGATGCCGCCGCATCGTCATCATGGTCTCCACCGACATCGCTTCGCCGCCCCGCAACGCCGGGCGGCTCTTCGACGTGAAACTGCTCATCGGCGTGCTCGTCGTCGCCGTGCTCCTCGTGATCTCGCTCTTCACCGGGGTGTACGACGTCACCGGCGCGGAAGACGGCGCGCAGATGTTCCAGATCACGCGCGTTCCCCGCACGATCGCCCTCGTCCTGGCCGGCGCCTCGATGGCCATGGCGGGTCTGGTGATGCAGCTGCTCACCCAGAACCGCTTCGTCGAGCCGACGACGACCGGAACGACCGAGTGGGCGGGGCTCGGACTCCTGTTGGTCATGATCCTCGTGCCGCAGCCGTCGCTCTCGCTACGGATGGCCGGTGCGGTGCTCGCGGCCTTCGTCGGCACGATGGTGTTCTTCGCGTTCCTGCGGCGGGTCGCCCTCAAGTCCTCCCTCATCGTGCCGATCGTCGGGATCATGCTCGGTGCGGTCGTCGGCGCGCTGTCGACGTACCTCGCGCTGGCGACGAACTCGCTGCAGATCATCGGCGTCTGGTTCGCAGGCAGCTTCACCTCGGTGATGCGCGGCCAGTACGAGATGCTCTGGATCGTGGCGGTGGTCGGCGTGATCGTGTTCATCGTCGCCGATCGACTCACCATCGCCGGCCTCGGCGAAGAGGTCGCCACCAACGTCGGCGTGAACTACAACAGGATCATCCTGCTCGGAACGGTGCTGATCGCGGTCACCACCGGTGTGGTCACCGTGGTCGTCGGCAATCTTCCCTTCCTCGGTCTCATCGTGCCGAACATCGTCTCGATGGTGCGCGGCGACGACCTGCGCAGCAACCTGCCGTGGGTGTGCCTGCTCGGCATCGCGATCGTCACGGTGTGCGACATCATCGGACGCACCATCATCATGCCGTTCGAGGTGCCGGTGTCGCTGATCCTCGGGGTGGTCGGTGCCGTGGTGTTCGTGCTCCTCCTGCTCAGGCAGCGTCGACGTGGCTAGCGGCGTGATGAGCGAGGTGGCGACCACCGGCCCGCTGCGGTCGGCGGGCTCGTTCACGACCCCGCGTGCGCGCCGTCGCTACTTCGTCGTGCTCGGGACCCTTCTCGTCCTCGCCGTCGTCTCGGGCTTCGGCCTGCTGGCGTGGGCGAATCCGATGCCGGTCGGCTCCACCGGGTTCTGGCGGATCGCCCAGCACCGGGCGACCGACGTCACGGTCATGGCGCTCGTCGCGGTCGCGCAGGCCATCGCCACGGTGAGCTTCCAGACCGTCACCAACAACCGCATCATCACCCCGTCGATCATGGGTTTCGAATCGCTGTACCGCGTGGTGCAGACCTCGACCGTGTACCTGTTCGGCGTGGCAGGGATCGTGGCGATCCAGGGCATCGGGCAGTTCGCGATCCAGGTCGCGATCATGGTCGCTCTCGCCGTCGCCCTCTACGGTTGGCTGCTTTCCGGCCGCTACGGCAATCTGCAGATCATGCTCCTGGTGGGCATCGTGATCGGGGGAGGCCTCGGGGCGATCTCCACCTTCATGCAGCGCCTGCTCACGCCCAGCGAGTTCGACGTGCTGGCCGCGCGCCTGTTCGGCAATGTCTCCAACGCCGACTCCTCGTACCTGCCGTTGGCGATCCCGCTGGTCGTCGCGGCGTCTGCGCTGCTCTGGCTCCGCTCGCGTCGGCTCAACCTGATGGCGCTCGGGCCCGATGCCGCGCGCTCCCTCGGTGTCGATCATCGCCGTGAGCTGTTCATCGTGCTGTTCCTCGTCGCCGTGCTGATGGCGACATCGACGGCTCTGGTGGGACCGATGACGTTCCTCGGCTTCCTGGTGGCCACGCTCGCCTACCAGTTCGCCGACACGCATGACCACCGGCTGATCTTCCCCGTCGCGGTGCTCACGGCCTTCACGATCCTGGCCGGGGCGTACTTCGTGATGAAGAACGTCTTCTACGCGCAGGGGATGGTGTCGATCCTCATCGAGCTCGTCGGCGGCACCGTCTTCCTCATCGTCATCCTCAGAAAGGGCAGACTGTGATCGCTCTCGACGGCGTTCGCCGGGACTACAGCAGCGAGGTCGCGATCGGCCCCGTCGACCTCGAGATACCCGCCGGCGGCATCACCGCCCTCATCGGTCCGAACGGGGCGGGCAAGTCGACCCTGCTCACGATGATCGGTCGTCTCAGTGGAATGGACGCCGGTGCGATCGAGATCGCGGGACTCGACGTGGCCTCCACCAAGTCGAAGGACCTGGCGAAGGTCGTGTCCATCCTGCGTCAGGAGAACCACTTCGTGACCCGGCTCACCGTGCGCCAGCTCGTCGGCTTCGGGCGCTTCCCGCACTCGAAGGGGCGGCTGAATCGCGGCGACGAGGAGATCATCAGTCGGGCCATCGACTTCCTCGACCTCGGCGCCTTGGAGGGCCGCTATCTGGACGAGCTCTCCGGCGGGCAGCGCCAGCGCGCGTACGTCGCGATGGTCCTGGCGCAGGACACCGAGTTCGTCCTTCTGGACGAGCCGCTGAACAACCTCGACATGCGACACGCCGTGCAGATGATGAAGCATCTTCGGCGGGCGGCGGAGGAGCTGGGGCGCACGATCGTCATCGTCCTGCACGACATCAACTTCGCCGGGCACTACGCCGACCACATCTGCGCCATGAAGGACGGTGCTGTGGTGGAGTTCGGGTCCCCCGCCGCGATCATGACGGACGAGGTGCTCACCCGCGTGTTCGACACTCCTGTGCGCGTCGTCGACGGTCCGTCCGGGCCGCTTGCCGTCTACTACTGAGCGGGCCCCTCAGAGCTCGATGCCGTGGTCTTCGTCGTTGACGCCGGCGTTGTTGCCCCGGCGCGACTCGTAGCCGAGGAACCAGCCGAGCCACACGATCGCCGCGAGCAGCACACCGAGCCAGACGTTCTGGAAGATCAGCCCGATCACGACGCCGACGATCAGCAGGCCGACGGTGACGAGGATGCGCAGCAGAGAACGTGACATGGCCTCAGCTTAGGTGGCGTCCTCAGTGCCCACGATGATCTTCGGGTGCGAGGCGGGGACCCCTTCGTGGCTCCTGCACACCGCTGGCGTGGATGAGGCGCACGACTCGTTGCCGCTGTCCGGCCCAGGGGGCGAGGAGCTCGACCATGCCGTCGTCGTCGGTGCGCTTTCCCGTCAGCGCGTAACCGACCTGGTGGGCGAGGTGATAGTCGCCGACGCTGACCGCATCCGGATCTCCGAGTGCGCGGATGCGGGTCTCCGCCGAGGTCCACACCCCCACGCCGGGAAGGCTCGTGAGCACGCGGTCGCGGTCGGCCCCTGTGACGGCGGCTCCCACAGCGCGGGCGATGCGGTCGCCGCGCTCGGCCGCGCGCACGATGGTGCGCGACTGGGGCGGTTCGACCCCGGCACGGTGCCAGGCCCAGGAGGGGATGCGGAACCACTGCTCGGGCGAGGGAGCGGCGAACATCGGTCGCGGAGTCGGCCCCGGCGCCCGAGTGCCGAAGCGGGATACCAGCCAGCGCCACGCGCCGAAGGCCTGCATGCCGGTCACCTTCTGCTCGAGGATCGCGCACGCGAGCGCGTCGAACACCTCGTCGGTGCGGGTCAGACGCAGGCCCGGGTGTCGTCGCGCGGACTCGGCGATGAGCGGGTGCAGCGCGGGATCGAAGTCTCCGGAATCGTCGTGGGCACCGCAGAGCGCGGGCACGCTGTCGAGAGCGTGCTCGGCACCGGGACCCCAGGCCGAGGCTCGGACCTCGTCGCCTGACATGCGGACGGCGAGTGTCGTGGGGCCGTGCGGGGTGCGCATGGCACGCCAGATCACCGTCCCGTCGATGATGGTCGTCGGATCGTTGCTGCCGCGGCGGAGCATGCCGACCGTGCGACGCAGGTCCAGGGGGTGCGGTGGTCGGTAGACGGTCTCTCGGGGAGCATCCGCGGAGGCGGCGTCGGCCGCGGCGGGATGCGCGATGAGGGTCATGCGCCCACCCTACGCGCCGGTTCTGACACCGACTCCCGGCGGCTCAGAAGCGGTCGGGCGAGGGGGTGCCGTGGCCGTAGCGGATGACGACGTCGGCGTGCCGGTCGAAGCGGTATCCGATTCCGCGCACGGTGCGGACGATGTCCTCGTAGCGACCGAGCTTCGCGCGGAGGCGACGCACGTGGACGTCGATGGTGCGCTCGCCGGGAGTCTCGTCGTCCTGTGCCTGCCAGAGAGCGGAGACCAGCTCGCTGCGCTCGATGGTGCGGCCCTCGCGGAGCACGAGGTACTGCAGCAGCTCGAACTCCTTGTACGTGAACGCGGCGGACTCGCCGTCGATCAGCACGCGCTTGCGGGAGATGTCGACGGTCACGCCGCTCTCCTCGTCGGTGGTGTCCTCCTCGGCGGCGGCCTTGGTGCGGGCGATGGCGCCCGGCTCCTGCAGCGCGAGCCGGACCACATCGAGGTCACGGCCGCCCGAGCCGTGCGGTGCGAGCGCGACGGTGGCGTGGGTCTCCGCTCCGGGCGCGAGCTCGGCGAGGGTGCGGCGCAGTGCGTCGACGAGGAGGGGGAGACTGACACCGGCCTCTGCGGCCTTGATCTCGTCCAGCCCGACGTAGAGGGCGAAGCCACGGGGCGAGCGCACGGCGGGAAGGTCGGCTCCTGCTGCGGGGAGCGGTGCGGCGGGCTCCTGCTGGGTGCGGGTCGCGGCGGTGGTGGCGGGACGCTCGAGAAGTGCGGTGTTCGACATGATGATGAAGTCCTCAGGACGTGAGCCCGAATCGAACGGGGCTCTGATGCGTTGCATGAATGACCGGCGGAGCCGGGAAGCGAGCGAGGGTGGATGCTCGGAGACACTGACCTCGCAGATGGCGAGGAGTTCAGGTCAGGCGGGGTGGCTGTTCGTTCAGCGACACATTCGGCAACACATACCGACGCGACCGGGCATCATCATCCCGGCAGTCCTGTTCGCCTCCTGGGCGGACAAAGGGCTTGCGTTGGTGGTCATGGGGGGATTATGTCTGATCGTGACGCCCCATGTCAAAACGCCCGGGCGCTCGGAGCGGGCGTAACGTGGTTCGAATGACGATCTCGCACACTGTCGACGGCTTCATCCTGACCGACGAGAAGGACGCCTCGCGGTACACGCTCATGCGCGACGGCAAGCTCGTGAGCGTGCTCGACTACCGTGACGATGGCCGGACGATCGCGCTCACCAGGGCGTTCACCGTCCCGACTTTCCGCGGCAACGGCTATGCGGGGAAGGGCGTCGAGGGAGCTGTGGCCGACATCGAGGAGCGAGGTGATCGCAAGGTCGACGCCGTCTGCTGGTACGTCGCCGACTGGTTCTCCGCCCACCCGGAGCGTGCCGGTCTCCTGCGCACCCGCTGACTCTCCGGTCGTATGACGAACTGTTACGGTCGCTCCCTGCGAGGATGACGTCATGAAACTCGCCGAAGCCCTCACCGCACGCGCCGACCTGCAGCGCCGCATCGAGCAGCTGCGGGCGCGCATCGTCGCGAACGCCCGCTACCAGGAAGGTGAGGAGCCGGCGGAGGATGCCGCCGCCCTGATCGTGGAGGCGGATGCCGCGCTCACGCAGCTTCGCGACCTCATCCGGCGCATCAACGCCACCAACGCGCGTCTCGATCTGGGGGCCGACGGCACCATGACCGACGCGCTCGCCGCGCGCGACGTGCTGCGTCTGCGGCACTCCGTGCTGACCGATGCCGCGGCCGCGGCATCCGGGTCCAACGACCAGTTCCTGCGCCAGATGCGATCGGAGCTGCGCCAGGTCGCGGCGCTCCCCGTGGCGCAGCTGCGCTCGCAGGCCGACGCCGTGGCCCAGGAGCTGCGCGAGCTCGACAACCGGATCCAGCAGGCGAACTGGTCGAACGATCTGGAGGAGGAGAGCGGAAGTCGGTAGTCACGAAGAAGCGGGCACAACCCCCAGCCGGCGGGGCAAGCCGGCACCTGTCGGGCGGAGGGCAGCCCCGATATCGCATCGCGCAGCCCCGCACTCCGCACAGGTGAAGGTGCACAGCGCATCTCGCATCACCGCGTGCCGATCATCGTGACGAGGGTGGGTCAGGGGACCTTCCGCTTCTTCTTCCACCGGGGCGTCCGGGTGTGCTGCGGCACGCCTCGGACAGAATGTCGGAGGGGCTTCGTACCGTGTGAGTATGCGCATCCTGCACACCTCCGACTGGCACATCGGCCGGACGTTCCATGGCAACTCGACCATGGACGCTCTCGCCGAGGTTCTCGGAGCGCTCACCGCACAGGTTCGCGACAACGCGGTCGATGTCGTCGTCATCGCGGGAGACGTGTTCGATTCCGCCACTCCGTCCGGCGCCGCCTACACCCTGCTGGGCGATGCGCTGGTGGCCCTGCACGAGACGGGTGCCCGTGTCATCGTCACCAGCGGCAACCACGACTCGGCCGCACGGCTCGGCTTCCAGGCCCGTCTGCTCCGCGAAGGCATCCACGTGTTGACCGACCCGCTGGCGGTCGGCGTCCCCGTCACCGTCGCCGATGCGCATGGCCCGGTGCACTTCTTCGGCATTCCCTATCTCGAGCCGGCGATCGTGCGTCAGCACTGGCCCGAGGGCGATGGCTCAGGGCGTCAGCTGCGCACGCAGGCACAGACCATGGCGCATGCGATGGACCTCGTGCGCGACGGAATGGCGCGGCACGAGGGGCGCTCGGTGGCGATCGCCCATTGCTTCGCCGCCGGTGTCGACGCGACGGTCGGGCTCGAGCGCGAGGTGCGCCAGGGCGGCCTCGATGTCGTACCGCTGAGCGTGTTCGACGGTCCTGACTACGTGGCGCTCGGCCACATCCACGGGCGTCAGAAGCTCAGTGATCGGGTCCGCTACGCGGGGGCGCCTCTGCACTACAGCTTCGGAGAGCAGGACAAGCCTCGCGGGTCGTGGCTCGTCGACGTCGATGCCGATGGACTCGCCGAGGTCGAGTGGCTCGAGCTGCCGGTGCCGCGCCGCCTGGTCACGCTCACCGGCCCGCTCGACGAGCTCCTTTCCGCCGAGAGCGTCGCCGCGCACGCAGACGACTGGGTCTGCGCCGTGTACACCGACGCCGTGCCGCAGACCGAGCCGATGCGCCGCCTCCGCGAGAGCTACCCCTACTGCGCCATGGTGCAACATCAGCCCGAGGTCAGGGCCGAAGCAGACGAGCGCTCCTACGTGCAGCGTCTGCGCAACGCGGTGACCGATGCCGACCGCATCGATGCCTTCCTCGAACATGTGCGGGCGGGTCAGGGGCCGACGGTGGCCGAGCGCGACCTGATCCGGGCGATCCTCGACGAGCGTGTGCGCGCCGAGGCGCTCGTCTAGATGCGTCTTCATCGCCTGGAGGTCGAGGGGTTCGGCCCCTTCCGCTCGCGTCAGACGGTCGACTTCGACGCGTTCGCCGACGATGGCATCTTCCTGATCGCCGGACGGACCGGGGCGGGCAAATCCAGCATCCTCGACGCCGTCTGCTTCGGTCTCTACGGCGGAGTGCCACGATACGACGGCGGCGAGAAGCGCCTTCGGAGCGACCACTGCGAGCCCGACGATCCCTCAGAGGTGGTCGTCGAGTTCAGCACTCCCACCGGCCGGTTCCGGGTGACCCGTTCGCCCGAGTATCTGCGCCCGGCCAAGCGCGGCGGCGGCATGACCAAGCAGGCGTCGGCCGTGGCCCTCGACGAGTGGACGGATGCAGGGTGGGTCGGACGCGCCGCACGCGCGGTCGATGTCGCAGGCGAGCTCGACGAGATCCTCCAGCTCAGCCGGGAGCAGTTCCTGCAGGTGATCCTGCTCGCGCAGAACAGGTTCTCGGAGTTCCTGCTCGCGGGGAGCCGCGACCGCCAGGCGCTGCTGCGCAGGCTGTTCGGCACGCAGCGTTTCGAAGACGTGCAGGCGCGGTTCGATGAGCGTCGTCGGGAGGCGGAGCAGGCGCTCGGCGCTCGGCTCGCGACTGTCGAGGCCCGTGTCGACGAGGCCGAGCGCTTGGTGGCCGCCGACGGGTTGTCGGGAGACGGCGATGACACAGAGCCCGAGGCTCCACACGTGCCGTCGTCGATCGATGAGCGTCTCGGTGCCCTCCGACGGGCGAGGGCCCGCGCCGACTATCGCGCAGAGCGTCGAGCATCGGAGCGCATCGACGCGGAGAAGCAATCGGCGGCGGCCGATGAGGCGCTCGCCGCGACGCGCGAGGAGCAGCGTGCGCAGCGTGAGCGCGACCGCGCCAGGGCTGCGCTCGAACGCCTCGACTCCGAGGTGCCCGTCATCGAGGAGGCCCGCGCGGAGCTCACCGCGGCGCGCGCCGCCGAAGCGCTCCGTTCGACGATCGCCGCCGCGGCACGTGCACATGCGGCGTTCGCGAGCGCATCCCGAGACGAACAGAGCGCCCGTGCGGCAGGAGAGGCCCTCGGGCTCGCTGTGGATGGCGACCTGGACGCGTGGACGGCGGAGCGCACCAGGGAGAGCGGAGCCTGGCAGCGGGCGCGAGAACTCGAAGAGGCGGCGCCGGCACTCGACGCCGAGGTGCGATCGGCAGAGGCCGCGGTCGAAGCAGCGACTCTGCGCATCGAAGCCGCGGACGCGAAGCGCACCGCACTTCCCGAAGAGATCGCCGCGCTGACAACGAGACGAGACGAGACCCGGCGCCTCGCCGACCGTGTGGACGACCGACAGGCGGCCTTGGCTGCGGCAGACGTGCGTCGAGAGGCCACGCGGGAGGCGGAGCGGCTGCGTGCCGCCGAGAGCGCACTCGACCTCGAGCTCACGCAGGCCACCGCGCTGCATGCGGCTGCGCAGTCTGCCCTGTCTCAGCTGCGTCAGCGGCGAACCGACGGCATGGCCGGAGAACTCGCATTAACACTCCGACAGGAGCATCCCTGCCCTGTCTGCGGCTCGCTTGATCACCCGGCACCGGCCACGCATTCCGACCCCGTCTCGCTCGAAGACATCGCCCTCGCGGAAGAGGCGCGAGATGCCGCGGCGCAGAAGGAGCGGCAGCTGGCGTCGACATCCTCGACGCTGCGCGCCGAGTCGGCCGCCGCCACCGCCCGCGCCGACGGGCGGGACATCGAACAGGCCGAGAGCGAGTACGGTGATGCGGCTGCGGCGCTCTCGATCTCCCGTGCGGCCCTGGAAGACCTCACGGCGCTCGACATCCAGCTGGGCGAGCTCGTCGCCCGTGCCGAGCGGCTCGATGCCGAACGGGAAGAGGATGTGCGAGCCCTTGCGGAAGCACGAGAACAGCACGCTCTTCTGCGGCAGCGGAGCGCCCAGGCGCACGAACTGATCGTCGAGGCGCGGGGCGGATTCGACACCGTCGCCGCCCGGCTCGCCGACACGGAGTCGAGGATCTCCGCAGCACATGCGCTCATCCAGGCCATCACGGAGCGCACGCGCAGGGCCGAGGCGCTCGTCGAGGCGGAGACGGAGAGGGACGCGGCGCTCGCAGAGTCCGTGTTCGATGACGTGGCCGCCGCCGAGGGGGCGTTGCGTTCGATGGCGGAGCAGGAGGCCCTCGACGCGAGGATCGCCCAGCATGCCGTGCAGCGGGAGAAGGAACGGGCCGTCCTGTTCGATCTCGAACTGCGTACGCTGCCCGAGGAGCCGATCGACCCGGCGCCGGCTGAGCAGGCATCTGCCGCCGCCCGCGGCGCCTGGACAGCGGCCGTCGATGAAGCGGCGAGGGCGGCCGGCACGGCGGAACGGCTCGGAGGCCTGATCGAGTCGGCCTCGACCGAGCATGCCCGCACCGCCGACGACGCCGCGGAGTTCGAGGTGCTGCAGAACCTGGCCGACACGATCGCGGGCAGAGGCGCGAACACCCGCAAGATGACGCTCGAGACCTTCGTCCTCGCCGCCGAGCTCGAAGAGATCGTCGAGGCGGCCAACCGCCGGTTGCACGACATGTCGACGGGCCGCTACCAACTGCAGCACTCCGATGCACTGGCGGCTCGAGGTGCTGCGTCCGGTCTCGGGATCGTGGTCTCCGATGCCTTCACCGGTCAGACCCGACCGCCGCAGTCGCTGTCGGGGGGCGAGACGTTCCTCACCTCCCTCGCCCTCGCTCTGGGACTGGCCGAGGTCGTCACCGCACGCGCGGGCGGGATCCGCCTGGACACCCTCTTCATCGACGAGGGATTCGGCTCCCTCGATGGAGACACGCTCGACGTCGCGATGCGCACGCTCGACGAGTTGCGACAGGGAGGCCGGACGGTCGGGATCATCAGCCACGTCGAGGCCATGCAGGAGCAGATTCCCGCTCAGCTCACGGTGCGAGCGCTGCCGAACGGGCCCAGCATCATCGAGGCCCGCTGAGGCAGGCGCGCTGAGTCAATCGTGGCCCGCGGAGTGCAGGCCGGCTGAGTCGAAACGCGGGGACGGGCGTCCCCGCGCTCTCAGACGCCGTACTCGCTGCGGATGAATTCGCGCAGCTGCACGCTGCAGCGCGCGACGGCCTCACGCCAATCCGTCAACGCCCCGTCTTCGGCCTGATCGGACACCGCGCGGAACACGCGGATCGGGACATCGAACTGTCGGGCGACCCAGATGTAGGCGTAGGTCTCCATGTCGACCAGGGCCGCGCCCGAGGGACGGATCACGGCGGTGACTTCGGCGTCCTCGACGAAGTGGTCACCGGTGGCGATCAGCACGCCGTCGCGCCCGGTCGAGACACGTGCCGGCAGTGACACGTGCTGGCCCGAGATGCCGTCGAGATCGGTCACGTCATGCTGAAACGCGGTGCCGACTTCGTGGACGGTCGCCGCGAGGTCGGGATCGATCGCGCCGGCCGTGCCCACGACCACGATCTCGTCGTAGACCTTGGCGTCGAGCGCGCGGGTCAGGGCGTAGGTCGCCTGGAGCTTGCCGGGGCCGCTCACGAGACGGTCGAAGCCGTCGAGCTCCTCAGGGAATGCGGACAGTTCGGAGTCGAGGGCAGCGAGCAGCAGTTTCACTGGCCTATTCTCTCAGGTCTTCGCTGGCAGGAGCATGCGCACGCCGCGGCGTCACCCGGGTGTAACACGGAAGGGCGATACTGATTCGAGGACAAGACGGAGGATGACATGTCGTTGCAGAAGCAGATCTCTGAAGACCTCGGCGTCAGGCCCGAGATCGACCCCGAGTCCGAGGTCGAGCGTCGGGTCGGATTCCTCGTCGACTACCTCCGAACGACCGGGGCGAAGGGCTACGTGCTCGGGATCTCCGGTGGGCAGGACTCCACGCTGGCCGGTCGCCTGGCGCAGCTCGCCGTCGAGCGGGTGCGGGCGGAGGGAGGGGAGGCGAAGTTCCTCGCCGTGCGCCTGCCTTACCGTGTGCAGCACGATGCCGCAGACGCCGAGGCCGCCCTCGACTTCATCGCGCCCGACTCCTCGGTCGAGGTCAACATCCAGAACGGCGTCGACGGTGTCGAGGAAGACATCGAGTTCGCGGTCACGAGCGACATCAGCGACTTCAACCGGGGCAACATCAAGGCGCGTGTCCGGATGGTCACGCAGTACGCGCTCGCCGGCCATGACGGGATGCTGGTGATCGGCACGGACCACGCCGCCGAGGCTGTGACCGGCTTCTACACGAAGTTCGGCGACGGCGCGGCCGACATCCTCCCGCTCTCCGGGCTCAGCAAGCGGCAGGGGCGCTCGATGCTGCAGTTCCTCGACGCTCCGGATCGGCTGGCGTTCAAGGTGCCGACCGCCGACCTGCTCGACGGTCAACCGGGGCGCGCCGATGAGGATGAGCTCGGACTCACCTACGAGCAGATCGACGACTTCCTCGAAGGGCGCGACGTCGACCCCGAGGTCGCCGGCCGCATCGAGGCGAGGTACCTCGCGACGCAGCACAAGCGGCATCTTCCGGTGACTCCCGACGACACCTGGTGGCGCTGACGCCGGTCGTCTCGACAGGCGCACGCGTTCGCCCGTGTCGGATGCCGCGGATAGTGTCGAAGGATCCGACAGAACGGGAGCATCGTGCGGATCGACACTCAGGCGCAGCGCGTCATCTGGAGCGCGAGCGACCTCAAGGCGGCCGCCGAATGCGAGTTCGCATGGTGTCGGGCGATCGACGCGAAGCTGGGGCGGGTGCCAGCCGTCGAAGAACCGGAAGACGCCACGCTGAAGCGCGCGGCGCAGCTCGGCGACGTGCACGAGCAGAACGTGCTCGCCCGCTACATCGACGATCTCGGTGACGAGAACGTCCACCGTGTCGAGAAGGTCTCGTCGGTCGACGCCGAAGCACTGGCCGCGGCGATCGATGAGACGGTGACCGCGCTGCGCTCAGACGTACAGGTCGTCTTCCAGGCCGCTTTCGCAACCGAGGAGTTCGTCGGCTTCGCCGATTTCCTCCGCAAAGACGACGACGGGCGCTGGCGGGTGCAGGACTCGAAGCTGGCGCGCAAGGCGCGTGTCACCGCCCTCATGCAGCTCGCGGCATATGTCGACCAGCTCGATCGCCTCGGCATCGCGCGTGCCGATGAGGTCGACCTCATCCTCGGCGACGGCACGCTCAGCACGCACGCCGTCGACGATCTCCTCCCGCTGTTCCAGGTGCGACGCGCGCGGCTGCGCGCACTCATCGCCGATCGGCGCATCGCCGACGGTGCGACGGGCGCTCCGCTGGCGTGGGGCGACGATCGCGGCGACCTCCAGGTCGTGGCCTGCGGGCGCTGCGCCACCTGCGAGGAGCAGGTGCTCGCGCACCGGGACCTTCTCATGGTCGCGCGGATGCGACCGGTGCAGCGGGCCCGGTTGCGGGCCTCCGGCATCGAGACGATCGACGCACTGGCTGCGGCCGTCGAGGCGCCGGCGGGCATGAACGCCGACACCTTCGAGGCCCTTCGCGCACAGGCCCGTCTGCAGTTGCAGGCGGACGCCGAGGGGGTGCCGACGTTCGACGTTCACTACGCGCAGGCGATCCACACTCTTCCGCTGCCCAGTCACGGCGACATCTTCTTCGACTTCGAGGGCGATCCGCTGTACACCGAGCCTGCTCCCGACGGCGAGGCCCACTGGGGGATCGACTACCTGTTCGGCTGGGTGGACAACGCCGACCAGTACTCGGCCCTGTGGGCGCACACGTTCGCCGACGAGAAGCGCGCGCTCGAGGACTTCCTCGACTTCGTGAACGCACGCAGGCTCGCACACCCCGGCATGCACATCTACCACTATGCGCCTTACGAGACCTCGCACCTGGTGGCCATGGCTGCGAGGCACGGTGTGCGCGAGGGCGAGGTCGACCGGCTGCTGCGCGAGGGGGTGTTCGTCGACCTCTACCCGCTCGTGCTGCGGACGGTGCGGGTCGGGTCCCGCTCGTACTCGATCAAGAAGCTCGAACCGCTCTACATGGGCGAAGACGTGCGCACCAGCGACGTGCAGAAGGGCGACGACTCCATCGTGCAGTACGTCGCGGCCCGCGAGCTCGCGGCGGCGGGGGAGAGGGCCGAGGCAGACGCCGTTCTGGCCGACCTCGCCGACTACAACCGCTACGACTGCGTCTCGACGCGGCGGTTGCGCAACTGGCTCATCGACATCGCCCGACAGCAGGGCGTGACGCCCGCACCGCCCGACGACGCCGACGAGGTCATCTACGAGCCGTCGCCCCGCTCGGTCGCGCTCCTCGCCGACGCGGAACGCGCTGTCGAGGACGGCGACGACGGGGTGGTGCACCGGATCGCCGCTGCGGCCATCGACTACTTCCCCCGCGAGGCGAAGAGCTTCTGGGTGTCGCACTTCCAGCGGCTGCGCGAACCGGTGACGATGTGGGACGGCACGCGAGACGTGGTGCGGATCGACCGTCCCTCATCGGTCGTGCGTCGGGAGTGGAGCATCGGCGAGGGGCGACGGGTGATGTCGCGCGACATCGAGATCCGCGGCGAGGTGTCACCCGGCACGACGCTCGGCCCGGGGGCTCAGCCGTTCGCGCTCTACGAGGTCCCGGCTCCGTTCGACACCGAGGTGCCGTCTCGTGCGGTCCATGTACCGCACACGGTCACGGTCTCCGAGGTGCTCGACGACGGCTACCTCGTCACCGAGACGGCCGTGCAGGGCCAGACCTGGGACGAGCTGCCGCTCGCGCTCACGCCGGCGGCGCCCCCACGTGTGGTCTCACTCCAGGGAGCCATCGACGAGTGGGCCGACGCCGTGCACCTGGCCGCTCCCGGTTTCCCAGAAGACGCCGCGACCGACATCCTGCGCCGTATCCCGCCACGCACGGTGTCGGGACGCGCACTGCCGGAGGCCGGTGATGACACCGTCGATGCCATCGTGCGCGGTGTGCTCGATCTCGACCGCAGCTATCTCGCCGTGCAGGGTCCTCCCGGCACAGGCAAGACCTATACAGGATCGCGGGTGATCGCACGCCTGGTGAATGAGCACGGCTTCAAGGTGGGTGTCGTCGCGCAGTCGCATGCCATCATCGAGACTCTCCTGGCAAGGGTCGTCGCCGACGGCGTCTCGCCGGCACAGGTGGCGAAGGCGCCGAAGGACCCGGATGCGGATCCGCCCTACACCGTGATCCCCAAGAGCGGTATGGCGTCGTTCCTCGGGGAGCACGCCGGCGAGGGGGCCGTCGTCGGCGGTACGGCGTGGGATTTCAGCAACACCCAGCGCGTCGGTCGGGCAGGACTCGACCTCCTCGTGATCGATGAAGCGGGGCAGTTCTCGCTCGCCTCGACGATCGCGGTCGCGGCCGGGGCAAAGCGGCTGCTCCTCCTCGGCGATCCGCAGCAGCTGCCGCAGGTGAGTCAGGGAGCCCACCCCGAGCCGGTGGACACATCCGCTCTCGGCTGGGTGATGGACGGCGATCCGGTCGTGCGTCCCGAGTACGGCTACTTCCTCGCGCGATCGTGGCGGATGCATCCCTTCGTCGCCGCGCCCGTATCGAAGCTCGCCTATGCCGGACAGCTCGCCTCGGCCCCTGGCACGGAGCGCCGATCGCTCGACGGCATCGACCCGGGCCTTCACGTCATGCCTCTTCGTCATCGCGGCAATGCGACCCAGTCTCCCGAAGAGGCCGCGGAGGTCGTGCGGCTCGTCGCCGACCTGGTCGGGCGCACCTTCACGGACAACGACCCCGGCGCCTCGAAGCGGCCTCTCACGCAGTCCGACATCATCGTCGTCACCCCTTACAACGCGCAGCGTCAGCTGGTCCTCGATGCGCTCGCCGATGCCGGGTTCCCCGACGTCCCGGTGGGCACCGTCGACAACTTCCAGGGCAAGGAGGCCGTCGTCTCCATCACCTCCCTGGCAGCATCGAGCGGTCGGGATGCGCCACGCGGGCCCGAATTCCTGCTGTTGCAGAATCGACTCAACGTGGCGATCTCCCGCGCCCAGGTCGTCGCCTACCTGATCCACTCGCCCGCGTTGCTGGACGATCTGCCGTACACGCCGGAGGGTGTGGCTCGCCTCAGCGCCTTCGCCCGTCTCGTCGGGGCAGCGGGATGAGCGCCCACACGGTCGACGAGATCCTGGCCGCCTCGGCCGCATGGGTCTGGTTCCCCCGCGACAGCGAGCATGTGCGCGAGCACCTGCTGCTCGTGCGTGATCCGGAGAGGTTCGGCGGCGGGGTGCGCGGTTCCCAGGTGGAATCGAGTCTCAGCCCCGCGGAGGTGGTCGATCATGCGCTGGAGCGGACGAGAGCGTGGGGCGCGCAGCGATTCACATTCTGGACGAGCTCCGCCGACCGCCCTGACCTCGAGGAGGAACTGCGTCGGCGCGGCGCAGAACACATCGACACGGTGGCGGTATTCGCTCGCCCTCTCGACGGTGCAACCGTTGACGTGCCCGCGGATGTGACCGTCGAGGTCGTGCGCACGCTGGAGCAGGTGCGCGCTGTGGACACCGTCAACGTGCCGGTGTGGCAGCAGCGACCGCTCGATGCGGAAGGTCTGCAGGCCGAGTTCGCCGAAGTGACCGCAGCACTCGAGGCGCGCGAGGGGTTCCGGGTCCTCGCGCGGATCGGCGACCGCGCTGTCAGTACCGGAGGGTGCACCATCGACGACGGATTCGTCCGACTCTGGGGTGCATCCACGCTTGCGACGGACCGCGGTCGGGGGGCGTACCGTGCGGTGCTCGCGGAGCGACTGCGCCGGAGTGCCACCTGGGGAGCGAAGACGGCCCTCGTGAAGGGTCGCATCTCGACATCGGCGCCCATCCTGGCGCGCGCCGGATTCACTCACTACGGCGACGAACGGGCGTACCGCCTGAATCCGGCGGCGTAGAGCCGAATCAGACGGTGCCGTAGAGCCTGTCGCCGGCGTCGCCGAGCCCGGGAACGATGTAGCCCTTCTCGTCGAGGCGCTCGTCGAGTGCGCCGAGCACGAGAGTCACGTCGCGGTCGCCCGCCATGGCCTCGATCGCGGCGACGCCCTCGGGGGTTCCGAGCAGGCAGATCGCGGTCACGTCCTTCGCGCCGCGGTCGAACAGGAACTGGATCGCCGCGGCGAGCGAGCCACCGGTAGCCAGCATCGGGTCGATCGCGAAGCACTGGCGATCGCTCAGATCGTCGGGCAGGCGCTCGGCGTAGGTCGTCGGCTCGAACGTCGTCTCGTCGCGCACCATGCCGAGGAAGCCGACTTCGGCCGTCGGGAGCAGCTTCACGAGGCCTTCGAGCATGCCGAGACCGGCGCGCAGGATCGGCACCACGATCGGGCGGGGCTCCGAGATCTTCACACCCATCGTGGTCGTCACCGGGGTCGTGATCTCGATCGGGCTGACCTTCACGTTGCGAGTCGCCTCGTACGCGAGCAGCGTGACGAGCTCCTCTGTGAGCTGCCGGAAGACCGGCGACGGCGTGCGCGCGTCGCGCAACACCGAGAGCTTGTGGGTGATGAGAGGGTGGTCGGCCACGTGAACACGCATGGATACAGGGTAATGCGCTGCGGGGCCAGGCACGACATCGGATGCTCCGGCCGCGCTCGGCGGCTGTCGTAGGCTCGACGCATGACCGCTGCCGACGACCTCGCGATGGCGCGCGCCCTCGTGCTCGCGGCCGAGGCTGCGGCGGCCTCGGAGATCCCCGTCGGCGCGGTGGTCCTCGACCCCGACGGGCGGATCATCGCCGAGGGTCGCAACACCCGCGAGGAGACCCACGATCCGACGGGTCACGCCGAGATCGAAGCGCTCCGACGTGCCGCGGCAGTGGTCGGCTCCTGGAATCTCGAGGGGCACACGCTCGTGGTGACTCTCGAACCGTGCGTCATGTGTGCCGGGGCGGTCCTGCAGGCCCGTATCGGTCGCGTGGTTTTCGGTGCCTGGGACGACAAGGCGGGCGCGGCGGGCTCGATGTACGACGTGTTGCGCGACCGGCGGCTGCCCTACCGTGCCGAGGTCATCGGCGGTGTCGCGGCCGATGCGGCGACGGCGCTCCTGCGCTCGTTCTTCGAGCAGCGGCGCTGAGCGCTCCCGCGGTCAGTCCGAGGACTTGAGCACGAAGACGTCGGTCGAGGGCTCGGGGTCGATCGCGGGGCGGTAGACGTCCGGCTCGATGTAGACGATCCGTGCCACCGGCACGGCCTCGCGGATCCGCGCCTCGATCGCATCGATGTCGTCGGCGGCCTCGCGCAGCGGCTTGTCGGCGTTGAGGGCGATCTTCGCCGCGACCATCAGCTCGTCGGGGCCGAGGTAGAGGGTCTTCATGTGGATGATCTTCTCGATCTCATCGCCTGCGTTGATCGCGTCCACGATGCGGTCGTGGTCGGCCTGGGTGGCGCCTTCTCCGACCAGGAGGCTCTTCGTCTCCACGCCCAGCACGATCGCGATCAGCACCAGCAGCACACCGATCATGACGGTGCCGAGCGCGTCGAACATCGGGTTGCCGGTGATGAGGGTGAGGCCGACGCCGAGCAGCGCGAACGTGAGGCCGGTGAGTGCGCCCACGTCTTCCAGCAGCACGACGGGAAGCTCCGGTGCCTTGGAGCGTCGCACGAACGACACCCACGACTGGCCCTTCTCGCGCACGAGGTTGCTCTCGCGCATGGCGGTGCGCAGCGAGAACGACTCGAGTCCGATGGCGACGACGAGCACCACGAGCGGCAGCCACCACCATGTCTTGTCGAGCTCGTGCGGGTTCGTGAGCTTCTCGACGCCCTCGTAGATCGCGAAGAGGCCACCGACCGAGAAGAGGATGATCGAGACGACGAAGGCGTACACGTAGCGCTCTCGGCCGTAGCCGAACGGGTGCGCTCGGTCGGCCTCGCGCCGGGCCTTGCGTCCGCCCAGCATCAGCAGCAGCTGGTTGCCCGAGTCGGCGACGGAGTGGATGGCCTCGGCGAGCATCGAGGCGGATCCGGAGAGAGCCCAGGCGATGAACTTCGCGAGGGCGATGCCCATGTTCGCCAGGAACGCCGCGACGATGGCCTTGTTGCCTCCGGATGCACTCATGGGATGAGTCTAGAACCGCCCGCCTGAGGATGTCGGAGTGCCCGCCGTAGGATGACGACATGGCTGATTCGCTTCCTTCCCTCGCTTTCCTCGGTGCCGGCTCGATGGGCGGTGCGATCCTGCGCGGAGTGGTCGCCTCGGGCATCCGGATCGACGGCGGGATCACCGCGACGAACCGCACCGCGGAGAAGGCGGAGGCGTTCGCCGACCTCGACGGCGTCACGAGCGTCGCCCTCGCCGAGCGTCCGGAGGGCAACGTCGAGGCAGCCGCGGGAGCGCGGATCGTGCTGGTCGGCGTGAAGCCGGCGATGGTGCCCGATCTGTTGCGCGAGATCGCCCCGCACCTCGCCGCCGACGCGATCGTGGTGAGTGTCGCCGCCGGCGTTACGTTGCAGACCTTCGCCGATGTGCTCGGTCCTGAAGCCCGAGTCATCCGCTCGATGCCCAACACTCCGTCGACCGTGCGCAAGGGCGTCACCGGTCTCGCCGCCGGCGCTGCGGTCCCGGCCGAGGATCTCGCTCTCGTCCGCCGCCTCTTCGAGACCGTCGGGGCTGTCGTCGAGGTGCCGGAGTCTCAGATCGATGCGTTGTCGACGATCTCGGGCTCAGGGCCCGCCTACGTCTACCTGCTGATCGAGGAGTTCACGAAGGCCGCCGTCGGCATGGGATTCGCCGATGCGGATGCGCGGCTCATGGTCGAGCAGACGTTCATCGGGGCGACAGCCCTGATCGATGCCTCGGGGGAGGAGCCGGCAGAGTTGCGCCGTCGCGTCACGAGCCCGAAGGGAACGACCGAACGGGCGATCGCCGTGCTGCAGGACGCGCACCTCGATCGCACTTTCGCCCAGGCTGCGGACGCCGCACTCGCACGGGCCAGGGAGCTCGCCGCCGGAGCCTGAGCCATGCGACTGCGGATCGAGGGTGCGATCTGGTACTGGCGCGGTCCCGCGCCGTTCCACTTCGTCACCGTGCCGCCCGTCGAGAGCGAGATGATCCACGAGGTCGCCTCCGTCGTGACCTACGGATGGGGCATGATCCCGGCATCTGTGACGGTCGGGGCCAGCACGGTGACCACGGCGCTCTGGCCGAAGGACGGCGGGTACATCGTGCCGATCAAGAAGGCGCTCCAGGACCGCGAGGGTCTCGGAGTTGACGACGTGATCGAGGTCGTGCTCGACATCGACGCCTGACCCGGTCCGCCGCGGTCAGCTCTCGCTGGACACGTCGGCGAGCACCTCGGGCCAGCGACGATCCAGGATCTTCCCGCCGAGCACGGTTCCGCCCCAGAGCGCCAGACCGCCGAAGACGATGCCGCAGGCGAGGCTGATCCACCCCAGCCCGGGATTCCAGATCGCTGCGATGGCGAATCCGAGCGCCGGTGCACCGAGCACGAGCGTGATCGGGCCGATGATGATCATCGCGAGCAGCGACTGCACCCCGCCGGAGGATCCGCGGCCGAAGGGGTTCGCCTCCGGGGCCGGTGCCCGCCCGGGGAGGAAACTGCCCACCCACGCTCCGGCGCCGGCGGCGATCGCCGTGAGGCCGAGCGACGCACCGAGGCTGCCGGGCAGCAGGTCCGGCCGTCCTGCGAGCAGGCAGGTCGCCACGCACAGCGCGACCGTGACCGGTACCGCGATCAGTCCGAAGCCGAGCAGGCGCCCCGCGCGGTCGGCGGCCCCGGTGACTTCGGTGAGGATGTGCATGGCGACGGCGTCGTTGTCGTAGGCGATCGCCATCTGCACGATCGTTCCGGCGAGGAGGGCGTTGATCGCGGGGATCAGGGTGATCGCGGGGGCGAAGCCGATCGCTTCCTCCTGCAGACCGTTCATGAGGGCGATGCCGATGAAGATCGCCGGCAGCAGCAGGAGCATCACGATGTTGACGAGCTGTCGCGGATCGCGGCGGAAGTAGCGCAGAGATCGGGCGGCGACCGCACCGGTCGAGTTCGCCGGCAGTATCCGATCGAGCAGGCCACCGGAGCGCACCCGTCCGCCACCGCTGCTCTGGATCGGCGAGACGAGACGCGCGGCCAGAAGGCGCTGCGACGCGAACCACAGGACGAAGACCGTCGCGACGGCGATCGCCAGGCGAAGCGCCGCGGTGACGACGTCGCCCTGCGCGGCCGATGCGGAAACCCCGAACACGGCACCGACCGGTGTCCATCCGACGATGTCCGCGACCATGGAGAAGGCTCCGCCGACGTCGGTCACCGTGGTGAGCGCACCGATCCCGAGGTTGAGGATCAGCCCGGACGAGGCGGCGAGCAGCACACCGAGAGTCAGCACCAGATCACGCGTGCTGCGACGCGCGAGCCAGCCGGCGAGCAGGCCGCTCACCACGCGCGCACCGAGCACGCAGGTGACGACGGCCACGGGGATCATGAGGAGGGCGGTGAACAGTGCCGGCAGGCTCACCGACCAGCCCACCAGCATCAGCAGCAGTGCGACCGTGGTGCCGATGCCGCCGATGGTCGTGGCCCCTGCGATCACGAATCCGGGCAGCAGTGCGGGCGCGGTCACGGGCAGCAGCGCGAAGCGCTCGGGAGCGAGTGAGTCGTCGGCGCTGACCAGGATCGAGCCGATCCACCATCCGATGACGATCGCGGCCCCGGTGAGCACGAGGGCGGTGACGGCACCCTCCGGCGCGGCGAATCGCAGAGCGACGAGCCCGGCGGTGAGAACGGCCAGGAGGCCGAGGGCGATCATCCCGGTGATGATGAGGGTGACGATCATCCAGGGATTGCGGGACAGCTGATGACGCAGCTGCCGCCAGCGCAGGCTTACGAGGAGCGCAACCATGCGAGCGTCTCCGTCCCGAGGTCGTGCGCCCCCACGAGCGTGAGGAATCGCTGCTGCAGCGAGAGGCCGGCGCGCACCTCGTCGAGCGGGCCGTGCGCCAGCAGGCGTCCTTCGGCGACGATGGCGACCCTGTCGCACATCGACTCGACGAGCTCCATCACGTGGCTGGACAGCACGACCGTGCCGCCGCCGTCGACGAAGGAGCGCAGGATCTGACGGATCGTCTCGCCTGATACCGGGTCGACCGCCTCCAGCGGCTCGTCGAGGATGAGCAGTCGAGGTGCGTGGATCAGCGCGCAGGCGAGCCCGATCTTCTTGCGCATGCCGGCGGAGTAGTCGACGACGAGCGTGTCCCGCGCATCGGCGAGCCCCAGCGCATCGAGGAGATCACCGGTCCGCGAGACGACCTCCGTCTCGGCCATTCCGCGCAGCAGCCCGGTGTAACGCAGCAGCTCGGCGCCGGTCAGCCGGTCGAGCATGCGGATGCCGTCGGGGAGCACACCCATGCGCGCTTTCGCCTCTGCGGGGTTCTGCCACACGTCCGCACCGAGCACCCAGGCGGTTCCCGCATCCGGACGCAGCAGGCCCGTGGCCATCGCGAGCGTCGTGGTCTTGCCGGCGCCGTTCGGGCCGAGCAGGCCGAGCATGGATCCGGCGGGCACATCGAGGGAGAGACCGTCGACGGCGACCTTCTGCCCGAACTGCTTGCGAAGCCCGCGAAGGGCGAGGACGGGAGGGGCCGCTGTGGGGTCGGTCATGACTCCCATCCCACCACGGCTGTGAGGCCCCGCACATCCGCCGCGAGGGGGAGCCGGGAAACGAAGCCGGGGCGGCGTCAGCGATCGAGGCCGGCGAAGCGCTCGATGTCGCTGTTGGTGCCCGAGACGATGATGAGGTCGTGGTTCGTGACGATCGTGTTCGCCTCGGCATAGCGGAACGGCTTGCCGGGGCTCTTCACGCCCACGACGGTGACCTTGTACTTCGAGCGCACGCCCGACTCGTTCAGGCCGACACCGCGGATGAACTTCGGCGGGTACATCTTGGCGAGGACGAAGTCGTCGTCGAAGCGGATGAAGTCGAGCATCCGTCCGCTCACGAGGTGCGCCACGCGCTCGCCGGCCTCGCGCTCGGGATAGATGACGTGGTTGGCGCCGACGCGGGCGAGGATCTTGCCGTGCGACTGCGAGACGGCCTTGGCCCAGATCTGCGGCACCTTCAGGTCGACGAGGTTGGCCGTGATCAGCACCGATGCCTCGATCGAGGAACCCACCGCGACGACGGCGACCTGGAAGTCCTGTGCGCCGATCTGCCGGAGGGCATCGATGTTCTTCGCATCGGCCTGCACGGTGTGCGTGACGCGCTCGGACCACTTCTGCACGAGCTCGAGGTTGTCGTCGATCGCGAGCACCTCGCGGTCGAGGCGGTCGAGCTCTCCGGCGCAGGCGGCGCCGAACCGGCCGAGGCCGATGACGAGGACGGGAGCGTCGCCCCGGAGGACTTCAACCAACGATCGGCCTTTCCACGGGCAGTGAGTAGTACTGCGTTCGTGATGTCGCGGCGACTGCCGCGGCGAGAGTCACTGTACCAACGCGGCCCATGAAGATGGTCGCGGCCATGACGTACGACGCCGAATCGGGGAGCTCTGCGGTGAGCCCTGTCGACAGCCCCACAGTGCCGAACGCCGAGATGACATCGAACAGGACATGGCTGATGTCCGCCTTGGTGATCTGGGCGATCACGATCGTCGATAGGGCGACGATGGTCGCGCCCCATGCGACGACGCTGAGGGCGACGCGCTGCACATCGCTCGGGATGCGGCGACCGAAGGCCTCGACCGACTGGCGCCCCTTGGCCTCGGACCACACCGCGATCGCCAGCACCGCGAGAGTGGTCACCTTGATGCCGCCGGCGGTCGAGGCGGAGCCGCCGCCGACGAACATCAGCATGCTCGCGGCGAGCAGGGATGAGCCGTTCAGATCGTCCATCTCGATGACGTTGAAGCCACCGGAGCGGGTCATCGCCGAGAGGAAGAAGGCCTGGAACGTGGTGTCGGTGGCATCCATCGACCCGAACGTCTTGGGGTTGTTGAACTCGAGGACCACGAACACGGCGGCACCCAGGATGAACAGCAGGATGGTGGTGACGAGCGTGAGCTTGGTGTGCAGCGACCAGCGCTTCACATGCCAGACGTGCTTGGCGAGGGTGTAGATGACGGGGAAGCCGATGCTGCCGAGGAAGACGCCCACCATGAGGAGCGAGAGCACGAGGTAGTCGTCGGCGAACACGGCGACGCCGCCGTCGTTCGGCGCGAACCCGGTGTTCGTGAACGCCATCGCCGCGAAGTAGGGGGCCTCCCAGAGTGCCGCGATCGGGTCGACCTCGGCCATCACGAGCGCGGGGTAGAGGAGTATCGCGAGCGAGGCCTCGATGATCAGCGCTGACACGGCGACCGTGGTCAGCAGCTGGCCGACCTCGCCGAGCCGCACGGTCTGGCTCTCGTTGACCACGCCGCCGTGCGCCCGCATCGGATTGGTGTCGCCGGCGGCCATCAGCTTGGCGCGCAGGCCGAGGCGCTTCGAGATCAGCATGCCCATGAGCGAGGCGAGGGTGAGGACACCCAGCGCGCCGATGTTCACGCCGAGGAACACCACGACATGGCCGAACGGCGACCAGTAGTTGGCCATGTCGACGGTCGCGAGTCCGGTGACGCAGATGGTGGAGACGGCGGTGAAGAGGGCATCGCTCAGCGGCGTCACGGTTCCGCTCGCGGAAGCGATCGGCAGGGAGAGCAGCACGGTGAAGACCAGGATCAGCAGTGCGAAGATGACGATCGCGAAGCGTGACGGCGAAGAGGTGACGAGGTGCTTGACCCAACCGGCCGCGCTCTTGAGGCTCTGCCGCGGGGACGACGCCGAAACGATGCCCGACATCGCTGCCCCCTGTGGTTTCTCCTTCGGCCGCGCACAGCGGCCGCACGGCGCCTGTCGCCGAGCCTTCGTCATGGTACTCCGTGCCGGGGACGACTACCCTGAACTCATGACGGACATCTTCGACGTGATCGCAGACGGTACGAGGCGAGACATCCTCCAGCTCCTGCTGCGGCGCACGACCGAAGGAGAGGCGGGCACGAGCGTCAGCCAGATCGTCGCCGATCTGGGCATCAGCCAGCCCACCGTGTCCAAGCACCTGAAGGTGTTGCGCGACGCCGAGCTCGTCACCGTGCGCGAAGACGGCCAGCGCCGCTTCTACAGTCTCGCGGTCGAGCCGCTCGAGGCCGTGGACGACTGGCTGGTGCCGTTCCTGGTCGACGCTTTCGGCGACGGTGCTCCCGACATCGTCTACCCGGGCATCCCGCTCAACGAAAGCGCCACCCATGCGGCCGAGGTCGTCGGACGTGCGGCGGCATCCGCGAAGCACGTCGTCGCCAACGCCCTCAAGCGGCTCGGAGCCTGACGGCCGAGTGGCCGGCCCCTCTCTCGCCGAAGGCTTGTAGCTATTTAGCGAAGCTGTTAAATTGAAGGCATGAACCTTCTCCTGCGCACTCTCCGTGGCCGGATGCGGCGCCGTCTGCTGCTGACCTATCGGGTCGATCCCGCGGTCGCGGGCGGGATCATTCCCGCCCCCTTTCGACCCCAACTCGTCGACGGGAGCGCCGTCGGGGGAGTGTGCCTGATCGCGCTGACGGAGTTGCGTCCCGGCTGGGTGCGTCCGCGCTGGGGCATCTCCACGGAGAACGCCGCGCACCGATTCGCGGTCGAGTGGGACGAGGGCGGGGCGACGCGCACGGGCGTGTACGTCATCGAACGGCACTCCTCCGACATCGTGCCGGTCGTCGGGGGCGGCAGGTTCTTCCCGGGAATCCAGCGGCGCGCACGGTTCGTGATCGAGGAGACCGGTGCAAGATTCCGGGTCGGGATGGAGGCGTCCGACGCGAGCGTGTTCGCTGACGTCGAAGTGACCGACGGATGGGAGAGCACGCTCTTCCCGACGGTCGACGACGCCTCGCAGTTCTACCGGGCGGGCTCGATCGGCTGGTCGCCGCGGCGGGACGGCAGGGGAGCGGAGGCGGTGGAGCTGTCGACGACGCGGTGGGTCGCGGAGGCGGGGCGCGTGAACGAGGTCGGGTCGTCGTTCTTCGACGGGCTTCCGCGAGGGGCTGCGCAGATCGACAGTGCTCTCGTGATGCGCGACCTCCCCGTCAGTTGGCGCAGACCCGCAACGACTTGCCCCTGACGACAGGGGGGGGCTTGTCGTCAGGGGCGAGGTGCGGGTCCCCACACCCGGGGCGGACTCGGCGGTGCCGCGCGAGCCCTGAGATCACGATCGCAGTGCGGGATGAGCGAATGCCGCAGAACGTCTATGTCTGTGCTGGGACGGCTGCCCGGCGGAGCGCGCTCGTCGGCGGTGTCGTCCCACTGATCACACGAGCCACAGAGGTTTACACGCGTCCCAGCTACCCCATAGAGTGTGCTCATCGAGAAAGGGGTACGTGGGATGCCCGAAGTTCCTGACGTCCGATTCCTCACGGTTGCTGAGGTCGCGGAGCTGATGCGCGTGTCCAAGATGACCGTGTATCGGCTCGTTCACGCGGGCGAGCTGCCGGCCGTCCGTTTCGGGCGCAGCTATCGCGTGCCCGAGTCTGCCGTAGCCGACGCGCTGCAGCGCCCGATCGCCGACGTCGGCTGACGTCGCCGGCTGTCTCGAACTCCGTCGCCCCGGGCGAAAGATGCGTGACAGCCAGTGCCTTCGGGTTTGCTAGACTGACCCGAGGCATTTTCCGTGCCCGTACCCGGGTGTCCGATTTCGGCGACACCCAGCCACTGACTTAGTGAGGTTTCCGTGGGTTCTGTCATCAAGAAGCGCCGCAAGCGCATGGCGAAGAAGAAGCACCGCAAGCTGCTTCGTAAGACTCGCCACCAGCGTCGCAACAAGAAGTAAGCGACCAGACACGAGCGCCTGTCTTCGGACGGGCGCTTTGTGTCTCCGGCCGCATCTCCGTCCCGCCGAGAGGATGTCATGAAGTCGATCACCGTCACCGAGCTCGCCGAGCGCACCGGTATCCCGCTCATCGATGTGCGGGAGGTGGACGAGTTCGCCGCAGGCCACGTGCCCGGGGCCGTCAACATCCCGATGTCCGAGATCGGCAACCGGCTGGAAGAGCTCCCCGCGGAGGCGTTCGACGTCATCTGCCAGGCGGGTGGGCGGTCGGCGCGTGTGGTCGAGGCGCTGGAGTCGCGCGGCTACGACGCCACGAACGTCGAAGGTGGGACCGGCGAGTGGATCGCCCAGGGGCGCCAGGTCGAGGTGCCGTCGGCGTGACCACGCTGACCCTGATCGGCAAGCCCGACTGTCACCTCTGCGACGTCGCCTCCGACGTCATCGATGCCGTCGTCGCCGAGCTGCCCGATGCCGCGGCCGAGCAGATCGAGATCGTCGAGGCCTCCATCCAGGACGACCCCGCGCTGTACGAGCTGTGGTGGGAGAAGATCCCGGTCGTGCTCATCGACGGCGAGCTGCACGCGCATTGGCGGGTGGCGCCCGATCGGCTGCGCGACGCGCTCGAGGAGTCTCTTCGCGCAGACGCGCTGACCGGAACGAAGGAATCTCTGTGACCATCCGCCATGTCGTGACCTGGAAGCTCACCGCCGAAGACGTCGCAGAGCGCGGTGCGCAGGCGGCTGAGGTCGCTCGCCGTCTGAACGCCCTCGACGGCGTCGTTCCGCAGCTCCTCTCCATCTCCGCGGGAGCGAACGTCGCCTACCCGGAAGCGAACTGGGACGTCACGCTCGTCGCGGACTTTGCCTCGATCGCGGCGATCGAGGAGTACCAGATGCACCCCGCACACGCCGAGGTGGCCGCGTACATCCGCACCGTGGTCGCGTCTCGCGTCGCCGTCGACTTCGAGGTCTGAGACCGCGTCGCGCCGGCCCCGGAATTCGGTTTCTTCGCGTGACCGGGGCGTACTTGCAACACAAACGTAATGCGCGTCTATGCCGATGTCATTGGTCACGCGACGAGCCGCATGTTTAGATGAACTCCTATCCGTCAGCGGGCCTTCGTGCCCTCGACTCACAGGAGCCGACATGCCTCGTCGCAACCTCATCGCCGGTCTCGCCCTCGTGGCGACGGCCACCCTCGCGCTCGCCGGCTGCGCCACCGGATCATCCGACGCGGGCAGCAGTGACGCTCCCGCCGCCGACGACAAGTACGGTCTCGTCGAGGCCGGAACGCTCACCGTGTGCTCAGATGTCCCCTACCCGCCGTTCGAGGTCGAGGACCCGTCCAGCGAGACCGGCTATTCCGGATTCGATATCGATCTGCTCAGCGCGATCGCCGAGAAGATCGACCTGAAGCTCTCCGTGCAGGACGTGGGCTTCGACGCCCTGCAGTCGGGCACCACGCTTGCCGCCGGCACGTGCGACATCGGCGCTTCCGCGATGACGATCACCGACGAGCGCAAGGCCAACCTCGACTTCTCCGACCCGTACGTCGACTCGCTGCAGTCGCTTCTCGTGCGTGCCGACTCGGACATCAAGTCGATCGACGACCTCGACGGCAAGAACGTCGGTGTGCAGCAGGGAACGACCGGCGAGACCTACGCGGGCGAGAACGCTCCGGGCGCGCAGCTCGTGCAGTATCCCTCGGACGGTGAGCTGTGGCCGGCCATGCAGGCGGGTCAGATCGACGCGATCCTGCAGGACCAGCCCGTCAACTACGTGCACGAGCAGGATGACCCCGACTACAAGATCGTCGAGACGTACCCGACCGACGAGTCGTACGGCTTCGCCTTCGCCAAGGGGGAGAAGGACGAGCTGCGCGATGCCGTCAACAAGGCGCTCAAGGAGCTCCAGGACGACGGCGGCTACCAGAAGATCTACGACAAGTACCTCGCGGCCAAGTGACCGGCGGCGTCGGTAGAACGGGAGGACCTCGACGATGGCGTTGAGGCGTACCACCAAGAGCAAGCTGTATCGGTACTCGGTCTACGTCGTGCTGCTCGCGATCGCCGTCTGGGCGATCGTGAGCACCGACTGGGCGAAGATCGGGCCGCTGTTCTTCAATCCTGAGGTCGCGGCGAAGATGTTCCCCGGGATCATCACGACCGCCCTGGTCAACACGCTGTGGTTCACTGCCGTGGCCTTCGCTGGCGGCCTGCTGCTCGGCGTCGTGCTGGCGCTGATGAAGCTGTCGACCATCGCGCCGTTCCGGTGGATCGCGACGGTGTGGATCGAGTTGTTCCGCGGGCTTCCCGCGATCCTCACGATCTTCGGCATCGCCTTCATCCTGCCGATCGCACTGGGCGTCCCCGGCACGAAGCTCGGTGGGCCGGTGGTGCTCGGACTCATCGGTCTCATCCTCGTCGCTTCGGCGTACATGGCCGAGACGATCCGTGCCGGTATCCAGGCCGTTCCCAAGGGGCAGACCGAGGCCGCGCGCTCGCTCGGCATGTCGCCCATGAAGACGACGTTCTGGATCATCGTGCCGCAGGGGTTCCGGATCATCATCCCGCCCCTGACCAACGAGTTCGTGCTGCTGCTGAAGGACACGTCGCTGCTGTTCGTGGCGGGTTCCTTCATCTGGTCGAAGGAGCTGACGAACTTCGCCCGTGATGCATCGACGCAGAACACCAACGCGACGCCGCTGATCATGGCGGCGATCCTGTACCTGATCGTGACGATCCCGCTCACGCGCTTCAGCGCGTGGCTCGAACGACGGATGGCGAAGCAGCGATGATCACCGATCTGATTGATGTCCACGCCCCCGCGATCGATGTGCAGGGGCTCGTGAAGTCGTTCGGCGACAACGAGGTGCTCAAGGGCATCGACCTCACCGTCACCAAGGGCGAGGTCGTGTGCGTGATCGGACCCTCGGGCTCGGGAAAGTCGACGCTGCTGCGGTCGGTGAACCTGCTCGAGGAGCCGACCGGCGGCAAGGTGCTGATCGAGGGGATCGACATCACCGACCCCGACGTCGACATCGACCGCGTGCGCACCCGCATCGGCATGGTGTTCCAGAGCTTCAACCTCTTCCCGCACCTCGATGTGATGGGGAACCTCACGATCGCGCAGCAGCGCGTGAAGAAGCGCTCGAAGGCTGAGGCGGCGAGGGTCGCGAAGGAGATGCTCGCCCGCGTCGGGCTGGCGGAGAAGGCCGATGCCTACCCCGGGCATCTGTCGGGAGGACAGCAGCAGCGTGTGGCGATCGCGCGTGCGCTGTGCATGAACCCCGACATGATGCTGTTCGACGAGCCGACATCGGCGCTCGACCCCGAACTGGTCGGCGAGGTGCTGCAGGTCATGCGCTCGCTCGCCGATGAGGGGATGACGATGCTCGTCGTCACGCACGAGATGGGCTTCGCGCGCGAGGTCGGGTCTCGCCTGATCTTCATGGACGGTGGACACATCGTCGAGGAAGGCGACCCGCGCGAGGTTCTCGGCAACCCGCAGCACCCGCGCACGAAGGACTTCCTTTCGCGCGTGCTCTGATCCGGGATCGACGAGACCCCCTGCCGCAGATATCTGCGACAGGGGGTCTCGTCGTGAAGCGTGGAAGGAGGTCAGTCGGCTTCGACGACCTCGGCGTCTGCGGCGTTCCGGCGGACGGAGTCGATCCCGTTCAGCGCGGCGGACTTCGACGAGTAGCCCTCGCTGATCGCGATGACCTCGCCGTTGCCGGCCTTCAGACGGAACCGGTACTCGCCGGACTTGTCGGTGTACAGCTCGAACTTGCCTGCCATGAGGCGTCCTTTCTCTCTCGGATGGAGGGAACCCCGCCCCTCGGGCCTCACGCTAGCGCTCGGCGAGGGTCCGGGGAAGAGCGGGGGTCAGCCGCGGGGATGAACCGCGACCGGCTCGGGAGCGATCGCGATGCGCACCCGATCACCGAACGCCGGGTGGGTTCCCGGGGCATGCTGCACGCGCACCAGCTCACCGGACTCGGTGCGCACGAGCGTGCGACGCATGCTCCCGAGGAAGGTGCTCTCCTCAACCAGGGCGTCGGCTGCGGCATCCTTCTCGGAAGCGAAGTAGACGTTCTCGGGTCGCAGGTACACATCGACCGGGCCGTCGGCCGGCGACTGCAGGGGAAGTCGCTGCCCCCACACCATGACGTGATCGCCCTCGGCGACCCCCGACACGACGCTGGACAGCCCGACGAAGGCGGCGACGCCGGCTGTGGAGGGCATCGTGTAGAGCTCCTCCGGCGATCCGATCTGCTCGATGCGGCCGGCGTTCATCACGGCGATCCGGTCGGAGACGGCCAGCGCCTCCTCCTGGTCGTGGGTGACGAAGACGGTCGTGATGCCGAGTCGCAGCTGGATGCGGCGGATCTCGTCGCGCAGCTGGACCCGCACCTTCGCGTCGAGCGCGGAGAGCGGCTCGTCGAGCAGCAGCACCTTGGGCTCGGTCACCAGCGCGCGTGCCAGCGCGACCCGCTGTTGCTGTCCGCCCGAGAGCTGGTGCGGGAACCGGTCGGCGAAGTCGGCGAGGCCGACCAGAGCGAGAGCATCGACGGCGCGGCGCGCTGCCTCGGCTTTGCCGATCCCGCGCCGGCGCAGGCCGAAAGCAGTGTTCTCAGCAACCCGCAGGTGCGGGAACAGCGAGTAGGACTGGAAGACCATCCCGATGTCGCGCTTGTTCGTGGGCACCCGCGAGACGTCGCCACCGCCCAGGAGCACCGCACCCTCGTCGGCGCCCTCGAGGCCTGCGAGCACCCGCAGCAGAGTCGTCTTGCCGCAGCCGGAGGGACCGAGAAGGGAGACGAACTCACCGGGAGCGATGTCGAGATCGACCCCGTGCAGCACCCGGTTGCCGGCGTAGCTCTTGACGATGCCCTGCAGCTCGACGCGAGTGCCTTCACCCGCCTGGGCGAGCAGCAGGTTGTCCTTGGTGCGCGGCAGCGCGTGGTCGACGGTCATGAGCGGGCCTTTCCGGTGCCGCGCGCGACGCGGCCGATCAGGAGGAGCAGGAGGAACACGAACACCATCGCGAGCAGGGTGAAGATGGCCGGCGCGTACGGATCCTGTTTGTTCACCACGACCATGGCGGTCTGGAACACCTGGCGGTTCAGGAGGGAGGCGATCGTGAACTCTCCGAGCACCACGGCGATGGAGATGAGAGATGCGGCGAGCAGCCCCTGGCGGAGGTTCGGGGCGAGCACTTTCAGCACGACCGTCGGCCAGCTCGCGCCGAGCGAACGTGCGGCCTCGGAGAGGGTGCGCAGGTCGGCGGCGTCGATCGATGCCTGGATCGACCGGAACGCGAACGGCAACACGGTGATCCCGTAGGCGAACGCGAGCGTCCAGGTGCCGGTGCCGAACGCACGGCCGATCTGCACGTAGATCGGGGCCAGCCCGACCACGAGCACGATCGCCGGGATCGAGATGGGCAGCAGCACCGCGAATTCGAAAGCGGGCTTGAGGTTCGGGAAGCGCAGGTTCACCAGGATCATCGTCGGCGCGAGCAGCAACAGCACGATCGCGACGGTGACGACGGCGAGCACCAGGGAGTTGCCCAACCCCGTCCAGATCGGCTTGAGCGTCGCCGCGGCCGCGGGGTCGAACAACGCGGTCCAGCGTGCGAACGACAGCCCGCCTTCGGGGTCGCGGAGGGTGAAGAGGAAAGTCGACACGAGGGGAACGGCGAAGAACGCACCGACCAGGATGCCGATGGCCCAGCGGGTCGCGAGAGAGGGGCCGAGTCGGTTCACGACTGCCACCTCGCTGCTCGTCGCTGCACGAAGGAGTAAAGCGCCATCACGATCCCGACGATCACGATCATGCCGAGCGCGAGAGCACCGGCGAGGTTCTCCCGTCCGAGCACGGTCTCACTCGTGAGGGCCGTGCGGATCTGCAGCGGCACGATCTGCGCACCCTGGCTGGCGAGGGCGGCGGCAGTGGCGTACGAGGAGAACGCGTTCGCGAACAGGAGCAGCAGGCTGGCGAGGAACGAGGGCGCGAGCACAGGGATGCCGATGCGCAGCCAGAAGCTCGCACGGGTGCCGCCGAGGGTGAGGTTCGCCTCGGCCCACTGCGGCTTGAGCGCGGCGAGGGCGGGCATGAAGGTGATGACCATCAGTGGTATCTGGAAGTAGAAGTAGGGGAGGACGAGGCCGGGCAGCTCGTAGAGCCACGTGCCGTTCTCGAAGATGTTGACGCCGAAGGACTCCTTCAGGAACACGGTGACGACGCCTTGGATGCCGATGGTCGCGATGAAGGCGAATGCGAGCATGACGCCGCCGAACTGCGCGAGCACACCCGCTGCGGCGTCCACTGCCGAGCGCGTTCGGCTCTCGGGGTCCATGCCGAGCAGGGCGTAGCAGACGAGGGCGCCGACGATCGCGCCGACGACGGCGGTGAGCAGCGAGAGTCCCGCCGAGTTCGCGAACGTGTTCAGCACGACGGGGTCGGCGAGGGCCGACAGGTTCGTCCAGGTGAAGGAGCCGTCCTTCGTGAAGAAGCCGGAACCGATCGACAGGATCGTCGGCACCGCCAGGAAGAGCACGACGTAGGCGGCGAAGGGGACGAGCCCGAGCCACGCGAAGGACGGAGCGGACCGCCGGGTCCTCGCGTGCGGCGAGGACCCGGCGGAGGTGGCGGGGGCGGATGCCGCAGCATCCGCCACCGTTGCGGAAAGGGTGGTCACTGGACCGCCGAAGCCCACTTCTCGCCGAGCAGCGTGCCGGCGTTCGTCGACTGCTCCTCGGTCGGGACCACGGTCTCCTCAGGAGCCTCGGGGAGTGCGGCGGCGAGGTCGGCGTCGATCGTGCCGGCGTCGGTCATGGCCTCCATGCGCACCGGACGGGCGCCGCCCTTCAGCCAGAGGTTCTGCACCTCGTCGCTGTAGAGGAACTCCTGCCACAGACGTGCGGCAGCAGGGTGCGGGGCGTCGGCGTTGATGGCCTGGTTGTAGTATCCGGCGTAACCGGTGCCGTCGAACACGACGACCTTCCAGTCCTTGTTGTCCGCCGTGTGCGAGGCGTTCAGGTAGTCCCAGTCGAACACGACGGGGGTCTCGCCGCTCGCGATGGTCGCGGTCGTCACGTCGACCTTGAGCAGGTTGCCGGCCTTCTGCAGCTCGGAGAAGAAGTCGATGCCCGGCTGGAAGTCGTCGAGGGTGCCGTCGGACTGCACGGTGGCGAGTCCCACAGCTGCGAACGCGGCTCCGGCCTGGGTCGGGTCGCCGTTGATCGCGACCGCGCCCTTGTAGTCGGCCGAGAGCAGGTCCGAGAGCTCGGCGGGAGCGTCGAACTTCGACGAGTCGTAGCCGATCGACATGTACCCGCCGTAGTCGCCGACGAAGAGACCGGTGGGCTCCTTCAGCTCCGCGGGGATGTCATCCCAGGTCTGCACCTTGTAGGGAGCGAAGACATCCGTGTTCTGCAGGGCGACGGTGAGGCCGATGTCGAACACGTCGGGCGCGGTGTCCAGGCCCTCGTTCGTCTTCGCGGCCTGGATCTCCTCGGCGCTCGAGACGTCGGGGGACGCTTCGTTGATGGTGATCTCGGGGTACTTCTCGGCGAACAGATCGAGGATCTCGCCGTAGTTGGCCCAGTCGCGGGGCAACGCGATGACGTTGAGCGAGCCCTCGGCCTTGGCCGCGGCCTCGAGATCGGCGAACGTGCCGAAGTCGGCGACCGAGGTCGCGGCGGAGGCGTCCACGTCGGAGCCGCCGGCGGCGGGCGCGTCGGTCGCGCCTGCGCAGGAGGTCAGCGCCAGTACGGCCGTGGTGGCAAGGGCGATGCCGGCGCCGATGCGCGCGCGGCGGGTGAAGCGAGCCATGAGTGTCCTCTCGGTGTCCGGCGCTGTGAGCCGGTTTCGGGTTGCGAGAGGACACTATGAGGCGGAGGTTGCCGCCCGTCGCGGGTCTGGTGAACGGATGGTGGCGAGGCGGTGGCCGAACAGGGCCACGGCGTCTCAGCCCTGCGGGACGCTGTACTTGAAGCCGCGGTGCGAGCCGACGTAGCCCAGCCGCTCGTAGAAGCGGTGCGCGTCGGTGCGGGAGGCGTCCGAGGTGAGCTGCACCATGCTCGCGCCGACCGCAGGGGCAGCAGCCTCCGACACCCAGCGCATCACGGCGGAGCCGATGCCCGACGAGCGCAGGCTGCTCTGCACGCGGACCGCCTCGACCAGCAGCCGTCGGGCGCCGCGACGTGCCATCCCGGGGATCGAGGTGAGCTGCAGCGTGCCGACGATCGCGCCGTCGTGCTCGACGACGAGCAGGTCGTTCGACGGTTCGGCCAGGATCTCGATGAGACCCTGTCGATAGGCCGGTCGGTCCTCCTCGGAGGCCACATCGCCGCGGGCCGCGCTGATCGGGTCGTCGGCGAGCAGGGCGATCACGGCATCCGTGTCATCGAGCGTGGCACGCCGCAGGAGTGCCGTCCCGATGCGCGATTCGAAAGAGTGGGGCAGCGGGAGGGCGTCGAGCATGGCTCCAGTCTGCCAGCGCACGGAGCGGATGCCGGAGCGGCGTCCACTCTCTGGAATCATGGCGAGGTGGATATCGGCGCCGTGCTCGGTCTGGAGCAGCTCACGTGGGGGATGCTCCTGCTCGTCGTCGTCGCTGCGTTCTGCGCCGGCTGGATCGACGCCGTCGTCGGCGGGGGAGGACTGCTGCAGCTGCCCGCGCTGCTGCTGATCCCCGGTATCTCGCCGGTGCAGGCCCTTGCGACGAACAAGCTCGCTTCGGTCTTCGGCACCGCGACCAGCAGTGCCACCTACTATCGGCGCGCGAAACCCGACATCCGCACCGCCGTGCCGATGGCGATCGTCGCACTGATCGGCTCGTTCGGGGGCGCGGCCGTCGCGACGGTGCTACCGCCGGCCGCCTTCAAGCCGATCATCGTGATCGCCCTGCTCGTGGTGGCGTTGTTCACCGCGTTCCGGCCGCAGATGGGGGCGGCGACCCAGCTGCGGTTCCACGGGCACAAGCACCACATCATGGCGGGCGCGGCAGGACTCGGCATCGGCTTCTACGACGGGATGATCGGTCCGGGCACGGGTACCTTCCTCGTCATCACGCTCGTCGCACTGCTCGGCTACGACTTCCTGCAGGCCAGCGCCAAGGCCAAGATCGTCAACCTCGCCACGAACGCGGGCGCACTGATGCTGTTCATCCCGCACGGTGCCGTGCTGTGGCTGCTCGGCGGCATCCTCGCCGTCGCGAACGTCGCGGGCAGCTACCTGGGGTCGCGGATGGCGATCTCCCGCGGGACCACGTTCATCCGGGTCGTCTTCCTCGTGGTCGTGATCGTCCTGATCGGCAAGCTCGGCGTCGACGTCTGGAACGAGAACATCCTCCCCGCCTTCGCGTCACTCGGCTGAACGACCGAAAGCGCCCGGGCCGCACGAGTCCGAGGACTGCGTGCGACCCGGGCGTGAGTCCGCGTGGCGGTGGGCGTCAGGCCTCGTCGTCTTCGGGCTCGTAGTCGACGCCGGCCTCGGCGCGCTGCGCGTCGGTGATGGGCGCCGGAGCGGAGGTGAGCGGGTCGAAGCCGTTGCCCGACTTCGGGAAGGCGATGACCTCGCGGATCGACTCGGTCTTGGTCAGGTGCTGTAGCACGCGGTCCATGCCGAGCGCGATGCCGCCGTGGGGCGGTGCGCCGAACTTGAACGCGTCGAGCAGGAAGCCGAACTGCTCGTCGGCCTGCTCGTCGCTGATGCCCATGACTTCGAACACGCGCTTCTGCACGTCTTCGCGGTGGATGCGGATCGAGCCGCCGCCGAGCTCCGAGCCGTTGCACACGATGTCGTACGCGTAGGCGAGGGCGGATCCGGGGTCGGTGTCGAATGTGTCCTGGAACTCGGGCTTGGGGCCGGTGAAGGCGTGGTGCACGGCCGTCCAGGCGCCCGCGCCGACGGCGACGTCACCGGAGGCCACGGCGTCGGCTGCCGGCTCGAACATCGGAGCGTCGACGACCCAGGTGAAGGCGAATTCATCGGGGTTCAGGTAGCCGAGGCGGCGGCCGATCTCGACGCGCGCGGCACCGAGCAGCGCACGGCTCTCCTTGGTGGAACCGGCGGCGAAGAAGACGCAGTCGCCGGTCTCGGCACCGACGAGCTCGGCGAGTCCGGCCTGCTCGGCCTCGGACAGGTTCTTCGCGGCAGGGCCGCCGAGCGTGCCGTCCTCGTTGAACAGCACGTAGGCGAGGCCGCGGGCGCCGCGCTGCTTGGCCCAGTCCTGCCAGGCGTCGAGCTGCTTGCGGGGCTGCGAGGCGCCACCGGGCATGCGCACCGCGCCGACGTACTCCGCCTGGAAGACGCGGAACGGGGTGTCCTTGAAGTACTCGGTCGCCTCGACGAGCTCGAGTCCGAAGCGCAGGTCAGGCTTGTCGGAGCCGTACTTGGCCATGGCGTCGGCGTAGGTCATGCGCGGCAGGGGCGTGGCCACCTCGACACCGATCGTCGCCCACATCGCCACGATGAGCGACTCCATGAGCGTGATCACGTCTTCCTGGTCGACGAAGCTCATCTCGATGTCGAGCTGCGTGAACTCCGGCTGACGGTCGGCGCGGAAGTCCTCGTCGCGGTAGCAGCGGGCGATCTGGAAGTACTTCTCGACGCCACCGACCATCAGCAGCTGCTTGAACAGCTGCGGCGACTGCGGCAGGGCGTACCAGCTGCCGGGGCTCAGGCGAGCCGGCACCAGGAAGTCGCGCGCGCCTTCGGGCGTGGAGCGCGTGAGGGTGGGCGTCTCGACTTCGGTGAAGTCGTCGGCGTGCAGTACGTCGCGGATCGCCTTGTAGACGTTCGAGCGCAGGCGCAGAGCGGATGCGGGGGCCGGACGACGCAGGTCGAGGTAGCGGTACTTGAGACGGGCTTCCTCGCCCACGGTCTCGGTGTCGGCGAGCGCCGTGGAGACCTGGAAGGGGAGGGGAGCGGACTCGTTCAGCACCTCGACGTCGGTCGCGATGAGCTCGATCTCGCCGGTGGGGAGGTTCGGGTTCGCGTTGCCCTCGGGGCGCAGCGACACCTCGCCGGTCACCTTCAGCACGAATTCGTTGCGCAGCGGGTGCGCGATCTCCTCGTCGCGGATGACGACCTGAGCGATGCCGGAGGCGTCCCGCAGATCGATGAAAGCGACTCCTCCGTGGTCACGACGGCGATCGACCCAACCCGAGAGAGTGACGGTCTGACCGATGTGCTCGGCTCGCAGAGAGCCTGCCGAGTGGGTGCGAAGCACGGAGTATTCCTTCTGATCTGGGAAATGGGGAACCCGCCCATTCTACGGGGGCGGTCGGGAGGTCATCGGCCCCGTCGGCGGCGTCCGGGGCGGCATGTCAGTAGGATCGCCACGACACAGCTCTTACACAGAAAGGATGCACCGTGGACAACAACGGCATCGCCGATCTCTACGCATCGATCTTCTCCGGTACTACGGGCCTGATCGCGCTCGTCTTCTACATCCTCGTCGCCATCGGGCTGTGGAAGGTGTTCACGAAGGCCGGATACCCCGGCATCCTCGCGATCATCCCGATCGTGAACCTCGTCTTCCTGGTGAAGATCGCCGGAATGTCCGGCTGGTTCGCACTGCTGTACCTCATCCCGGTCGCGAACCTGATCCTCGCGATCATCGTCGCGTTCAAGCTCGGTGAGCGCTTCAACAAGGGCGGGCTCTTCTCGTTCTTCCTGCTTTTCCTCTTCCCGTACATCGGGTACCTGATCCTCGGCTTCGGGGATTCGCGCTACAGCAAGGCGTGACATGACGGCGTCCCGGTTGCACCTCGTCCGACACGGCGAGGTGCACAATCCGGCCCGCGTGCTCTACGGTCGTCTTCCCGACTACCACCTGAGCACGGCGGGCCGGGGGATGGCCGCAGCGGCGACCGACCACGTGGCCTCGCTCGAGCGTCCCGTGCGCGCGCTGTACTCCTCGCCGCTGGAGCGTGCGCAGGAGTCGGCCGAGCCGTTCGCGGAGCGCTTCGACCTCGTGCCCGAGGTCGACATCCGCCTGATCGAGCCGACCAACGTGTTCGAGGGGACGCAGATGCGCCGTTCCCTGATGAACCCGCTGAACTGGTGGCACCTGCGCCAGCCGTCCGTTCCCAGCTGGGGTGAGCCGTATTCCTCCATCGCGGAGCGGATGCTCGGCATCATGGACGAAGCGTGGGATGCGGCACCGGACGGCGACGTCGTGATGGTCTCGCACCAGGCGCCGATCTGGATCACCCACCTCCGGGTGGCGGGCCTGCCCTTGCAGCACGACCCGCGCACGCGTCGCTGCGCCCTGTCGAGTGTCACCTCGTTCGAGCGCGTCGGCGACGTCTGGCGAGAGGTCGCCTACGCCGAGCCCGCCGCGACCGGCGGCGCCGTGGACGTCGGCGCGGTCTGAGCCGGTCCTCGCGACGCGCCCCGCTCAGTGCTCGGCGGCCAGGAGCGACTGGATGATGCCGACCGCGGCCAGCTGACCGGCGGCGGCCGCCAGCAGCACGGATGCCATCGGGCCGGGAAGGGTCGCACGGTGGGCGAGATCGCCCGCGGCGAAGACCCCGGGGAGCGAGGTGCGTCCGAACTCGTCGATCTCGATGCAGCCGGACTCGAGCATCTGCAGGTCGAGCTGCGCGACCAACGGTGACCGCTGGCGCATCGATCCCGCCGCGACGAAGATGCCGTCGACCACGTGCTCATCGTGGTGGGTGCGGATGCGCACGCCTCCGTCGACCTTCTCGAGGGAGGAGACAGGGGCAGGGCTCACCCGCACGCCCTTCGCCTCGAGCATCTGGATGTCTTCGTCGGCGAACATCTCCCCGACGGGGAACACGGTGATGTCCCCGACGATCCGGCCCAGCAGCCCGATGATGTGCGCGGCCCGAGGTGCGGCGCCGAGGATGGCGATCGGTCTTCCCGCGTGCTCGTGTCCGTCGCAGAACGGGCAGCTGAACGCGAGTGTGCCCCACAGGTCCTGCAGGCCGGGGACGTCGGGAAGGTCGTCGGCGACGCCCGTGGCGAGGATGACCTGGCGCCCCTCGACCACGGAGCCGTCGGAGATGCCAACGACGAAGGCATCCTCGGCGCCCGAGACGCTCATCGCTGCGGCGTCGCGGATCTCCACGTCGTCGTAGGCGGAGAGCTCTGCCCGTGCGGTCGCGCGGAGCTGGGCGGGGGCAGTGCCGTCCGCGCCGATCATGTTGTGCATGTGCAGGACGGTGCCGTTGCGGTACTCGCCCGAGTCGAGGAGCAACGTGGAGCGGTGCATCCGCCCGAGGGTCAGAGCGGCCTGCAGTCCTGCCGGTCCTGCGCCGATCACGATGGCGTCGTACATGGTGGTCCTTCCGATGACGTTGTTGCGTTCCTCGTCAGTCTGTGACTTCATGTCAACATGAAGTCAAGCGATGCGCACCCCTGGTCCGTCGGCGATGTGGCCGCCCGCGTCGAACTGCCCACGAACGTGCTGCGGCACTGGGAATCGGTGGGTCTGCTCCGGCCGCCTCGAGACTCCGCGGGGCGACGGCGCTACGGCGAAGACGAGGTCGTGCGCATCGCCGTGATCCAGCGCAGCAAGGCCGCGGGGATGACGCTCGAACAGATCGGGGTACTGCTCGACGACGGCAGCGCCGGGCGCCACCAGGTGCTGCAGCAGCATCTGGACGACATCGATCGGCGCATGGAGGAGATGCGCCGATCCCGCGAGATGACCGAGCACGCGATGGGCTGCCGGGCGCACGACATCGCCACCTGCCCGCGGTTCCGGGCGGGTGTGGACGACGTTCTGGCACGCTTCTGAGACCCTCGGCGAGGCGCCCGTTTCCGGCTCGCGCATAGGATCCTCTGCGTAAACTCGGAGTCGTGCCAAGCGATTCGACGGTCCGTCAGATCCGCAGCGGCCGCTCCTCCCGCACCCGGCGTTCGCGCCGTGCGGTCGGTGCCGCGCTCGCTGCGGTGCTCGCCATCGGTCTGAGCGCCTGTGCTCCCGATCCGGTGAGTGAATCGTTCCTGAACGGCGAGAATACGGGCTATGTCGCCGCCGACGGTGCCATCGTCGAGATCCCGGTCTCCGAGCGCGGCGAACCCGTCGTGTTCAGCGGGGTGACCGAGGAGGGCGAGAAGTTCGACAGCGCCGACATCGCCGGACAGGTCGCGGTCGTGAACTTCTGGTACGCCGGCTGTGCGCCGTGCCGCCTCGAGGCCGCCGATCTGGAAGCGGTGTGGCAGGACTTCAGCGATGAGGACGTCGCGTTCGTCGGCATCAACACCCGCGACCAGGCAGACACCGCTGTGGCCTTCGCGAACGAGTACGGCGTCACCTACCCCAGCCTGATCGATGTCGACACCGCCCAGGCCAAGCTCGCCTTCGCGAAGGCGGAGGCCACGCCGATCACTGCGACGCCGACGACCCTCGTGCTCGACAAGCAGGGCCGGGTCGCTGCCCGCATCATCGGCCCGATCGACGGCAAGTCGATCCTCTCCACGCTCGTCAAGGACGCCCTGGCGGAGGACTCGTGACCATCAGGGGAGCCTTGTGAACCCCGAAGCGATCATCGGCTCCGGGGCCCTCTGGATCGCGATCCCGGTCGCGATGCTCGCGGGACTCGTCTCTTTCCTCTCCCCGTGCGTGCTCCCCCTCGTTCCCGGCTACCTCGGCTTCCTCGGCGGTGCCGTCGCACCTCGGTCGACCGCTGCTGCCGGTGCGGAAGGCGGGACGACGACGCAGACGACCGAGACCGCGACGCGAGGGCGACTCGTCGGGGGCGTGCTGCTGTTCATCCTCGGGTTCACGATCGTCTTCATCCTCTACACCGTGCTCGGCGGAACGGCCGGGGTCTTCCTACTGCAGTGGGGCGACCTGATCACGCGCATCCTGGGGGTCGTGATCATCGCGATGGGGCTGGTGTTCCTCGGGCTCTTCGGTTTCGCGCAGAAGGAGTTCCGCTTCCACGTCGACTCGAAGGTCGGCGTCGTCGGAGCCCCGCTCCTCGGTATCGCGCTCGGCATCGGATGGGCTCCCTGCATGGGCCCGACGCTCGCGGCGATCCTCGCGCTGTCGTTCAACGCCGGTGATCCTGTGCGGGCGGGCTTCCTCGGTCTCGCCTACTCTCTCGGCCTCGGCATCCCCTTCCTGCTCGTCGCCCTCGGCTTCGGTTGGGCCACGAAGGCGATCGGTTTCCTGCGTCGGCACATCCGGGTGGTCAACATCATCGGTGGCGTGATGCTTCTCCTCCTCGGCGTGCTGATGGTCACCGGGCTCTGGACCGACATCATGTCGAGACTGACGGCGGTGATCGGCAGTGTCATCCTCCCGCTCTGACGATCCGGAGGCGGGCGCGCGACCCGATTCCCGTCCCGTCAAGCCCACCCGTCCCGAGAAGAACCCCCGCACTGAGAAGGCCATGACCAAGAACAAGGGCGCCGCGAACAGCGACTCCAGCGATCCGCTCCGTCCGTCGGACCACGTCGACGGCGACGACTCGATCACCCAGCCGCGGCTCGGGTTCGTCGGCTGGCTGCGCTGGGGCTGGCGTCAGCTGACCTCGATGCGCACGGCGCTCATCCTGCTGCTCGTGCTCGCGATCGCCGCGATCCCCGGCTCGATCTTCCCGCAGCGGATGGCCGACCCGAACGGCGTCACGCAGTGGGAGCGCGACAACCCCGACCTCTTCCCGGTGCTCGACGGGCTGAAGCTGTTCGACGTGTACCTGTCGCCGTGGTTCTCGGCGATCTACCTGCTGCTGTTCGCCTCGCTCGTCGGCTGCGTGATCCCGCGCATCAAGCACCACGCCAAGGCGCTGCGTGCGCGCCCGCCGCGCACCCCCGCGCGACTGCAGCGGCTCGAGGACTACCGCACGGTCACTCGGGACCCTGCGGCAGACTCCGGCACGAAGACCGGCGATGCCGAAGCCGAGGCCGCCGCATCGATCGACGTCGCCACGAAACAGCTCAAGGCTCTCGGCTACCGTGTGGAGCGCTACGACCGCGGCCGCACGTTCTCGGTCTCCGCGGAGCGCGGCTACTGGCGCGAGACCGGCAATCTGCTCTTCCACCTCGCGCTCGTGGGGGTGCTGGTCACGGTCGGTATCGGCGGCGGGTTCTCGTACACCGGTCAGCGCGTGCTGGTGGAGGGGGAGACCTTCGCCAACACGCTCCTGGACTACGACTCGATGAACCGCGGACGCTTCGTAAGCGACGACGCGTTCTCTCCGTACTCGATGCGCCTCGACTCCTTCGACGTGACGTACCAGCCGTTCGGTGAGCCCGGCTCCGGGCAGGCCGGAGACTTCTCTGCCAACGTCACGGTGCAGGAGAACGGCGAGGAGCGCACCGGCTCCGTCAAGGTCAACGAGCCCCTCGGTGTCGCCGACGATGACGTGTTCCTCCTCGGCAACGGCTACGCGCCGACCGTGACAGTGCGCGACCCCGAGGGCAACGTGGTGTTCACCAACAGCACGCCGTTCCTTCCTCAGGACAACAACATGACCTCGCTCGGTGTGCTCAAGGTGCCGGACGGGCTTGCGGAGCAGGTCGGACTCGTCGGGTTCTTCTACCCGACCACGGGCGTGCTCGAGAGCGGTGCGTTCTTCTCCGCATACGGCGACCTCACGAACCCGACGCTCACTCTCGACGTGTACACCGGAGACCTCGGGATCAACGAGGGGGTGCCGCGTTCCGTCTACGTGCTTGACACCACGGGGATGACCAAGCTCACGGGCCGCACCACCGACGTAGAGTCGATCGAGCTGGCACCGGGGCAGACCGCACAGCTGCCGAACGGCCTCGGCTCGGTGACCTTCGAGGACGAGTCTCCGGCCGGCGCCGCGGACGCCTCCCAGTCGGTGAAGCGCTTCGCCTCGCTGCAGATCCACCGCGACGAGTCCGGCGTGTGGGTGCTCGGTTTCGCGCTGCTCGCCCTCGGCGGTCTCATGATCGCGCTGTTCGTGCCGCGTCGCCGTGTGTGGGTCAAGGCCACAGCGCACGACGGCGAGATCGCCCTCGAGTACGCCGCGCTCGCCCGTGGCGAGGACCCGACCCTCGCCGCAGCCGTGGAAGACCTCGTCGCAGGGCACGCCCGACTGCTCGACGCGGCCGGAGGCACCACGGCGCGCCCCACGATCGATGACACCGCGGACGAGTCCGCCGAGCCGGAAGCCCCGGCAACCGACACCCGGAAAGTAGACTGACACCATGCTCGAGCTCAACGTGATCTCGCCTGTTCTGCTCTGGACGGCGATCGCGATCTATGCGGCGGCCTTCGTTGCCTACGCCTTCGATCTCGCACGGCGCTCGCAGGCGACAGCCGACGCGCAGAACGTCCGCGAGTCGGTGCTCGTCGGAGCGGGTGGCGCAAGCACCACCGCATCCGCACCCGCGTCTGGTTCCGGTACCGCCCCGCAGCGATTCGTGATGGCCCGGATCGGCACCTCGCTCACCGTGCTCGGGTTCCTCTTCCACCTCGCCGCTGCGATCACCCGTGGCATCGCGGCCGGACGAGTCCCGTGGGCCAACCTGTACGAGTTCGCCATGATGGGCACGCTGCTCATCATCGCGGTGTTCCTTGTCGTGCTCACCCGCATCGACCTGCGGTTCCTCGGCACGTTCATCACGGGCCTCGTCGTAGTGCTGCTCGGCCTCGGGGCGACCAACTTCTACGTCGACGTCTCACCGCTGATGGACCCGCTGAAGAGCGTGTGGCTCGTCATCCACGTGTTCGTGGCCTCGCTCGCGACCGCGTTCTTCGCTCTCGCGTTCGCGCTCTCGGTGATCCAGCTCATGCAGTCGCGCCGCGAGCGACTCCTCGGCGAGAACGCCACGAAGACCGGTCCCGGCTTCCTCCGCACCTTCCCGAACGCGGTGCGCCTGGAGAGCCTGGCGTACATGTTCACGATCATCGGCTTCATCCTCTGGACCTTCACGCTCATCGCCGGGTCCATCTGGGCCTACTACGCCTGGAGCCGCTTCTGGGGCTTCGACGTGAAGGAGACCTGGACCTTCGTGATCTGGGTCATCTACGCCGGATACATCCACGCCCGCGCGACCCGCGGCTGGCGCGGCAACCCCTCGGCGTGGCTGGCGATCGTCGGATTCTCGGCCGTGATCTTCAACTTCACGATCGTGAACGTCTTCTTCAAGGGCCTGCACGCCTACTCCGGCCTGAGCTGAGCTGAGCTGAGCTGAGCTGAGCTGAGCTGTGAGCTGAGCCGACCCGCGGTGCCACCAGCGTCGCGGAGGCGGCTTACTCGGGTCAGCCACGCAGCGGGAGGACCTCGGCGTGCTCGATGCCGTCCTGGTACCAGACCAGTTCGGCTTCGGTGATGCTCTCGACAGGCGCGGACTCGAAGGGTCGTGACTCGGCTCGCGCGAAGCGCGACCACTCGGCCCCATCGAGAGTCTTGCCGTAGAGCACCGACAGGTGGAACGTCCAGTCCTCCAGCGGCAGCTCGCCGATACGACGGAAGTCCGTGGCATCCAGTGCGGCGGTCAGCGACGAATACGCCGACACGAGCGAGGGGCTGCGGGCGAGGCGCACGATCAGGATCTGCCAGGGCACGGGGAACTCGTCGACGGCTTCGGCGGCGACCTCGATCGGGCCCTGCTGCGCTGCCCACGAGCGGATCAGCTCGGTGAGTGCGTCGCGTCGCTCGGGCTCGTAGAACCCTCGCAGTGTGACGTGCCCGGTGTGCGGGCGCCGTGCCGGGACGCCGAGGCGGGAGACGGCGGCATCCTGGACATCGCGATAGACCGTGCCGACCGCCGCGGTGGGCCGGAGCACGAGGTACTGCTGTCCCTCCAGGCTCGCGAGTTGGTCGGGGGTGTCCATGAACGGCCGGCGCATGTCAGGAGCCTAGGACGCGTCGCGAGGGTGCGAAACCGGAGGCTGACACACGAACGGCCCGGTGCGTCATACTTCGACGCGCCGGGCCGGCGTGGATGGTCTTCGCTGCGGGGCGAGGAGTCAGGCCGTGGCGAGGACCGCCTTGGCCGAGGTCGTGCGCCGCAGCGTCACGGCGAGGGTCGTGGCCACGAGAGACAGCACGCCCCAGACGACCAGAGCGGCGACCGCCGAGCCGCTGGCGGTGATCAACCCCGCGAAGGCCGGAGCCGTCGGGAGGGCGGCCCCGATACCGGCGAGCCAGCCGGGCACCGTCGAGACCAGACCCGTCGCGACCGCGAGCACTCCGACCAGGGCCGAGATCCAGCGTCCGATCCCGCCGAACAGGGCGACGAGCGCCTGGTTCACGGCGGCGAACACGACACCGGCGAGCACAGCGGTACCTGCGAAGGCCCACCAGGTGCCGGCGTCGTAGCTGGCCACGACCTGCACGATCAGCGACACCAGCAGCCCCTGACCCGCGCCGATCAGTGCCGCGGGAGCGAACGCCCGCAGCGTGAGCGTGGCCGACGACCGGCGAGAGGTGAGGGTGCGAGCGGTGTGGGCGCGCATCACCACGAAGGTCGCGAGTCCGCCGAACCAGAGCACCACCGCAGCGAGCAGCGGGATGGCGGTCGGGCCGAAGATCGTGTTCATCGACGAGTTCGACGACACCGGGTCTGCGATCACCGAGGCGAGAGACTTCGACTCGGTGTCGCTGAACGAGGGGAGCGAATCGGATGCCGTGCGCAGCCCGCCGGCGAGGTCACCCGTACCGGTCGCCAGGGTGTCGAGCCCGGTCGTGAGCTCGGTGGCACCATCGGCGAGAGCGGTCGCTCCGCTGGAGAGCTGGGTCGCACCGGACGCGAGGCCACGGGCTCCGGCGGCGGATGCGCCGATGCCCTGGTCTGCGAGCTGAGTGAGGCCGGAGGACAGCTGGGTGGCGCCCGCACCGGCCTGCGTCATGCTGGACGCAAGAGTGCTGAAGGTGCCGGGGAGGGCAGCGACGCCACCGGCGACCTTCTCGTTGTTGAGGGTGCCGGACGCGGTTCCTGCACTCTGGGCCACCGCACCCGCATCGGATGCGAGGGAGGTGAACAGATCGCACTGCGCCTGGTCCCTCACCGGGGTTGCGCATGCCGTCTGCTGCAGCGTCCCCAGCCGTCCCGCCAGGGCCAGCGAGCCGTCGGCCGCCGACTTCGCCGATGCCGAGGCGCCTTGGATCGCACCGACCAGCTCTTGCGTGCCGCCGATGTTCTGCTGCAGCGCGGCACCGCCGGCCGTCAGCCCGGATCCGATCTGCGCCGCACCTGCCGCGGCCTCACGCGTCTTGCCCGCGATCGTGTCGAGGCCCGAGGCGAGCGACGACGCACCCGTCCCGAGCTCGCCCGCCCCGGAGGCCAGCTTCGTGGCGCCGTCGGCGATCGCGGCGGCTCCGGTGGCGGCATCCCGCGCCCCGCTCGCAAGCTTCACCGCGCCGTCTGCCGCGTCGCCGATCTGGTCGCCGATGGTGGTGAAGCCGACCAGGATGTTCTCGGTCGTCGCCTCGGAGAGCATCGTGCCCATGGTCGACGCGGCGACATCGGCGAGCTGACCCGTGATGAGGTCGTCGGCGACGAGTCCGTCCTTCGGCGTGGTCACCGTAATGGTGGCCTGCTCGGCCTTGCCTCCGCCGTCGGAGATCGCGGTGCCGGCCGAGGTGGCCGCGGTCGAGAAGTCCTCGGGGATCGTGATGACGGCCTGGTAGGAGCCGTCGGCGAGTCCGTCGGCCGCGTCGTCCTTGTTCGAGATCACCCAGGTGAGGTTCGAATCCAGATCGTCCGACCCCTCCACGAGACCCGCGGCGAGCTGGCGCCCGAGCGGAGTCATCTGCCCGTCGATGGTCACAGGCTCGTCGAGATTGACGATGGCCGCGGTCATGGAGTCGAGGCGCTCCGTCGGGTTCTGCAGGGCCGCGACCAGGATGCCGCCGACCGCCGCCGGCAGCAGCAGCACGCCGAGGATGGTCAGCCACGTGATGGGCTTGCGGGAGCGCGCGCGCTCGATGGGGAGGGTCATGCGGTCACCTCGGTGGATTCTGCGGCGCTCCGGCGAGGAGCACGCGTGTCGAGAGTCTGTGCGTCGGGCCGTCCGGCCTCGGCGAGGGTGGTCCGTGCCGAATCGGCGTCGGAGGCAGTGGCGAACACCGCGAGCGTGCGGGAGGCCGCGGCATCGCGCAACATCGCCGTCGCCTGGTCGCGCTGTCCGCCGCTCAGGCGGTCGATCCCGTCGATCACGACGATCTGCGACATTCCGCGCAGGGCTTCGGCGAGGTCGCCGAGCGCGGCATCCGCATCGTCGACCAGTACGCAGCCGACGTGAGAGCGCACCCAGGCGGCGCGTCCGGGGAGCAGGTGCCCCGCGACTCTGAGCTTGCCGTCCGCGGGGGTCAGGCGTCCCGCGATCGTCAGGGCCAGAGCCCGGCGGGTGCGCACGTCGCCACCGGTCGCGATCACGGCACCGCCCTCGGGGATCCGCACCGAGAGACCCTCGATGAGCGGCGCATCGGCGCTGATCTCGAGGTCGTCGGCGGCGACGATCGACCCGTCGCCTGGCCATGCGGCCAGGTGTCGTTCGCGTTCGACGGCCTCGCCCTCGACGTCGACGCGGGGGAGGATCTTCTCCAGCCAGCGCGGGAGCTCCCAGGCGCGTTCGCCCAGGATCGCCATGAGCGCGGGGATCAGCGTCATCCGCACCAGGAAGGCGTCGAAGGCGATGCCGGCGGCGAGGCCGAGCGCGATCGGCTTGAGCGACGAGTCGCCCTCGGGGACGAACGCGACGAACACCGCGAACATGATGAGCCCGGCTGCGGTCACGACCTTCGCCGAGCCGGTGAAACCGCTGCGCACGGCCCGGAGCGCGGCGGCCCGCCGGGTGGCACGGTTCGGGCTCGTCGCATCCTTGTCGTGCACGAAGTCCTCGCGCATGCGGGAGACGAGGAAGACCTGGTAGTCCATGGCCAGACCGAACAGCACGCCCATCAGGATGATCGGCATGAAGCTGATGATGGGCCCGACCTTGGCGACGTGCAGCAGGTCGGCGAACCATCCCCATTCGAACACCGCCCCGACCACGCCGAAGGCGGCGACGATCGAGAGCAGGTATCCGGCCGCAGCCGTGATCGGCACCCACAGCGAGCGGAACACGATGGTCAGCAGGATCAGCGAGAGGCCGATCACGAAGATGCCGAACGGCAGCAGCGCGTTGCCGAGCTGGTCGGAGATGTCGATCCCGACGGCGGTGAAGCCGGTGACCTTGAGGTCGATGCCGAACTCGTCGAGCCACTCCTCGTGGTGGCTGCGCAGCTCACGCACGAGGTCGGCCGTCGCCGGATCGTCGGGTGCGGTCTCGGGGATGATCTGCACGATGCCGGTGTCGGCGGTCTCGTTCGGCGTCGCGAGGGCGACCTCCTTCACGCCGGGGACCTTCGCGACCGCGTCGCCGAGGTCTTCCATCAGAGTGAGCGGGTCGGTGGAGGTGACGATCGTGCCGGTGAGGATCAGCGGACCGTTGAACCCGGGTCCGAACTGCTCGCCGACGAGGTCGTAGTTCTGCCGGGCTTCGGAGTCCTTCGGCAGCACGCCGGCGTTGGGGAGGGCGAGGTCGAGGCTCAGCGCGGGCACGGCCACGATCCCGAGTCCGAGGACGACGGCGAGCGACACCAGCACGGGGTGCTTCATGACGCCCCCGACCCAGCGGGCGCTGCCCTTCGCCGGGGCCGTGACGGGCTTCGGCTCCTCCGACGCTTCGGATGCCGCGCTCTTCTTCGTCTTCGGCGCCTTGACCTTCTTCGGGCGACCGACGACCTTGCCCTTCATGAATCCGAGCAGAGCGGGGGTCAGGGTGACGGCGATCGCGACGGCGACGGCGACGGCGGCGGAGGCCGCGATACCCATGGTGGTGAGGAACGGGATGCCGGCGAAGCCGAGGCCGATCAGTGCGATGAGCACGGTGACGCCGGCGAAGACGACGGCCGATCCGGCGGTACCGACGGCACGGGATGCCGATTCCTCCGGATCCACGCCCTCTCGCACCTGATCCTGATGTCGCGCCATGATGAACAGCGCGTAGTCGATGCCGACCGCGAGTCCCAGCATGAGCGCCAGCAGCGGGGTGGTCGAGGAGACGGTGGCGAAGGCGGTCGCGGTGAAGATGCCGGCCATCGAGATGCCCACGCCGAGGATCGCGGTGAGCAGGGGGAGCCCGGCCACCACGAATGAACGGAACGTGACGATGAGCACGAGGAGCGCGATGAGGAGCCCGACCGCCTCGGTGAGGGTGACGCCGGGGATCGAGATCGCGAAGAGGTCGCCGCCGAGCGAGGTCTGCGAGCCGGAAGGAAGCACGGAGTCGAGGTCGCTCACGGCCGAGCGCAGCGCATCCTTCGTCGTGTCCGAGACGTCGGTGGCCTCGCCGTCGAACTGCACGCGCACGATGGCCGCCGTGTCGTCCTCGTTGATCATGCCCTTGACCATCTCGTCGTAGGGCGAGGTGGCGGCGAGCACACCGTCGAGGTCGCCCAGCTCGTCGACGGCGTCCTCGATGTGTTCCCGGTAGTCGTCATCCGTGATCTTGTCGCCGTCGGCGGCGACCACGATGAACTGCGCATTCGTGCCGCTCACCTGCGGGAACGAACGGGAGAGCTGCTCGAGACCGGCCTGCGATTCGGTTCCGGGGATGGAGAACGTGTTGTCTGTTCCCGCTCCCAGCACGAGTGCCCCGGCGCCGGCGATGCCGAGCGCGAGCAGCCAGGACACGAGGACTCGCCACGGGTGCCGGAAGGACCAGCGTCCGAGCGAGGACAGGAGTGTGGACACGCGATCCTCCGAGGGGTGCGGGGTGGATACACAGGTGTATCCGATACATAGATGTATCGTAAGGTGACCCGCCCGGCCAAGCCTGTGTGCAGGGTGTGAATCATGCGAGAGTGAAGGGTCAGGAGGTTTCGATGTCGACACCCGCAACCCGCAGCCGTGAGAACACGCGTGCCCGTCTGCTCGAAGCGGCGGCGCAGGTCTTCGCCGAGGTCGGGCTCGATGGAGCATCGGTCGAAGCGGTCTGCGAGCGAGCCGGCTTCACCCGCGGCGCGTTCTACTCGAACTTCGAGTCCAAGGACGAGCTGTTCCTCATGCTCGCCGCCAGCGTCTCCGAAGTGCGCGTGAACGCGGTGCGCACCCGTGTCGAGGAGCTGACCGCCGCCGGTGCCCTCGTCGAGGGGTGCGATCCGATCGATCTCGTGCAGCAGATCATGGAGCTCGGCGGAGACGACCGCCTCGGCGTCATGCTGCTCAGCGAGATCCGCATCCGTGCCCTGCGCGACGCGAGGTTCGGCGAGGCGTATCTCGCCCAAGAGCGCGAGATGGTCTCGAGCATCGCGCAGATCGTCGACGACATCATCTCGGCAGGCCTGCTGCGGCTGCGGCTCCCGGCCGAGATCGCCGCGCGCATGCTCATGATCATCTGGGAGGGCATGACCGTGCGAGGAGCGATGGCCGGCCAGGACGACGCGCAGCTTCGGCACTCCGGTGGCGAGGAGCTCGGCCGCCTGGTGCAGCTGCTCATCGAGCCGTAGTCGGCGTCGCCGTTCCCCGAGCCCTCGAGGTCTGACGGCTCGCTGCGAGGGAGAGCAGTGCGGCACCGGCCAGGAGCGCAGCCGTCACGAGGAACGTCACCTTCAGTGCTGCGGTGAGCGCCTCCGGCGTGGCTGCTGCGATCTCTGCTGCGCCGGAGGCTGCGGCGAAGAGTGCCGCGAGCACGGAGGCGCCAGTGACGAGCCCGAGATTGCGGGAAAGGCCGAGCAATCCTGACGTCACACCGCGGTGCTCTGTCGGCGTCGCACTCAGGACTCCGGTGTTGTTCGCCGCCAGGAACAGCTGGTACCCGGGGGCGAGCAGCACAGTGCCCGTGATGTATCCGATGAGCCCCCACCAGGAGGGCAGCAACGCGAGCGCGAGGGCTCCGGCGACCATGGCCGAGAGCCCCGCCGTGGTCATGAGCCGCGTGCCGAACCGGTCGACCGCGCGGCCGGCGATCACACCGGTGCAGATGGAGGCGAGCGGTCCCGCGGCCATGGTCGCCCCGATCGCGGCCGGAGCGAGGTGCAGCCCTCCCGCGAGGAAGAACGGGCCGACCACGAGAGTGCTCATCATGACCGTGCCCACGATCAGGTTGAGCACGGCCCCGATCGAGACGTCGCGATTGCGGAGCAGAGCCGGCGGCAGGAGCGCATGGGAAGCGCGGGCCTCCCGGAGGGCGAACAGAGCGGCAGTGACGATCGCGCCGCCGAGGAGCGGCATCGTCGGCCAGGATCCGTCGGCACCGGGCGAGGTCACGCCGAGCGTGTAGAAGGTGACGGCCGCCGTCAGCAGCAGCACGCCGCCGATGTCGAATCCGCGTCGGGGCCCGCTCGCCGCGGAAGTACCGCGATCGGTCATGCCGGTCAGAACCGCGACCAGCACGCCGAGCGGCGCCATTGCTGCGAAGATCGCCGGCCACCCCGCCACCGTGATCAGGAGGCCGCCGAGCGCGGGGCCTGAGGCGGTGCCCACTGCGGCCGTCGTCCCCAGCAGACCCATGACACGTCCGAGGCGCTCCGGCGCGACCATGTCGCGGGCACGGGCGAGAGGGAGCGCCATCATCACGGCAGCGCCGACACCCTGCAGAGCGCGGGCGCCGATCAGCACCCCCAGCGTCGGAGCGAGCGCGCAGAGCACGGCAGCGAGGGTGAAGATGACGATGCCGATCCCCAGGATGCGTCTTCGCCCGAGGAGGTCGCCCAGGTATCCCACCGTGAGGCTGGTCGCTGTCATCGCCAGCAGGTACGCGAGCGCCACCCACTGTGTCTGGGAGAAGGTGCCATCCAGGTGTCGGGCGATCGTGGGGAGCGCCACGTTGGCGGCGCTGGTGCCGAGGGACGCGACCAGCACGCTGAGAGCGAGCCCGGCCGTGCCTGAGCGAAGGGGGGAAGTCGTGGTCACGGTCATGTCCTCAGCATCGATCGCGTCTTCACTGAACAGCAACACGAGTTGCCGAAAGCGGGATGGCGGTGATGGGATGAGGCCATGGACGAACACGAGGCGGTCATCGACGCGACGCTGGAGCAGATCGGTCCGAGGCTCCAGGCGCTGCGCCTTCGACGAGGAACGACACTCGCCGAGGTCGCGTCGGCCACGGGTATCTCGAAGAGCACTCTCTCGCGCCTGGAGACGGGTCAGCGGCGCGCGAGCCTGGAGCTGCTCCTGCCGCTCGCGCGCATGTACCGGGTGTCGCTGGACGACCTCGTGGGCGCTCCCGAGACCGGCGACCCGCGGGTGCGGCTGCGCCCGCGGCGGGTCAACGGGCGCACTGTGGTGGCGCTCACACGCCAGCCGGGCGAGAGGCATGCGTGGAAGATCATCGTGCCTTCCGAGGCCTCGGAGCCGAAGCTCACCTCGCATGAGGGGTCGTCATGGATGTATGTGCTCACCGGACGCATCCGGCTCATCGTGGGTGACCGCGACATCATGCTCGAGGCCGGAGAGGTCGCGGAGTTCGATACACGCACGCCGCACTGGTTCGGCGCCGATGGGGAGCACGACGCCGAGATCCTCACGATCTTCGGCGCGGAAGGCGGCCACGGTCAGCGCAGCACCGACCTCGCCACGCGCCACCTCGCCGAGGTGCTCGGCGGGCCTCCGCGGTGACGTGCGACGGGGTCCTCGCCGCGGCAGTCGGCCTCAGTGTGCGGCGGTCGAGAGCTCATAGTGGCAGCGGGCGAGGCGCGCGAGCCACCATTCGCGTCGTTCGTCCGATGCGGCGAGACGACTGAGTGCCTCCGCATCGGGTGTCACGCGGCCGACCGGGATCGAGCCGTCGACCGGGCGCAGGTCGGCCACGTCGTCGAGGAACAGCGACGCCGTGCCGAGCCCGCAGTCGTAGTCGAGTGTCGGGAGGGCCGCAGCGAGGGCGGCTCCTTGAGACAGGCCGATAGCGGTGTCCAGGGCGCTCGAGACCACGACGGGGAGCCCCGCGGCGGTGACGATCTGCAGCGCGTGAGTGATGCCGCCGAGGGGCTGCGCCTTGATCACGAGCAGGTCGGCCGCGCGGGCACGGGCGACCGCGAGCGGATCGGACGACTTGCGCACGCTCTCGTCGGCGGCGACCGGGATGCCCATGTACTTCACGCGCCTGCGGAGATCCGCCAGCTCCGGCACCGTCGCGCAGGGCTGCTCCACGTATTCCAGGTCGTACTCGCCCAGCGCATGCACGGCGTGCTCGGCCTCGTCGACGTTCCAGGCTCCGTTCGCGTCGACCCTGATGCGGCCCTCGGGGCCCATCGTCTCGCGCACGGCGCGAACGCGCGCCACGTCGTCGGAGAGGGTCTGCCCCGGCTCGGCGACCTTGACCTTCGCCGTGCGGCAGCCGGGGAATCGCGCCAGCAGCTCGGGCACGCGCGACGCCTCGATCGCGGGCACCGTGGCGTTCACGCCGATCCGATCCCGTAGCGGCTCCGGCTGCTCGCGCCAGGCGAAGTCGATCGCGGCCGCGAGCCATGTGGCCGCCTCCGCGTCTTCGTACTCCACGAACGGTGAGAACTCCGCCCACCCCTCCGGTCCCTCGAAGAGCAGTGCCTCCCGCACGTCGACGCCGCGGAAGCGACTGTGCATCGGGAGGGCGACGACCCTGGCCGAGTCGAGCAGGTCTGAGAGCGGCGGGATCATGTGCCCATTCTGTCCCCGGGAGGCCTGCGACCGCTGCACGTCAGGCCAGGTGTTTCTGCAGCTCGCCCATCCGCTCGGTGGGAATGAACCCGAGAAGCGTGTTCACGGCGAGCATGTGTGCGTTCGATTCCGCGTTGTACGTGTAGACGGCAGGTGCATGAGGAGCTCGGTGCTGCAACAGGCGGAGGTTCGCGATCTTCACCGCCGTGCCGAGGCGGTGGCCGCGGTCGGCCCGGCGCACGAGCGTGCCCCATTGGTACGCATTGCCGTCGTCGCCCGACACGACGAGCTGGGTGTAGGCGGCGACCTGGCCCTCCGGCGTCAGCGCGACGGTGCCGATCGGAAGACGGTTCTGCCTGACGAGGAGCTCCTCCTGCTCGCGGATGCTCTCCACGTCGGGCTTCGCGGGTGCGATGTCGAGATCGCCGCTGGGGGCTTCGGTATCGATCGAGGCGTCGAGGATCGCCCAGCCTTCGACGACGTCGTCCGGCACCGGTCCGATCCAGCTCCGGACCGAGTAGCCCCGGGTCGCCGCAGCGATGTCGGAGTCGATCCGGTCGAGCACCTCGAGGTCGAGCGGGAGTGCGAGCCGGTTCTGCACGTCCCCGAGCGCGAGCGCGTAGCCGTGGCGGCGGGCGAACTCGCGACCGGGTGCGCCCTTGCCGTCGGATCCGAGCTCGTACGGCCACGAGGTGTCGCCCTGCGCGGTGGTGCGTCCGGCCTCGGCGGCTTCTGCCTCGAGGAAGGCCAGGGCGGTGCTGCCGACTCCGCGCCGTCGATGCGCCGGCGGCACGTGGACGGCAAGGTGCGCGACGTGTGTGTTGTCCTTGAGGGGGAGTGCGAGGCCCGCTGCGCCGACGACAGTGCCGTCGTCGCGCAGCAGGAGGGGGCGTCGCTCGAGAGTCTGGGACTGCTGCTGCATCGCGTTGCGCGTCTCCTCGCGGGACCAGACCGGGATGTCGGATCCGCGGTCGGCACGTTCGGCGGCTGCATAGGCATCCCACCAGGCGTCCACCTCCGCGGCGTCGAACGGGTCGATGCGCGTGATCTCGAGCGTCATGACTCCACGCTACTTCCCCCTTCCCGTCCGCCCCGGGACTGTCCGAGACGTACGCTGGACAATAGTGTGTGACACACAGTAATGTGGGCTGCATGAACGAGACGCTCGACACGCACCTGCAGGAGCTGCGGCGCGGCACCGTGGTGCTGGCCTGCCTGCAGCTGCTGCGCACGCCGGGCTACGGCTATTCGCTGCTCGACCAGCTCGAGAAGCGCGGCTTCGCGACGGATGCGAACACCCTGTATCCGCTGCTGCGCCGCCTGGAGAAGCAGGAGTACCTCACGAGCGAGTGGAACACCGAGGAGGCGAGGCCGCGCAAGTTCTACCGCACCTCGGACGCCGGCATCCGCCTCGCCGACACCCTCACCGACGAATGGCGATCGCTCACCACGGCGATCGCGTCCCTCACTGCAGAGGAGAACTGACATGACCACCACCGCCACGCTCACCGAGCGGTACATCAGTGCCACGATCCGTAGTCTTCGGCCGGATGCGCAGGACGATGTCCGCGCCGAGCTCGAAGCCTCCATCACCGATGCGGTCGAGGCGCGAGTCGAGCAGGGTGAGGCGCCAGAGGCCGCCGAGCGCGCGGTCCTCACCGATCTCGGCGACCCCGGGGTGTTGGCTGCCGGGTATGCGGATCGCCCTCTGCACCTCATCGGCCCCCGTTACTACCTGACCTGGTGGCGGCTGCTCAAGCTGCTGCTGATCATCGTTCCGGCCTGCGCCGCCGTGGGTGTCGCGATCGCGAAGTTGATCGAGGGGGCACCGGTCGGAGACGTGATCGGCGCAATCGTCGCCGTCACCCTCTCGGTCGTCGTTCACGTGTGCTTCTGGGTGACGCTGGTGTTCGTCGTGCTCGAGCGCACCGGTGCCGACACGGGGGAGAAGTGGGACGTCGACCAGCTGCCCGTGCCGACCGAGAACGGCGCCGCGCGCAGCGACATGATCGCCACTCTCGTCTTCCTCGGCATCGGCGTCGCCGCGGTGGTGTGGGATGCGACCCGCGGGTTCTTCCCGACCGGCGGCGATCCGATCCCGATCCTGAACTCCGGGCTCTGGCCGTGGGGGATGACCGTGCTCCTCGCCATCATGCTCGCCGACGCCGTCCTGGCTGTCGCCGTGTACCGCCGACGCCGGTGGACGGTCGGTCTCGCCGTCGTCAACACGGCGCTCTCGATCGCGTTCGCCACCTGGGCGGTGACACTTCTCGTGCGGGACGAGCTGCTGAACCCGGAGTTCGTGCAGTTCGTGTTCGCCGACAACGGGGTGGACGCCGACACGTTGCGCATCCTCGCGGTAATCACCGGAGTCGGCATCATCGCCGTCCAGACCTGGACCATCATCGACGGCTGGATGAAGGCCTGGCGCGCTCGCCGCGGGCGCGAGGAATAGGCTGGATGCTGTGACCACCGCATTCGTCTCCGACCTCTTCGACCCGGCCGAATGGGTGCTCGCGCCCGGTGCTGAGGACTACACCGACATCACCGCGCACGTCTCACGTGACGGCGGAGTCGCACGCATCGCGTTCAACCGGCCGGAGGTGCGCAACGCGTTCCGTCCGCACACCGTGGATGAGCTCTACCGCGCGCTCGACATCGCTCGGCAGGATGCGCACATCGGTGCGGTGCTGCTCACGGGCAACGGCCCGAGCCCGAAGGATGGCGGCTGGGCGTTCTGCTCGGGCGGTGACCAGCGCATCCGCGGTCGCGACGGCTACAAGTACTCCGACACGGAGACCGCGATCGTCGACGGCGCGGGCCGTGCCGCCGTCGGCCGTCTGCACATCCTCGAGGTGCAGCGGCTCATCCGCTTCATGCCGAAGGTCGTCATCGCGGTCGTGCCCGGATGGGCGGCCGGCGGCGGACACTCCCTGCACGTGGTCTGCGACCTCACGATCGCCTCCGCGGAAGAGGCGCGTTTCAAGCAGACGGACACCGACGTGGGCAGCTTCGACGCCGGCTACGGCTCCGCCTACATGGCCCGCCAGACGGGGCAGAAGTTCGCCCGCGAGGTGTTCTTCCTCGCCGAGGAGTACTCCGCCCAGCGTGCGTACGAGATGGGTGCGGTGAACCGCGTGGTGCCGCATGCCGAGCTCGAGCGCGAGGCGCTGAAGATGGCGCGCACGGTGCTGACCAAGTCGCCGACGGCGATCCGCATGCTGAAGTTCGCCTTCAACGCCGTCGACGACGGGCTGGTCGGTCAGCAGGTCTTCGCGGGAGAGGCCACCCGCCTCGCCTACGGCACCGACGAAGCCGTCGAGGGTCGCGACTCGTTCCTCGAGAAGCGCGACCCCGACTGGTCCTCCTTCCCCTGGCACTACTGAGTCGGAGACCCGCATGACCGCCCTGATCCCCACGGATGCCGAAGATCCGGTTCTGCTGCGGGAAGCCCTGCGGCGTGCGCTCGACGGGGGCCCTGCTCTGGGACTCGGGATGGTGGACGGCGCCCCGGAGAACGTGGCGGACGGCCTCGCCGCCGTGATCGCGACGTCGGGATCGAGCGGCATCCCGAAGCGGGTCGCCCTGAGCGGGGAGGCCCTGCGGGCGAGTGCCGAGGCCACGGCGGCGCGCATCGGCAGCGGACGCTGGCTGCTCGCGCTGCCGGCCGGCTATGTCGCGGGGCTTCAGGTGCTGGTGCGGTCGATCCTCGCCGACACGCGACCGGCACGGATAGAGGGCCGGTTCTCGCCGGTGTCGTTCGCCGAGGCGACTCTCGAGATGCTGCGGCCTGCGTCGAACGCGGGGATCCCCGACCTGTACACCTCCCTCGTCCCCGCTCAGGTCGCGACCCTGCTCGACGCGGCGGATGACACCGCCGTGCGGGCGGCACTGCAGGCCTATCGGGCGATCCTGGTGGGCGGCCAGGCCCTCCCGGAGCCGCTGCGGGAACGGGCGGCCGACCTCGGTGTGCGACTGGTGCGCACCTACGGTTCGACCGAGACCAGTGGGGGATGCGTCTACGACGGTGTGCCCCTCGACACGGTCGGCGTGCGGACGGTCGACGGTGAGCTGCGCATCGCCGGTCCCATGCTCGCCGAGGGGTATCTCGGCGACGGGTCGCTGACCGCCCGCACGTTCGTGCGCGATGAGCACGGCATCCGCTGGTACCGCACGGGCGATCTCGGCCTCGTCGAAGACGGTGTCGTCCGTGTGCACGGCCGCGCCGACAACGTGATCGTGTCCGGGGGGATCAACATCTCCCTCGACCGTGTGGAGCGGATCGTCCGCCGGATCGCGGGCCTTCATGAGGCCGTGGTCGTCGGCGTGGAGGATGAGCGCTGGGGCGAGGCGTCCGTGATCGTCGCGGCTCGGGGCGAGGTGCTCCGCCGCAGCGAGTCGGAGCAGCTCGCGCACGCTCGCGACGCCGTCGAGGACGAACTCGGCAAGCACGCCCGTCCCGTCCGGCTGATCATGGTGGACGAGATCGAGGTGCTCTCCTCGGGCAAGCCCGACCGCGAGGCCATCCGTCGTATGGTCGCCGACCTGCACTGAGCGCACGCTCTGCCAGACTGGGCCGCATGGCCTCGTACACGCATGGACATCACGAATCCGTCCTCCGCTCCCACAACGTGCGCGACATCGCGAACTCCGCCGAGTACCTTCGCCCGCACCTCACCGCTACGACCCGTCTTCTCGACGTGGGTGCGGGGCCGGGCAGTATCACGGCCGACTTCGCCGGCATCGTCGCCCACGTCACGGCCACCGAGATCGATGAGAGCGCCCTGTCGCTCTCGCAGGGACTCGTGGCAGAGCGCGGGCTCACCAACCTCTCGTTCTCGATCGAGGACGTGCACGCGCTGAGCTTTCCCGACGACTCGTTCGATGTCGTGCACGCGCACCAGGTGCTCCAGCACGTCGGCGACCCGGTGACGGCCCTGCGCGAGATGCGCCGCGTCGCCGTTCCCGGGGGGATCGTCGCCGCGCGAGACGCGGACTACGCGGGCTTCCTCTGCTTCCCGGAACTGCCGGAGCTCGATCGCTGGCTCACCCTGTACCGTGCGGCGGCACGGGCCAACGGCGGGGAGCCGGATGCGGGACGCCGGCTGCTGTCCTGGGCGCGCGCCGCGGGATTCACGGACATCACCGCGACGGCATCCACCTGGTGCTACGCGTCTCCCGCCGAGCGGGCCTGGTGGGGCGGCATGTGGGCCGACCGCATCCTCGAGTCGGCGCTCGCGCGGCAGCTCGTCGACAGCGACATGGCGACGCGGGCCGATCTGCAGGAGATCAGCGACGCCTGGAAGCGCTGGGCCGACGACGGCGACGGGTGGTACCTGGTGCCGCACGGCGAGATCATCGCCCGGGCCTGACACGGCGGAGATACATCCCGCGACGGATGCCCGCTGCCAGGCCCTCGCGTAGCGTGGGGGAGTGATCCGCCCGCTCTCCCGCACCGCGCTGATCCTCGACATCGTCGGGGCGGCGCTGCTGTTCCTCGTGCTCGTGCCGACCTCGCTCGTGTTCTACGGGCCGGGGACGGGCAACGACGCGATCGGGGGGTTCGCGGTCGTGGGTGTCTTCATCGCGAGCGTGCTGATGTGCGGTGGCGTCGCGATCGGCCGGCTCGCCCCGGGGTGGGCCCTCGCCGCTGCGTGGGCCGGTGCCGTGCTGCAGATGCTGTCCGGCTTCGGGCCGCTCCCGGTGAACTTCGCGATCCTGCTCGTGCTCTACGCCACCTCGGCGTGGGGCACGCGCCGCGTGCTCTGGTGGGGCTTCGGATCCGCGTTGTTCGGAGGGTTCGTCGCGGCCGTCTTCATGATCATCGTGAACGGCGTCGCCTTCGGAACCGGGTCCGGCTGGGAGAAGGTCACCGCGGGCACGCTCCTCCTCGTCGTCTCGGTCATGGCGCTCGGGTTCGCCTGGGTGTGCGGACTGCTGTGGCGTGTGGTGCTGCGCGCTCGCGGCACCAGGTCGGCTCAGCTGCAGGCGGAGGCGCTCGCCGCGGAGGAGCAGGAGCGCGTGCGCATCGCGCGCGACATGCACGACGTGGTCGCGCACTCGCTCGCGGTCGTGATCGCGCAGGCCGATGGCGCCCGATACGCCGCCGCCGTGAAACCCGAGGTCGCGACCGAGGCACTCGGGACCATCGCCCAGACGGCACGCGGCGCTCTGAGCGACGTGCGGATGCTCCTCACGCAGCTGCGGCACCGGCAGGGCGACGGTCCGCAGCCCACGCTCGCCGATCTCGAAGCGCTGTTCGCGCAGGTGCGACAGGCGGGCATCGAACCGCGGGTCACGGTCGATCCGACGCCGCCGGGGGAGCCGCCCGCCGCCATCCAGCTCGCGGTCTACCGCATCCTGCAGGAAGCACTCACGAACGCGATCCGACACGGCGACGGCGCGGTCGACGTGAACCTCGCCTGGCTGCCGGATCGCGTCGACGTGGACGTGCGCAACACGGTCACGGGCGAGGCGACCGTCGCGCCGGGCGGACACGGAGTCATCGGCATGCGTGAACGCGCGCAGCTCGTCGGCGGTAGTCTGCAAGCCGAGCGCCGAGGGACACAGTTCGTCGTCCACGCCACGCTCCCGATCGGAGTCTCCGAATGATCAGAGTCGTGCTCGTCGACGACCAGGCGCTCTTCCGTGCCGGCATCCGGATGCTCGTCGCCTCCCAGCCCGACCTCGAAGTGGTGGGGGAAGCCGGCGACGGGAAGGAGGCGCTCGACGTCGTCCGCATGACCCGCCCGGACGTGGTGCTGATGGACATCCGGATGCCCGTCATGGACGGGCTCACCGCGACCGCCGAGATCCTGGCACGCCCGGAGCCGCCGCGCATCGTCATGCTCACCACGTTCGACCTCGACGAGGCGGCGGCGCGGGCCATCCGCCAGGGGGCGAGCGGCTTCCTCCTCAAGGACGCCGACCCCGAGTTCCTGCTCGCCGCGATCCGCACCGTGCACTCGGGGTCGAGTGTGATCGCCGCCTCGGCGACGCGCGACCTGTTCGAGCACTTCGCCGAGGCACCCAAGCCCGTGCCCGCGCAGTACACCGACCTCACGGACCGTGAGCGGGAGATCTTCGCGCTCGCCGCCCGCGGGCTCTCGAACTCCGAGATCGCCGCTCGCGAGTATCTGAGCGAGGCGACCGTGAAGACGCACATCAGTCGCATCCTCAGCAAACTCGCGCTGCGCGACCGCGTGCAGCTGGTGGTCTTCGCCTTCGAGCACGGCCTCGCCTGATCCCCCGCGCGCTCCGGCGGGCCCCGCAGATCATCCTTGCGATGTATGCGGAAGGGTCCCCGGGAGCGATGACCCGCGCGGGGCCGCGGAAATAGCGTCGGAGTCATGGAGATCACGACCACCGACCTGGGGCTCGCCGCCCGCGTCCAGCACCTGAAGAAGACCTACGGCTCCGGCGAGGGCACCGTCCGTGCGCTGGACGATGTGAGCGTCGGCATCCGCCGTGGGCAGTTCACCGCGATCATGGGGCCGTCCGGTTCCGGCAAGTCCACCCTGATGCACATCATGGCGGGACTCGACAGTCCCACCGAAGGACGTGCCTGGATCGGAGACACCGAGATCACCGGCCTCGGTGACATCGACCTCACGATCCTGCGGCGTCGACGCGTCGGCTTCATCTTCCAGGCGTTCAACCTGGTCCCGACGCTCGATGCGCTCGGCAACATCATGCTTCCGTTCGAGCTCGACGGTCGTCGGCCGAGTGCGATCGAGCGGGCGCGCATCGACGGACTTGTCGAGACGCTCGGGCTCGGTTCGCGGCTCGCTCATCGTCCGCACCAGCTGTCCGGCGGTCAGCAGCAGCGCGTGGCGATCGCCCGCGCCCTCGCCACCGCACCGGATCTGGTCTTCGCCGACGAGCCCACCGGAAACCTCGACTCGAAGACCGGGCGCGAGGTGCTGCGACTGCTCGCCACTGCGAGCCGCGAGCACGGCCAGTCCATCGCGATGGTCACGCACGACGCGATCGCCGCGAGCCACGCCGACCGCGTGCTCTACCTCGGCGACGGCCGCATCGTCGCCGACCACCCGCGCCAGAGCGCCGAGGAGATCTCGGCCTACATGCTCGCCGCCGAGGTGGCGGCATGACCGCCGTCGCCACGGTCGTCCCCGAATCGCGGGCGACCGGCCCCCGGCTGGCGTGGCTGCGCGATCGGGGGATGGGCGCGAGCATCCTGGTCGCTGCGTTGTCTGCCGCGTTCGGTGTGCTCCTCGTCGAGATCACCGCCTACATCGGCGCCGTGCTGCAGGCCGACCCCTTCATCGGTGACAGCGGGACGCTCGCCTTCGTGGTGGCCCTGCTGTCGGTGCTGCTGACCGTGGTCGCGATGTATGTCGCCGCCATCGTCACCGCGAACACCTTCTCGACGATCATCGCCGGACGCACCCGTCAGATCGCGCTCATGCGTCTGATCGGGGCGACTGCGCGTTCGCAGCGGTCAGAGGTCGGAAAGCAGGGACTCGTCGTCGGGCTTCTCGGCGCGGCGATCGGTCTGCTCGCCGGCCTCCTGCTCGCGGTGATCGGGGTGCAGATCGGAGGGCAGCTGATCGACAACGCCCCCTCCGACTTCTCGCTCGCCCAGCCGTTCGTGGCGCTGCCGGCGATCGGTGTCGCCCTCACCACCTGGGCGGCGGCGTGGGCGGGCTCCCGGCGCGTGCTGTCGGTGACCCCGCTGCAGGCACTCGGCGGTTCGGTCGAGCGCACGCACGACGAGGTCTCCGGCAAGGCGGGGCGGCACATCGGCGCCTGGGTGCTGCTGATCGCCGGCGCCGCGCTCCTGGTGGGGGGCGTGCTGGTCGGACTCCTCACGCCGCTCGGCGTCGTGGTCGCCTTCTTCGGGGGCGTGCTCTCGTTCACGGGCCTCGCTCTCGGATCCGTCCTGTTCATGCCGCCGGTCCTGCGCTTGGTGGGACGCATGTTCGGGTCGAGTGCGACCGCGCGCCTCGCCGCCGAGAACGCGCTGCGCTACCCGGAGCGCTCGTCGCGGATGGCGATCGGCGTGGTGATGGGGGTGACCCTGGTGACGATGTTCGCCGTGGCCCTCGAATCGGCCAAGCGTCTGATGATGAGCCAGGTCACGGGCGAGGTCCCGGAGGAGTTCTTCGCCCCGATGGATGCGTTCGCTGCGGTGATGATGGTGCTGGTCGCCGTCTCGGCCGTGATCGCCGCGGTCGGTCTGGTGAACCTGCTCACGATCGGGGTGGTGCAGCGGCGCCGGGAGCTGGGACTGCTGCGCTCGATCGGTCTGTCCAACCGCCAGGTGCGACGGATGGTGCTGCTCGAAGCCACGCACATCACGGTCGCGGCGACTCTGACGGGGCTCGTGCTGGGCGTCGCGTACGGCTGGATCGCCGCGCAGTCGCTGCTGGGCTCGGTGCCGACGCTGCCGGAGTTCACCCCGGCGGGGCTCGTGGCTCCGCAGATCCCGTGGATCCCGGTCGCCATCATCGTCGTCGCGACGGCGGTGCTCACGCTGGTGGCGGCGGCGACGCCCACGAGGTTGGCCACCAGGGTGGCTCCGGTCGAGGCGCTCGCAGCGGATTGACGCCTCTAGGCTGGTCGGATGCCGTCGCCGTTCGATCAGTCCACGTACCAGGTCCGCCTCGACTGGGGCACTGCGGGTCTCGCCCGTCTCGCCACCGCCGATGTCGTCGTGGTCGTCGATGTGCTGCGGTTCTCCTCTACGGTCATCGATGCCACGGCCTCGGGCGTCACCGTCGCACTGGAAGAGGCGCAGCGCTGGTCCCGCAACGGTGCAGCCGTGGTCGCCGCGGCCTCCACGGACTCGACGGTGCTCGTGGGAGGCATCCGCAACGCGGCGGCTGTCGCGCGGGCGGTGCAGACCATCCAGGAACGACGGCAGGCACGCACTTCGGTCGCCGTCATCGCGGCGGGTGAGCTCGACTCCGCGGGGACGTTGCGGTTTGCGGTCGAGGACCAGCTCGGAGCCGGAGCGATCGTGTCGGCGCTCTCTGCTCGGGGCATCGATCACACGGCTCCGGATGCTGCGGTGGCCGCGGAGGGCTTCCATGCTCTCCGCGGCGCCGTGCGGCACATGGTCGGTGCGAGCGGTTCCGGCCGCGAGCTCGCCGACGGAGTCATCGCTACCGCCCGCATCGAAGCGTCGGGACTGGTGCCGACATCGGTGGCGGACGCCGCCGTGCTCGACGCGGTCGATCTCGTACCGGTGCTGCGCGACGGATCGTTCACCCGTTTCGAGTGACGCCCGCTTCGGGTGCGGTTATTCCGCCGGATGCCGCGGGGCGGGCGCTGCTTCGGTTCGAGGCACGTAGGGTCGTGGCATGAGGTACCTTCCCGCTGTCGTCGTCGATGTCGTGCTCGTGCTGATCTTCGCCGCGATCGGCCGCGCCTCCCATGACGAGAACCCTGCCGGTTTCCTGCTCACGGCGTGGCCCTTCCTGATCGCCCTGCTCATCGGGCATCTCCTCGCCGCGCTGCTGCCCGGTCGGCCACGCCGCCCCTGGTCCGTGCTGTGGGGTGCCGTGGTCTGGATCGTGACGGTCGCGGGAGGAATGCTCATCCGCGTGCTCAGCGGCGACACCGCCGAGGTGCCGTTCATCATCGTGGCGACCCTCGTGCTCGGGGCCTTCCTGGTCGGCTGGCGCGCGATCACCGCGCTGCTGCGTCGCCGGCGCAATTCCCCCGATGCGGCGGAGGCCACGCGGTCCGAAAGCCTCGACGAGCCGAACGACTGAGTCGCCGTCAGCGCGGCATCTGCGCAGCGAGGCGCACGTCGGTCGAGATCTCGCGTCGGGTCCAGGCGAACAGATGCCGGGAATCGAACGTCCGCGAGCAGCGCGCGCACGATGTGGGTCTCGTGGGGCGACGGTGCCGGTAGGTCACGTGCCCCGCGGGGCAGCTGCCCACCCAGGGCGCGAGCTCCACGGCCGTCTCACCGTGGTGGGTCGTGCCGCCGACGTAGCCGAGGTCGCGGGCGACGCGCTTCCATACCGGTCCATGCGCTGCCGCGTGGCCGGCGAGGGCGTGCGCGACCTCGTGCAGCAGCACCTGGTGGATGTCGTCGTCTTCGAAGCGTGCGGCGAGGTAGCGCGACACGGTGATGCGCTTCTTCGTGTAGTCGCATTGGCCGGCCCGACGCTTGGCATTGTCGAAGCCGAAGGACCAGCTGTCGTCGAGATGCAGCGTGATCAGTGCTTCGCCCCAGACGCGCACACGGTCAAGTTCCGCCATGCGATCAGGCTAAGCCATGCCGCCGACATCGTCGCGGCACGGGGTCAGCCCGCGATGAGCTGCGGCGGGCGACGCCGCTCGACGGCCTCGATGGCCAGGAGCGCGGTCTCGAGCTCGCTGTCCTGCGCGCCGGACTCACGGCGAAGGAACAGCGACTGCTTGAAGCTCTCCCTGGCGGTCTCGTAGTCGCCCGCGTCGTAGGCGTTCTTGCCGTGGTGCTGATAGGCGAAGGCAGCGATCGACAGCCAACGCTGCCCTTCCGCCTCGGTCGCGCAGGTCGAGAGCTCCTGTTCGGCCGCGGCATGCGCGCCACGGTACTGCAGGATCGTCGCGTGCAGCACGCGGGCGCGCAGAACGTCCTTGCGAGTGCCGGCCATGCGTGCTTGGCGCACCGTCTCATCTGCCAGATCGAGCGCCTCGTCGAGGCGGTCGAGCACCTTCAGCAGCCACACGCGCTCCAGCAGAGCGGGCAGGCTGCGCTGCGAATCGATCTCCGCGAGACGTGTCTCGCACTCATCGAGATCGACCTTTTCGCGGAGGGTCTCCTGGTCGTATCCCCGGATGAAACTCATTGCTCTCCTTCCGCAGCGTCCCCTACCAGTCTGCCTTCCGGTCGTGGGCTCGTGGGGGCGGCGCGCCCTGGTCGCGGCATCCTGTCCTCGACACGCCGTCGCCCCGCTGCGTCGGTTCTTCCCGGGGTGCCAGATGACCGCGTCGTGGCTCAGCGCAGGAAGAGCGAAGCGTCCGGCCGAGGGGAGGCGACGGCGTCGACGTCGGTGACGATCCGTGCGCCCTGAACGAACGCGTCGACCTCTGCGCCCTGCGCGATCTTCGCGGGGTGGGGACCCGCGGCCAGGATGCGCGGCAGCCACTCCGTCGGCAGGGGAGTGGCCGAAGCGGCGATGACGAGGTTCCCGAAGCGTCGCCCCTTGAGCACCTGGGTGTCGGCGAGGATGCCGATCTCGGGGAGTACGTGCGCGATCGTCGCGGCCTGCCGGCGGGCGAACGCGAGCCCGGGACCGTCGGCGACGTTGACGAGGAGCACACCGTCGGTCGACAGCAGCTCCGCCAGCTCGCGGTAGAACTCGACGCTGGTGAGGTGGGCCGGCGTCTGCGCCCCCGAATACACGTCGGAGACGACGAGGTCGCACTGCGCCCGCAGCGCGCTCGGCAGCTTCGCGACTCCCTCGCGGGCATCGCCGATCCTGATCCGGATCGGTGCGCCCTTGGGCAGCGGGAGGTGCTCCCGCACCAGCTGCGCGAGCGGGGCTTCGAGTTCGATGACCTGCTGACGCGAGCCCGGGCGCGTGGCCTCGATATAGCGGGGGATCGTCAGCGCACCGGCACCGAGGTGCACGGCCGTCAGCGCACCCGGTGCGAGCTGGTCGATCACCGCTCCCATGCGCACGATGTACTCGAAGTGCAGGTGCGTCGGGTCGTCCAGGTCGACGTGCGACTGCGGGGTGCCGTCGACGATCAGCTCGAAACCGCTCGTGAACTCCGACGGAATGATGCTGGCGATGCCGCCGTGATCGAGTCGGGTCTGGGGGTGCTCGGTGTCTCGCGATCTCGTCCGGCCCATGGGCACGAGCCTACGCGCTGGGGGGAGAGCGTCAGCGCTGCCTGCCGTTCGCGCAGGTCTCCTGCTCGGCCGTCTGCCCGGAGATGGCGGAGTCGAGCGTCGCGCGCGGCACCGGAGCCTCCGTTGCGGGGGCGTCGGTCGCGGGATCCGTCGCCGGAACTTCCGCCTCGGCGCCCGGTGCCGGTTCGACGAGCTCGACGCCTCCGTTGTTGCTGACATCGCCGGTGAGCTGCACGGGCTGGCCCGCCTTCAGGGCGTCCCAGATGGTGGCCGCGGCGTCGCGGTTCGGGATCACGCGGTCGGAATCGTCGGGGTCGGCGAACACCGGGTACTGCAGGAAGACGAACTCCGAGAACGGCACATCCTTGACCGACAGTGCGAGCTGGGCGAGCCGGACCGGGTTGGCCAGCTTGTCGCTCGGGTCGATGTTGTCGACGACGGTGTTCGCGAGCCCCAGCACCTTGCCCGGGTCGGAGAGCACCTCGTCGCTCATGATCTTCTTCACCAGACGAGACATGTACTGCTGCTGGTTCGACACCCGTGCCATGTCGCTCTCGTCGCCGACGCCGTGCCGCGTGCGGATGAACTGGAGCGCCTCGTAGCCCGAGACCGTGCGCGGTCCCGGCTCCCAGTCGATGGCCGTCTGGTCGTCGCGGATGCCCTCGCCACCGATGCACACCTCGACCCCGCCGATGGCGTCGGTGACGTCGATCACCCCGTCGAAGTCGATCTTGGCGGCGAAGGGGATCTCCACACCGGTGAGGTCGGTGATGGTCTTCGCCACGCATGAGATGCCCGCCCGCTGGAAGACCGAGTTGATCTGGGTCTTGCGCGTCGCCGAGGCGACGGAGCCGTCGGGCAGGGTGCACTCGGGGGTCTCGAGCATCAGGTCGCGGGGGAACGAGATCACGGTGACCTTGCGCGGTTCCGCCGACACATGCACGAGCAGGTTCACGTCATTGAGGATCCCGCCGTCCGCTTCCGAGCAGCGCTCGCCCAGCAGGCCCGTCGACACTTCGCCGCACTCGTCGGTGCCGATCAGCAGCACGCTGAACTCGCCGGGGAAGGCGCTGATGGAGGGGGGTTCGACCTCGGGAGCGTCTTCCAGCGTGACGGCGCCCTCGTTGAAGCGGTTGAAGTAGTCGGTCACGACGAACGCGGCGACAGCGATCGCGGAGACCAGCACGACACCCAGCGTGATCCCGGCGATCTTGAGGAATCCTCTGGCAGGCCCGGGGGAGGGGAGCGTCGCGTGGCGGGCGACCGTCGAACGGTCCTTGTCAGGGGTGCGGCGAACCATCCGGGGAGCCTACCGGGGGAACCTGATGTTACGGCCGCATGACGATTGTGAGAGGAACTTGCAGGTAATTAGTTAGTCGTGGATACTTTTTCCTAACCCCCGGTGAGTACCCGATGCTTGCCAGGACTTTTCAAAGAGGAGATCCCCGCAATGCACAAGCGCATTCTCTCGGCCGTGGCGCTCGGCGCCGTGGCCACGCTCGCCCTCGCCGGCTGCGCCGGCGGCACCGACGCCGCCTCCACCGACGGCAAGGGCCAGGAGCTCACCGTCTGGATCATGAAGGGCACCAACCCCGACGCCTCCGCCTTCTACGACAAGGTGTCCGACGCCTTCGAGGAGGAGACCGGCGCGACGGTCAAGATCGAGGAGATCCAGTGGGCAGACGCCCACGACCGCTTCGTGACCTCCATCGCCGGTGGCACGACTCCCGACATCGCCGAGACCGGAACCACCTGGACCGCCGAGTTCGCCGATGCCGGCGCGCTGCTGCCGATCGACGAGTACGTCGACGCCGAGAAGGGCCTCCGCGGCGACCTCGTCGAGGGTCTCGAAGTCGCCGGCACCTACGACGGAGAGCTGTACGGCATGCCGTGGTACGCCGGCGTCCGCTCGCTCGTGTACCGCGCCGACGTGTTCGAGGAGCTCGGACTCGAGGCTCCGAAGACGTGGGACGACATCGTCGCAGCGGGTGAGGCCATCAAGGCCGCCAAGCCCGACATGCTCCCCTTCCCCGTCCCCGGTGACGCCGAGTTCCAGGTCTACCCCTGGGTCTGGGGCGCGGGCGGCGAGATCGCCACGAAGGACGGCAAGACCTGGACGAGCGAGCTCGACAGCAAGGAATCGCAGGCGGGCATCGAGTTCTACACGGGCCTGGCCACCGAGCACGGCTTCTCCTCCGCAGGTGCCACCACCTGGAAGGAGACCGACCTCAGCGACGCGTTCACCCAGGGCAATGTCGCGATGATGCTCTCCGGCTCCTGGACGCCGAACAAGCTCATCGAGACCAACCCCGACCTCGAGGGCAAGATCGGTGCAGCAGTCATCCCGGGTGAAGACGGCGGCATCGCTCCCTCCGTGCTCGGCGGATCGCACCTCTCGATCTTCAACACGACCAAGAACGCCGACCTGGCGTGGGAGTTCGTCAAGCTGGTGACCACGGGCGACCTCGCCGAGCAGTGGTCGAACGAGACCGGGTACTTCCCGGGCGTCCAGTCCGCGATGGAAGAGGCACTGGCCTCGACCGACCCGCTGGTCGCACCGTTCGCCGAGCAGATGGTCGATGGCGGCGCATCCGTCCCGGTCACCCCGAACTTCGGCGCCGTGCAGGCGAAGAAGACGACCAACTCCATGATCCAGGCCATCCTCAGCGGGCAGAAGGACGTCGCGACCGCGACGAAGGACGCCGCAGCCGAGATGACCGAACTGCTCAACCAGAAGTAAGGAAGCACTCCTTCCATGTCGATGGTGCAAGCGCCACTGCCGGCCACGAAGGCGGAGTCCACCTCCGCCTCCGTGGCCGGCGGCCGGAAGCGACGCGGTCTCTCGATCGTCGCGGCCCGCCCCTGGCTCCTTCTCGCGCCCGGGCTGGCCATCCTCGCGGTGCTCATGCTCTGGCCGCTCATCCAGGTGTTCATCTACTCGCTGCAGGACTACGGCCTGCGCGAGATCAACACCGGGGAGAACAACTGGATCGGTCTCGACAACTACGTCGAGGCGCTCACCAACCCGACTCTCTGGACGGTGGTGCTGCCCAACACGGTCGGCTTCGCCGCCGTGGCGGTGTTCGTCACCGTCGCCGTGGGCACGCTCGTGGCTCTGCTGCTCGCGCGTCTGGGCACCACCTGGCGCGTCATCGTCTCCAGCTGCATCATGGTCGCCTGGGCGATGCCCGCCGTGACCGGCACCTACGTCTGGACATTCATCTTCGATGCCGACCGCGGCATCTTCAACGCCGTGCTGCGTGACCTCGGTCTCATGGACGACCCGGTCAACTGGTTCACGAACCAGTGGTCGTTCTACGCCATCGTGCTCCTGAACGTGGTGCACCACGGATTCCCGTTCGTCGCCATCACCGTGCTCGCGGGACTGCTCGGCGTCTCGAAGGAGATGCTCGAGGCTGCAGCCCTCGACGGCGCCGGCGCCTGGCGCCGATTCTGGAAGATCATCTTCCCCACGCTCAAGCCCGTCTTCTCGGTCGTGATCATCCTGTCGACGATCTGGGACTTCAAGGTCTTCGCCCAGGTGTACCTGATGCCCGGCGGCGGCGGTGGCAACCGTCAGGTGCTGAACCTCGGCGTCTGGTCGTACGTGGAGTCCTTCGGTCAGAACCGCTACGGCTTCGGCGCGGCGCTCGCCGTGCTGCTCACGCTCGTCCTGATCGGCATCACGATCGTCTACATCCGCTCCCTCATGAAGGAGGACGAGCTGTGAACCCGCGCCCGAGGCTCCGCTCCCGCATCGGAATCGGAATCGCGGTCGCCGCGGTCCTGATCTTCACGCTGTTCCCCGTCTACTGGATGGTCTCCAGTGCCTTCGACGGCAAGGCCTCCAGCGGTGGGCAGTCGCTGCTCCCGCAGGAGTTCACGTGGGACAACTTCGCGTTCGTGCTCACCGACGGCGGATTCGGCACGTACCTGCGCAACTCGGCGATCGTGGCGCTGGTCACCGTGCTCGTGAGTGCGCTCGTGTGTCTGCTCGCCGCCGTCGCCGTCGCACGGTTCAAGTTCAAGTTCCGCACCACGATCCTGATGATGATCCTGATCGTGCAGATGGTGCCGCTCGAGGCGCTCGTCATCCCGCTGTTCCTGCAGGTCAAGAGCCTGGGGCTGCTCAACAGCATCCTCGGCCTGATGGTCGTCTACGTCGCACTGTCGCTCGCCTTCGGGATCTGGATGCTGCGCGGCTTCGTGGCCGCCGTCCCGGTCGAGCTCGAAGAGGCCGCGTACATCGACGGTGCGAGCTGGTGGCGCATGTTCCGCTCGGTGCTGCTGCCGCTCGTCATGCCCGGCCTCGTGGCGACCAGCATCTTCAGCTTCATCACGGCGTGGAACGAGTTCATCTTCGCGATGACGATCCTCGGCGCTCAGACCGACCAGTACACGGTCTCGATCGGTCTGAAGTCGTTCTTCGGACTGCACTCCAACGACTGGGGCAGCATCATGGCCGCGTCGACCATCATCACCGTCCCCGTCATGATCTTCTTCGTGCTGGTGCAGCGCAAGCTCGCCTCCGGCATGGTGGCAGGAGCGGTGAAGGGATGACCGACGACCTCGAACGTCTCGCCAACGGCGTGCTGTGGCCGGGCTTCTTCGGCACGGAAGCGCCCCAGTGGCTGCGTGACGAACTGCGTGAGGGCCTGGCCGGAGTCGTGTACTTCGGGCAGAACGTCGGCGAGGGGCTTCCGGCTCTCAGCGCCGCGATCCTCGACGCGAACCCCGACGCACTGATCGGCATCGACGAAGAGGGCGGCAGCGTCACCCGGCTCGAGTCGGCCACCGGATCGACCGTCCCCGGAGCCGCCCAGCTCGGTCTGCTCGACGACCTCGTCGCCTCCGAGAAGACCGGTGCGGAGCTGGCCAGACGTGTGCGGGCGGTCGGCGCCAATGTGGTGCTCGGTCCGGTCGCCGACGTCAACACCGACCCCCGCAACCCGGTGATCGGCGTGCGGGCGTTCGGCGATGACGAGGCGCTGGTCTCCCGGCACGTGGTCGCGACGATCGACGGCATCCAGGACGGGGCGGTCGCCGCCTGCGTCAAGCACTTCCCCGGCCACGGCGACACCCACATGGATTCGCATCACTCGCTCCCCGAGATCACGCTCGATCTCGAGGAGTTCGAGCGGGTGCACCTGGAGCCCTTCCGCGCGGCGATCGACGCCGGAGTGGACGCCGTCATGACCGCGCACATCGTCGTCCCGGCGTGGGGGGAGCAGCCCGCGACGCTCAACCCGCGGGTGCTCGGCATGCTGCGCGACTGGGGCTACGACGGCGTCATCATCACCGACGCGCTCGACATGGCCGCGATCCGAGAGACGGTGGGACTCGGTGGGGGAGCAGCCCTGGCACTCGCAGCCGGAGCAGACCTCCTCTGCATCGGGAACCCCACCAACCCCGGTGATGCCGCTCTTCCCGATCAGGATGAGCAGGACTTCCGTGCGGCCAGAGACGGCATCATCGCCGCGCTGCGTGACGGTTCGCTCTCCCGGGCGCGCGTCGAGGAGGCCGCCGGCCGGGTCGCGGCTCTCGCGACCAAGCTCCGTGCGGCAGCCGCTGCCGCCGACGAGGAGGAGCCGACGGACGACTTCGACGCGGCCGAGATCGTGCGCCGTGTGGTGACGATCTCCGGCGGCGCCCTCGAGACGGCATCCGAGCTCGCCGTGATCGATGCGCGTCGCCGATCGACGCTCGCCGTCGACAGCGCCGGTTCCTACGTCGCGAGCGCGCTCGCGGAGGAGGGGCTGCGCGTGCGCCTCGACGTGGCATCCGCACCGGAGTCCGAACAGGATCGTGTGCTCGACGAGGTCACGGCAGGGGCAGGGACCACCGTGCTCCTGATCGATCGGCCCGACACGGATGCCGCGCAGCGTGCGCTCGTCGAACGCGCTGCTGTGCGTGATCCCCGCGCCGTCGTCGTCAACGTGGGTCTTCCCACTGTGAGTCCGTTGCCGCTGCCGACCGTGGAGGTCGCCGCAGCCAGTAGGCTCGGTGCGCAGACGGCGCGTGAAGCACTCCTGGGGTGCTTCACTGTGCAGCAGAGGATGACCAGCGCCGGCTGAGACAGGGATCCCTCATGGACGATGACGTTCTCGCTCGGGTGCGACGCTCGCTCCCCAAGGTGAGCGCTGCCGAGGCGCGCGTCGCGGAGACGATCCTGGGAGACCCGACACTCGTCGTCGATCTGGCCATCAACGATCTCGCCCAGCTCTGCCACACCTCGCTCTCGACGGTCGCCCGCTATGCCCAGTCACTCGGGTACAGCGGATACCGCGAGCTGCGGGTGGCTGTGGCACGTGCGGTCACGCTGGAACAGGCGCAGCAGGCCCGGTTCGGTCTCGACACCACGGCGATCGACCCCGACGACGGTCCGACGGCGATCGCCGCCAAGCTCGCCGCGCAGGAGATCGACGCGATCGAGAAGACGGCGCTCGCCCTCGATGCGGTCGCCCTCGACAGGGTCGCGCGTGCGGTGGTCGACGCCCGTCACATCGATCTCTTCGGACAGGCGGCGTCATCACTGACGGCTCAGGATCTGCTGCTGAAGCTGTCGCGCATCGGCTGCTCGGTCTCGCACTCGTCGGACCCGCACCTCGCGGTCACCACGGCCTCGCTGCGCACTGCGGACGATGTGGCGATCGCGTTCTCCCACGGCGGCGAGACGGCCGAGACTCTGCGCGCGCTCGAGGTCGCCCGCGATGCCGGCGCCCTCGCAGTGGCGGTCACCAGCGCCCCCGACTCGCCGTTGGCGCTGGCGGCGGATGTCGTGCTGCTCACGCATGCGCACGAATCCCCGTTCCGGATGGCCGCGATGTCGAGCCGCATCGCTCAGCTCGCCCTCGTCGACGTGCTGTTCGTGCGCGTCGTGCAGCACCGCGGCGAGCCGGTCGCGGTCTCGCTGCAACGGACCCACGACGCGGTCCCCGCGCGCCGCCGCACCTGACCTTCCGGATTCTCCGTCCGGCCGGGGCGTCAGTCGACGTGGTCGCGGGTGCTGACCAGCGCGCGCGTCGCGATGCGGTGCCCGCGCGCGAGGCTTCCCGTGAGCGACAGGCCGGTGAGGATGCCGGCGAGGAAGCCGGCCGCGAAGGCGTCTCCTGCTCCGATCGTCTCCACCACGGGGGCGTCGAGGGCGTCGCTGTCGGCGGTCTCCGTGCCGTCGAAGGCGACCGCACCATTCGGGTCGGTCACGAGCAGGTACCGTGGCCGGGGGAACAGCGAGCGCAGCCGGTGCGGGTCGCTCGTTCCGAAGACGACCTCCGCATCGGTGCGGGTGCAGAACACGATGTCCGCGCGACCAGCGAAATCGGAGACGATCGTCCGACCCTCCTCTTCGCGGCCTCGCCAGAGCGCGGGTCGCCAGTTCAGGTCGAAGCTGAGCAGCCGGTCGGGGTGCCGTTGCGTGAACAGGGCCTCCTGCGCAGCGAGCGCCGAGGCAGACAGCGCGGGGGTGATCCCCGAGGTGTGCACGAGCGCCGCTTCGGCGAGAAGAGCGGATGCCACGGGCGTGGTCAAGGTCTGCGGCGAGATCGCCGCAGCGGCCGAGCCGGCGCGGTAGTAGTGCATGGTTCCGTCGACCGCGCCGTCGTCTCGAGCCGAGAGCTCCTTCACATACAGGCCGGTGGGCGCATCTCCGTCGACCTCGACCGCGGAGTCGTCGACGCCGTGGTCGCGCAGCTCGGCGGTGAGGAAGCGTCCGAAGCCGTCGTCTCCCACCCGGGAGAGGACCGAGGTGCGGATGCCCGCCGATGCCAGGGCGATCGCGGTGTTCCACTCGGCCCCTGCCAGGGAGCGGTGGAAGGTCCGGCATCCCTCGAGAGGACCGGCGGTGGCGGCGACGAGGGCGACCATGCCCTCGCCGAAGCAGACGGCGAGCGGGGTGGTGTCGGGCACGATCTGGACACTACCGGATCGATGTCTGTCGCGCCGATATCGGATTGCAACCTGGATGCGTTTGGCATCTGAGGATCTGCTGGGTACCGTCGAGTCATCACCGTCCCCGAGGCGAAGAAGCCTCGGGACGCGCAATGAAGCGCCCGACAGGGAAGGTCACACAATGCACCAATCAGTCAAGCGTCGGCGAGGACTCATCGCCGTAACCGGAGCCACGATCGCGGCGCTCGCCCTCGCGGGCTGCGTCGCCAGCGAGCGTGGCGATGAAGGGTCCGAAGGCTCGGGCGACGTCGACGGGACATTCGTCTTCGCCGCCTCCTCCGACCCGGCGAGCCTCGACCCCGCCTTCGCTCAGGACGGCGAGAGCTTCCGCGTCTCGCGTCAGATCTTCGAAGGCCTCGTCGGCACCGAACCCGGCACCGCGGACCCTGCGCCGCTGCTCGCCGAGTCGTGGGAGTCGTCGGAGGACGGCATGTCCCACACCTTCGCGCTGAAGGAGGACGTCACGTTCCAGGACGGAACGCCGTTCAACGCCGAAGCCGTCTGCGTGAACTTCGACCGCTGGTTCAACTGGACCGGCCTCGCCGCGTCCGAGGCGTTCGGCTACTACTACAACAAGCTCTTCAAGGGGTACGCCTCCAACCCGGCCGACGCCGTGTACAAGTCCTGCACCCCTGACGGCGACTACTCGGTCACGATCGACCTCAACAAGCCGTTCGCCGGCTTCGTCGCCTCCCTCTCGCTCCCGTCCTTCTCGATGCAGAGCCCTTCGGCGATGCAGGAGTTCGGTGCGGACGAGGTCAGCGGCTCGGCGGAGTCCCCGCAGCTGTCCGAGTACGCGATGGGTCACCCGGTCGGTACCGGTCCCTACGCGTTCGACGAGTGGGCACCGGGCGAGCAGGTCACGCTCAAGGCCTACGACGGCTACTGGGGCGACGCCGGACAGATCGACGAGATCATCTTCCGCACGATCGACGACCCGACCGCTCGCCGTCAGGCGCTCGAATCCGGCTCGATCGACGGGTACGACCTTGTCGGACCGGCCGACACCAAGGCCCTCGAAGACGACGGCTTCACGATGGTGTCGCGCCCGCCGTTCACGATCCTCTACCTCGCCTTCAACCAGGCGGTCCCGGAGCTGCAGGACCCGAAGGTCCGTGAGGCTCTGTCCTACGCGGTCGACAAGGACGCGCTGATCAGCCAGGTGCTCCCTGAGGGCACCCAGAAGGCGATCGAGTTCGTGCCCGAGGCCGTCAACGGCTACAACCCCGATGTCACGACCTACGACTACGACCCGGAGAAGGCCAAGGCGCTGCTGGCCGAGGCCGGGTACACCGAGGCGAACCCGTTGAAGCTCACCTTCAACTACCCGGTCAACGTCTCGCGTCCCTACATGCCGGACCCCGAGCAGATCTTCACGGTGCTCTCGTCCCAGCTGTCCGAGGTCGGCGTCGAGACCACCCCGGTCTCGGAGGAGTGGGTCGAATACCTCGACCGCACCACCGGCACCGCGGATCACGGCATCCACCTGCTCGGCTGGACCGGCGACTACAACGACACCGACAACTTCGTCGGCGTCTTCTTCGGCCAGCAGAGCTCCGAGTGGGGCTTCGACAACCCCGAGCTGTTCCAGAAGCTGAACGAGGCGCGCGGCGTCTCCAACCTCGAGGAGCAGACGGCGCTGTACGAGGAGATCAACGAGATGGTCGCCCAGTTCATCCCTGGAGTCCCGCTCGCGCACCCGGCGCCGACCCTGGCGTTCGACCCGCGCGTGAAGAGCTACCCCGCCAGCCCGGTGAACGACGAGGTCTTCACGGACATCGTCCTCACCAAGTAGGCCTGACCACTTGATATGTCGACCCCCGGTCCCGCGCATTCGGCGGGACCGGGGGAACGGCGTACCTTCTGATCGACGGAGATCTTCGTGCTGCGCACCATCGGCAGGCGACTGCTGTTCCTCATTCCCACCCTGTTCGGGCTCAGCATCCTGCTGTTCGCCTGGGTCAGGGCCCTCCCCGGCGGCCCCGCGGTCGCCCTGCTCGGCGAGAAGGCCACGCCAGAGGCTGTCGCGAGAGTCAACGAGCTCTACGGCTTCGACAAGCCCCTCATCGAGCAGTACTTCATCTGGATCGGACGCCTTCTCCAGGGAGACTTCGGCACCTCGATCCAGACCAACAGGCCGGTGACGGAGGAGTTCCTCCGCCGGTTCCCCGCGACGCTGGAGCTGAGCGTCATGGCGCTCATCTTCGCCGTCGGCATCGGCATCCCGCTCGGGTACTGGGCGGCTCGCCGTCACGGCAAGTTCACCGACCACGCCTCGGTCGTGCTGAGCCTGATCGGCATCACCATCCCGGTGTTCTTCCTCGCGTTCATCCTGAAGTACGTCTTCGCGGTGCAGCTGGGATGGCTGCCTTCGGACGGACGCCAGAATCCACGAATAGATGCCACCCATCCCACCGGGTTCTATGTGTGGGACGGCATCATCACCGGAGAGTTCGATGCCGCATGGGATGCGATCCTGCATCTGATCCTGCCGGCGCTCGCGCTGGGCACCATCCCACTTGCGATCATCGTCCGCATCACCAGGGCGAGTGTCCTGGAGGTGCAGAACGCGGACTACGTGCGCACGGGTCGGGCGAAGGGCGTCGGGTCGCCGACGCTGCGCAACCGCTTCATCCTGCGAAACGCCATGCTCCCGGTGATCACCACGATCGGCCTGCAGACGGGGCTGCTGATCTCGGGGGCGGTGCTCACCGAGACGGTGTTCGCCTTCCCGGGCATCGGCTCGTTCCTGGCGAGAGCCATCTTCACCAGGGACTTCCCCGTCCTCCAAGGGTTCATCATCTTCATCGCGATCGCCTACGCGTTGATCAACCTGGCGGTGGACGTCTCCTACAGCTTCATCGATCCGAGAGTGAGGGTGCAGTGATGTCACTCCCCACCGTGCGAAAGGAGGCGGTCGTATGAGCATCGCCCTCCCGCCCGCCCAGGGCCCTTCGGCAGAGAGCGTCGGCAGCATCGACACCGTCGCGATCGCCCAGGCCGATCTGAAGAACGGTTCCGGCGGATTCTGGCGGGACGTGTTCCGTCGCCTCCGTCGCAATCCGACAGCGTGGATCGGCGCGGCCATCGTCGTGGCCTTCCTGCTCATCGCAGCCCTCGCGCCCCTGCTCGCTCCCTATCCGGAGACGGCGCTGCCGGGTGCGAAGTACATCACGCCCACCTACATCCCGGGTCCGGGAGAGCTGCCGCAGTTCCCTCTGGGCCTGGACCGCTTCGGCGGCGACGTGCTGTCCAAGCTCATCTGGGGCGCGCAGGCGTCGCTCATGATCGGCGTCATCTCCACCGCGATGGGTCTGGTCGGGGGCATGATCCTTGGCCTGCTCGCCGGCACGTTCGGCGGATGGGTGGACACCCTCATCATGCGCATCGTCGACATCATCCTGTCGGTGCCGAATCTTCTGCTCGCGGTGTCGATCGCCGCGATCCTCGGTCAGACCCCGTTCGCGATCATGATCGCGATCGGGGCATCGCAGGTGCCGATCTTCGCTCGCCTGCTGCGCGCGTCGATGCTGCAGCAGCGTTCGAGCGACTACGTGCTCTCCGCGCAGACCCTCGGTCTCGGTCGCGGCAAGATCACCATGTCGCATGTGCTGCCCAACGCCATCGGTCCGGTGATCGTGCAGGGGACCCTGACGCTGGCCACCGCCGTCATCGATGCGGCGGCCCTGTCGTTCCTCGGTCTCGGCGGCGGACGCCCGGAGACGGCGGAGTGGGGCCGCATGCTCACCTACGCGCAGTCCGAGCTGGCCATCGCGCCGTGGCTCGCCTTCCTCCCCGGTATCTGCATCGCGGTCACCGCGCTCGGCTTCACCCTGCTGGGTGAGGCGCTGCGCGAGGCGATGGATCCCCGGACGAGGGCACGATGAACGCGCGGGAAGACGGCGCCGTGAGCGCCGCGAAGGAGAAGCAGATGTCGACCGAACCGCTGTTGTCGGTCCAGGGGCTGGCCGTGGACTTCGCCACCATGGACGGTGTCGTGCACGCCGTGGAGGGCGTGGACCTCGAGATCCGCCCCGGCGAGACCGTCGCGATCGTGGGGGAGTCCGGCTCGGGCAAGTCCACCACCGCGATGGCGATCATCGGACTGCTCGCCGGGGGCGGCAAGATCGCCTCCGGCAGCATCCGCCTCGACGGGAAGGAGATCTCGCGCGCGTCGGAGCATGAGATGCGCGCGATCCGCGGTCGTGACATCGGTCTCGTGCCGCAGGACCCGATGTCCAACCTGAACCCGGTCGCGAAGATCGGCACCCAGGTGGCGGAGACGCTGCTCGCGCACGGCCTCGCCACACGGCAGAACGTGCAGACCAAGGTGGTCGAGGCCCTGACCGCCGCGGGCCTTCCCGACCCGGCGCGACGTGCGAAGCAGTATCCGCACGAGTTCTCCGGCGGCATGCGTCAGCGCGCGCTCATCGCGATCGGGCTGGCGTGCAAGCCCCGACTGCTGATCGCCGACGAGCCCACGAGCGCCCTCGACGTCACGGTGCAGCAGACGATCCTCGACCAGATCGGGCAGATGACTCGCGAGCTGGGAACGGCCGTGCTGCTCATCACACACGACCTGGGGCTCGCGGCAGAGCGTGCGGAGCGTGTGATCGTTATGCATCGCGGCAAGGTGGTCGAGCAGGGCGATGCCCGGCAGATCCTGGAGGACCCGCAGCATCCGTACACGCAGTCGCTCGTGAAGGCGGCCCCCTCGGTCGCCGCGGCCCGCCTGCAGCCGGAGGCGTTCCGCGTGCAGGAGAGGGCAGCGGAGGCGAGCACCGTCGCCGAGACGGCTCCCGCCGACAACATCGTCGAGATCGAGAACCTCACCAAGGTGTATCCGGTGCGCGGACGCGGGGAGGACTTCGTGGCCGTCGACGACGTGTCGCTGGTGATCCCGCGCGGCGAGACCGTGGCGATCGTGGGCGAGTCCGGCTCGGGCAAGACCACGACGGCACGGATGCTGCTCAAGGTGATCGAGCCGACCAGCGGGCTGATCCGCTACGAGGGCAAGGACATCGCGTCGCTGACTCGGGCGGAGACGAAGGAGTTCCGGCAGCAGGTGCAGCCGATCTTCCAGGATCCGTACTCGAGCCTGAACCCGATGTTCACGATCGAGCGCCTGATCGCCGAACCGTTGGAGTTCTACAAGAGGGGAAGTGGCGCCGACCGACGCAGGCGCGTGCGTCAGCTGCTGGATGACGTGGCTCTGCCGCAGTCGATGCTGCGTCGGTACCCGTCCGAGCTGTCCGGTGGGCAGCGGCAGCGCGTCGCGATCGCCCGTGCCCTCGCCCTCTCGCCCGATCTGATCGTGTGCGACGAACCGGTGTCGGCGCTCGATGTGCTCGTGCAGGACCAGATCCTGAAGCTGCTCGGCGACCTGCAGAGCGAGTACGGGTTGAGCTATCTGTTCATCTCGCACGACCTCGCGGTGGTGCGACTGATCAGCGACTACGTGTGCGTGATGAAGGACGGCAAGCTCGTCGAGGCCGCCACCTCGGAGGAGATCTTCACGAACCCCCGCGACCCGTACACCCGGCGTCTGCTGGCGTCGATTCCCGGCAACGAGCTGGGCATCGCCTCCTGACGACGGTCGTCCGCCGAGACCCACCCCGCTCGTCGAGACCCATCTCCGCAGTCGTCTGCGGGGGTGGGTCTCGACACAGAAGGTGGGTCTCGGCGTCCCCGCAGGGGCACTCATACCGCAGCTTCCGAGATTGGTCAAGGACTGCGCTTGCCATGTCGCAGAATCGTGCGTATAGTAGGTAGTTGCGCTCGCTTCTCCCTGCCCTCATATGGTGGTCGGCATCTGTTGAGTTCCCGGGCGCACACTCCACCTGACGACAAAGGAATCGAGAAGCCCTGCGGGGCTCACGGAGGTTATTCCCTTGGCTGCTGCTCGCAACGCATCCACATCCACCACCACCAAGAACGGACGCGGAGCATCCCGTCTTTCGTTCGCCAAGATCTCCGACACGCTGACGGTCCCTGACCTTCTCGCCCTGCAGACCGAATCCTTCGGTTGGCTGGTCGGCAACGACGCCTGGAAGGCGCGCGTGGCCGAGGCCAAGAAGCAGGGTCGCACCGACGTCAACGAGAACAGCGGTCTGGGCGAGATCTTCGAGGAGATCTCTCCTATCGAGGACCTCGGCGAGACGATGCAGCTGTCGTTCACGAACCCCTACCTCGAGCCGGAGAAGTACTCGATCGAGGAGTGCAAGGAGCGTGGCAAGACCTACGCCGCTCCGCTGTACGTCGAGGCCGAGTTCATGAACCACCTCACGGGTGAGATCAAGACCCAGACGGTCTTCATGGGCGACTTCCCGCTGCAGACCGACAAGGGCACGTTCATCATCAACGGCTCTGAGCGAGTCGTCGTGTCGCAGCTCGTGCGCTCGCCGGGTGTCTACTTCGACAAGACCCCCGACAAGACGAGTGACAAGGACATCGTGTCGGCTCGCGTCATCCCGAGCCGTGGAGCATGGCTCGAGTTCGAGATCGACAAGCGCGACCAGGTGGGCGTGCGCGTCGACCGCAAGCGCAAGCAGTCGGTCACGGTCTTCCTCAAGGCGCTGGGCATGACCAGCGAGGAGATCCTCGCCGAGTTCGCCGGCTACACCTCGATCGAGGAGACGCTCGCGAAGGACACGATCGTCACCAAGGAAGATGCGCTCCGCGACATCTACCGCAAGCTCCGTCCGGGCGAGCAGGTCGCTGCCGAGGCCGCGCGCGCGCTGCTGGACAACTTCTACTTCAACCCGAAGCGCTACGACCTGGCCAAGGTCGGTCGCTACAAGATCAACCACAAGCTGGGCCTGGACCAGCCGCTGAACTCTTCGGTGCTGACCGTCGAGGACATCGTGGCCACGATCAAGTACCTCGTGCGTCTGCACGCCGGTACCGAGGAGACCTTCACGGGCATCCGCGGTGGCAAGAAGGCCGAGATCCGTCTCGCGACCGACGACATCGACAACTTCGGCAACCGTCGCATCCGCGCGGTCGGCGAGCTGATCCAGAACCAGGTCCGCACCGGTCTGTCCCGCATGGAGCGCGTCGTCCGCGAGCGCATGACCACGCAGGACATCGAGGCGATCACCCCGCAGACCCTGATCAACGTGCGCCCCGTCGTCGCCGCGATCAAGGAGTTCTTCGGAACGTCGCAGCTGTCGCAGTTCATGGACCAGAACAACCCGCTCGCGGGTCTGACGAACAAGCGTCGTCTGTCCGCGCTCGGCCCCGGTGGTCTCTCGCGTGACCGCGCCGGCGTCGAGGTCCGTGACGTCCACCCCTCGCACTACGGCCGCATGTGCCCGATCGAGACTCCTGAAGGCCCGAACATCGGTCTGATCGGTGCTCTCGCGACCTTCGCGCGCATCAACTCGTTCGGTTTCATCGAGACCCCGTACCGCAAGGTCGAGGGTGGCGTCGTCACCGACCAGATCGACTACCTGACCGCTTCCGAAGAGGTCGACTTCAACATCGCGCAGGCCAACGCCCCGCTCGATGCCAAGGGTCGCTTCATCGAGAGCCACGTCCTGGCCCGTCCCAAGGGCGGTAGCGGTGAGGTCGACATGTTCCTCCCGGAGGACATCGGCTACATCGACGTCTCGCCGCGCCAGATGGTGTCGGTCGCGACCTCGCTCGTGCCCTTCCTCGAGCACGACGACGCACAGCGCGCCCTCATGGGTGCCAACATGCAGCGTCAGGCTGTGCCGCTGCTGCGCAGCGACTCGCCGCTCGTCGGAACCGGTATGGAGGGCTACACGGCCATCGACGCCGGTGACGTCATCACCGCCGAGAAGGCCGGTGTCGTCTCCGAGGTCTCCGCAGACCGCGTCGTCGTCATGCTCGACGAGGGCGGAACGCAGGAGTACCACCTCCGCAAGTTCGACCGCTCGAACCAGGGCACGTCTTACAACCAGAAGGTCGTCGTCAACGCCGGTGAGCGCGTCGAGGTCGGAGAGGTCATCGCCGATGGCCCCGCCACCGAGAACGGTGAGCTGGCCCTCGGAAAGAACCTCCTCGTCGCCTTCATGACGTGGGAGGGCTACAACTTCGAGGACGCGATCATCCTGAGCCAGGACCTGGTGAAGGACGACACCCTCTCCTCGATCCACATCGAGGAGTACGAGGTCGATGCTCGCGACACCAAGCTCGGCAAGGAGGAGATCACCCGTGACCTCCCCAACGTCAGCCCGGAGCTGCTGAAGGACCTCGACGAGCGCGGCATCATCCGCATCGGTGCCGAGGTCCGCCCCGGCGACATCCTCGTCGGCAAGGTCACGCCGAAGGGTGAGACCGAGCTGTCGGCCGAGGAGCGTCTGCTCCGCGCGATCTTCAACGAGAAGAGCCGCGAGGTCCGCGACACGTCCCTGAAGGTGCCTCACGGCGAGCAGGGAACGATCATCGCGGTCAAGGAGTTCAACGCCGAGGACGGCGACGACGAGCTCGGCTCTGGCGTCAACCGCCGCGTCGTGGTCTACATCGCTCAGAAGCGCAAGATCACCGAGGGTGACAAGCTCGCCGGCCGTCACGGCAACAAGGGTGTCATCGCGAAGATCCTCCCGATCGAGGACATGCCGTTCATGGCGGACGGCACCCCGGTCGACATCGTGCTCAACCCGCTCGGTATCCCCGGTCGAATGAACTTCGGTCAGGTCCTCGAGACCCACCTCGGGTGGATCGCGAAGCAGGGCTGGAAGGTCGAGGGCACCCCGGAGTGGGCATCCCGTCTGCCGGAGCAGGCCTTCGAGGCAGCTCCCGGCACGAAGGTCGCCACCCCGGTGTTCGACGGTGCGAGCGAGGAGGAGATCGCAGGTCTCCTCGACGCGACCATCCCGACCCGCGACGGTGTGCGTCTGATCGACTCCACCGGAAAGGCCCAGATGTTCGACGGCCGCTCCGGCGAGCCGTTCCCGGCGCCGATCTCGGTGGGCTACATGTACATCCTGAAGCTGCACCACCTGGTCGACGACAAGATCCACGCACGCTCCACGGGTCCGTACTCGATGATCACCCAGCAGCCGCTCGGTGGTAAGGCGCAGTTCGGTGGACAGCGCTTCGGTGAGATGGAGGTGTGGGCCCTCGAGGCCTACGGCGCCGCATACGCGCTCCAGGAGCTCCTCACGATCAAGTCCGACGACATCCTCGGCCGCGTCAAGGTGTACGAGGCGATCGTCAAGGGCGAGAACATCCAGGAGCCCGGCATCCCCGAGTCCTTCAAGGTGCTCATGAAGGAGATGCAGTCGCTCTGCCTGAACGTCGAGGTCCTCTCGGCCGACGGCACGCTGGTGAACCTCCGCGACACCGACGATGAGGCGTTCCGCGCCGCAGAAGAGCTCGGTATCAACATCTCCAGCCGCTTCGAGGCCGCCTCGATCGACGAGATCTAATCCGCAGGTGTGCCCGGGATCCAACTCCCGGGCACACCCCAGCAGACTTCTCAAAAAGAATTTCCGACACAGGAGAACTAGTGCTCGAGTCCACAACTTTCGATGAGCTTCGCATCGGCCTGGCGACCGCAGACCACATCCGCGCGTGGTCCTACGGCGAGGTCAAGAAGCCCGAAACCATCAACTACCGCACCCTGAAGCCGGAGAAGGATGGTCTCTTCGGAGAGCAGATCTTCGGCCCGTCCCGCGACTGGGAGTGCGCCTGCGGCAAGTACAAGCGTGTCCGCTTCAAGGGCATCGTCTGCGAGCGCTGCGGCGTGGAGGTCACCAAGAGCTCCGTCCGTCGTGAGCGCATGGGTCACATCGAGCTCGCCGCTCCCGTCACCCACATCTGGTACTTCAAGGGCGTGCCCTCGCGTCTGGGCTACCTGCTCGACATGGCGCCGAAGGACCTCGAGAAGGTCATCTACTTCGCCGCCTACATGGTCATCTCGGTCGACGAGGAAGCTCGTCACCGTGACCTGGGCACGCAGGAGAACAACATCCGTCTCGAGCTGAAGACGCTCGGCGACCGCCGCGATTCCAAGATCGCGGAGCGCCTGGCCAAGCTGGAGGAGGAGCTCGCCGCTCTCGAGGCGGAGGGTGCCAAGGCCGACGCCAAGAAGAAGGTCAAGGACGCCGCCGAGAAGGAGATGTCGCTCATCCGCAAGGGTGCCGACGAGGCGATCCTGAAGCTGGAGCGCGTGTGGGAGGACTTCCGCACCCTCGAGGTCGGCGCCCTGCGCCCGGAGGACGACGTCTTCCACGAGCTGCAGGACCGGTTCGGACAGTACTTCGAGGCCTACATGGGTGCCGAGTCGATCCAGCGCCGCCTTGCGGCCTTCGACCTCGTCGCCGAGGCGGAGAACCTGCGTCTGCAGATCTCCGAGGGCAAGGGCCAGCGCAAGATCCGTGCGATCAAGCGCCTCAAGGTCGTCAGCTCGTTCCTCGAGACCGGCATGAGCCCGGCCGCGATGGTCCTCGACGTCGTCCCGGTGATCCCCCCGGAGCTGCGCCCGATGGTCCAGCTCGACGGTGGACGCTTCGCGACCAGTGACCTGAACGACCTGTACCGTCGCGTGATCAACCGCAACAACCGTCTTCGTCGTCTGATCGACCTCGGTGCCCCCGAGATCATCGTCAACAACGAGAAGCGCATGCTGCAGGAGGCCGTCGACGCACTGTTCGACAACGGTCGCCGTGGTCGCCCCGTCACCGGTACCGGCAACCGTGCCCTGAAGTCCCTCAGCGACATGCTGAAGGGTAAGCAGGGTCGTTTCCGCCAGAACCTGCTCGGAAAGCGTGTCGACTACTCTGGCCGTTCGGTCATCATCGTCGGCCCGCAGCTGAAGCTGCACCAGTGCGGTCTGCCCAAGCAGATGGCTCTGGAGCTCTTCAAGCCGTTCGTCATCAAGCGCCTGATCGACCTCGGTCACTCGCAGAACATCAAGGCGGCCAAGCGCGCCGTCGAGCGCACCCGTCCCGAGGTCTGGGACGTGCTCGAGGAGATCATCCGCGAGCGTCCGGTTCTGCTCAACCGTGCACCCACCCTGCACCGTCTGGGCATCCAGGCGTTCGAGCCTCAGCTCGTCGAGGGCAAGGCCATTCAGCTGCACCCGCTCGTCTGCGCGGCGTTCAACGCCGACTTCGACGGTGACCAGATGGCTGTCCACCTGCCGCTGTCGGTCGAGGCTCAGGCCGAGGCCCGCGTGCTGATGCTCGCGTCGAACAACATCCTGAAGCCGTCTGACGGTCGTCCGGTCACCCTGCCTTCGCAGGACATGATCATCGGCCTCCACCACCTGACCACGGTCAAGGAGGGTGCAGCCGGTGAGGGACGTGCGTTCGGTTCTGTGGGCGAGGCGATCCTGGCCAAGGACGAGGGTTCCCTCGACCTGCAGGCGAAGATCCGCATCCGCATCCCCGGTCTGACCTTCCTCGAGGGCGAAGCTCCCGAGGGCTACGAGCGTCACGGTCTCGTCGACGCCTCGCTGGGTCAGGCGATCTTCAACGACACGCTGCCCAAGGGCTACCCGTTCGTCCGCGAGCAGGCTGACAAGAACAAGCTGTCGCAGATCGTCAACAAGCTGGCCGAGGAGTACCCCAAGGTCGAGACGGCTGCGTCGCTGGACCGCATCAAGGACGCCGGTTTCTACTGGGCCACGCGCTCCGGTGTGACCGTCGCCCTGAGCGACATCCTCACCCCGCCGAACAAGGCGGAGATCGTCGCCGGCTACGAGAAGCAGGCCGCGAAGGTCCAGTCGCAGTACGAAAAGGGTCTGACGACCGACTCCGAGCGTCGCCAGGAGCTCATCAAGATCTGGACCGAGGCGACCGACGAGGTTCAGGCCGCCATGAAGGCGAACTTCCCCGAGGACAACACCATCAACCGCATGGTGTCGTCGGGTGCTCGTGGTAACTGGCTGCAGATCCGGAACATCGCCGGTATGCGTGGTCTGGTGAACAACCCCAAGGGTGAGATCATCCCGCGTCCGATCATCTCCTCGTACCGCGAGGGTCTGTCGGTTGCGGAGTACTTCATCGCGACGCACGGTACCCGTAAGGGTCTGGCCGACACCGCTCTGCGTACCGCCGACTCGGGTTACCTGACCCGTCGTCTGGTGGACGTCTCGCAGGACGTCATCATCCGCGAAGAGGACTGTGGCACGTCGAAGGGCCTCGAGCTCCCGATCGCCGCTCCGAACTCGCAGGGTGAGCTCGTGCGCGACGCGAACGTCGAGAACTCGGTGTTCGCTCGTACGCTGGCCTCCGACGTCGTGAACGAGTCGGGCGAGGTTCTCGCCTCGGCCGGCGACGACGTGGGTGATGTGCTGATCGACAAGCTCGTCGGACTCGGTGTCGAGAGCATCAAGGTGCGCTCGGTCCTGACCTGCGACTCCGCTGTCGGTGTCTGCGCGCAGTGCTACGGCCGTTCGCTCGCGACCGGCAAGACGGTCGACATCGGAGAGGCCGTCGGCATCATCGCGGCCCAGTCGATCGGTGAGCCCGGTACCCAGCTGACGATGCGTACCTTCCACACGGGTGGTTCGGCATCGGCGGATGACATCACGCAGGGTCTTCCCCGTGTGCAGGAGCTCTTCGAGGCGCGTACCCCCAAGGGCGCGTCGCCGATCGCCGAGGCTGATGGCCGCATCACGATCGACGAGACCGACAAGGGCAAGAAGGTCATCCTCACGCCCGACAGCGGTGACGAGCCGGTCATCTACCCGGTGCTGAAGCGTGCGACGCTTCTCGTCGAGGACGGGCAGCACGTCACGGTCGGTCAGCCGATCCTGGTGGGCACGCTCGACCCCAAGGAGATCATGCGCGTCATGGGTGCTCGCGAGGTGCAGCGTTACCTCGTCGGCGGCGTCCAGGGCGTGTACCGCTCGCAGGGTGTGCCGATCCACGACAAGCACATCGAGGTCATCGTCCGTCAGATGCTCCGCAAGGTCACCGTCGTCGATCACGCCGACACGAACCTGCTGCCGGGTGAGATGGTCGATCTCAAGCGCTACCAGTCGATCAACCGCGAGACAGTGGCAGAGGGCAAGCGCCCCGCGTCGGGCCGTCCGGAGCTGATGGGTATCACGAAGGCGTCGCTCGCGACCGAGTCGTGGCTGTCGGCCGCCTCCTTCCAGGAGACGACCCGCGTGCTCACCGAGGCTGCGATGCAGGGCAAGCGTGACCCGCTGGTCGGTCTCAAGGAGAACGTCATCATCGGTAAGCTCATCCCGGCCGGAACCGGTCTCTCGAAGTACCGCGACGTCACGGTCGAGGCCACCGAGGAAGCCAAGAGCGAGCGCTACCCGAACCGGATCTTCGCATCCGACGGCGCGTACGCTGACGGTGACTTCGGCTACGTCGACTTCGACGCGTTCTCGACGGACGACATCACCCCCGGCACTTATAACTGAGTGCTGAGTGACTGAGAAGGCCCCAGGCGATTCGCCTGGGGCCTTCTTCGTGCCCTGGTGCAGTCGCGTGGTGCCTGGCAGCCGCGCGGTGGACGAGGTCAGCCGAAGATGTGCTCCACGATGCTCGAGGTGTACCCGCTCGGCGCCAGGTTCGAGTAGCGCGTGTCGATGAGCACATCCTCCCGCCAGAAGAGGGTGCGGCCGTCGGTCACCGGGTACTGCGCATTGGGCCAGGTCTTCTCGCAGCGCGTGCCGCCGTCCGGGGTGAAGCAGGAGAAGCCCTCATCGTTCGCGAGAGCGTTCAACATGTCGAGCGCGGGTCCGCGGTTCATCCGGGAGATCGTGGTCGTGAGACCGGTCGTGTCGGCGCCCGGGTCGGCCCAGATGCACGTCAGAGTGCCGTCGGAGCCCACACCGGAAGGGCCGAAGGCGGCGTCGTTGAGCGGTGTCTCCCCGAGTTCGGCCAGGACGGCGTCCGACAGGATCGCACGGCAGTCGGTCGGGAGCGCGACGGGTGCGCTGGTCGGCGTGGGGCTGGGCGACGGCGAGCCGGTCTGCTCGGGGTCGGCCGTCTCGCTCCCTGCCGGGCTCGGCGAAGCGCTCGCGCCGCCCGTCTGCGGGGTGCAGGCGGTCAGTGCGACGAGGAGGAGGAGTGCCGCGGCAGCGCCGGTGAGTCGGGGCTTCATGGCCACACCGTACTGCGCATCGGTGTCGGGATGGCAGAGGATCGCGGTGTTGCCGTCGGCTCCCCGTGCCGCGATAGTGTCGGCGGGTGAGCAACCAGACTTCTTCCGCCGGTTCCGTGGTCGTGATCGGCGATGCCTTGATCGATGAGATCCGCGACGATTCGGGGGTGCGCGAGCTCGTCGGCGGTGCCGCACTCAACGTCGCCGTCGGACTGCGGCGCCTGGGAGTCGTGACGACGCTGATCGCGATGGTGGGAGATGACGAGGCCGGCGCGCACATCCGCGAGTACCTTTCCGACCACGGCGTGCGGCTCATCGGGAGCGAGGCGCCGCTCGGTTCCTCTCGGGCGATCGTGCAGCGGGCGGCGAACGGTGAGCCGCAGTACGTCTTCAACGATGCCGCACAGAAGCGCAGCATCCGGTACTCCGACGAGGCTCGACAGGCGATCGCCGACGCTGGGCTCGTCGCGATCAGCTGCTTCCCCTTCGACGTGCCGGTCGAGGTCGACGCCCTGACCGATGCCCTGGGGGACGCGCGCGTTGCCGTCGACCCCAACCCGCGCACCGGAATGCTCAGCGACCGTGAGGAGTTCGTCCGCGGCTTCGAGCGGCTCGCGGCTTCGGCCGCCATCGTCAAGGTCGGCGCGGATGACGCGACGATCCTCTACGACGGCGACCTCGACGCCCTGCGCGCCCGTCTGCGGGCCCTCGGCGCTGCTGCCGTCCTCGCGACCGCGGGTGCCGACGGCGCCACCATCGATGCGGATGCCGGCATCGTCTCGGCTCCCATCGCGCAGCTTCCCGGTGTCGTGATCGACACCGTCGGCGCGGGGGACGCGACTCTCGCGGCGGTTTCGGAGGGCCTGGTCACAGCGTCTCCGTCCGACCTGGGGGAGTGGCGTGCACTGCTGCTGCGCGCGATGGACGTCGCCGCCGCGACCTGTCGCGCCGAGGGTGGTCTGCTGCGGACACCCGAGTCGCTGGAGGACTCCAGGCGCGGCGCGAACGGCAGCTGACCGTTCGATTTCTTGCACCCGCCTCCGGCAGGTATGCTTGTCTCTCGTGCCCCCGGTTGGCTGTCCAAGTCGGACGGGTGCGCTCTGGCGAGTTACCCAAGCGGCCAAAGGGATCTGACTGTAAATCAGACTGCTCAGCATTCGGGGGTTCGAATCCCTCACTCGCCACCACCACATCCGCGGAACGCCGCGGAACTCGAAGGCCCACGCGATTACCGCGGGGGCCTTCTCTCGTCACCGTGGCCCTCACCAGAATCGGGTGGCCACATGCCACCGAAGACTTGCGCTCGCCCCGACCTCCGAGATCGTTCGTGAGCGCGCCCGCGGGTTGGTATGTCGACGATAAGGGTGCGACCCGGTGGTGGGACGGTTCCCGGTGGGGTGAGGACTCTTCGGTCGCAGCGCCATCGACGGAGTTCCCCTCGGTCCCGGAGGGGACGAGCACGACCACGGTGTGGGTGTGGCCGGGTGTCGCTGGCTTCACGGATCCAGTCGCGCAATTGCGAGATCCGTCGGCCGCACGGCGAGTCGGATAGACGCGCGGCAAGCTCCCGCTGCGCGACTGGGTGGTGTCGGTGGAGAAGAACTCACTGCTCGGATGTCAGACTCTCGAGCCCCGCTGAGCGGCATACGTCGATGGAGTGGTGTTTGCGCGAGACGGAAAATCCTGACAGACATTTTTCTGATCGACGCGACAGGCGCAAAGAGAAGCGGTGACGGCGGCTGCGGCGACGGCAGCACGGCGCCCGCTCATCGTCCGCATTTGGCCGCAGGAATACGCCGAAGTGAGGGCAGGAAAGATGTGTGTCAGGTGTTCCTTGTGCCTGCAAAAGGCCACCACCGTGTCCTCCGAAAGGGGGACAGACACTCCGAAACGCTGTCTTTCACACTCAGGGGGAACCGAGGTGAAACTGGTCAATACTGATCCAGGCCTCGCATCCATGAGGAGAGAAAATGAAGTTGAGCACGAAGAAGCGCTTGGCGAAGTTCGCCGCCGCGACGGCAGTGTCCGCCGCCCTGATCGTCACGCCGTCGGTTGCGGCGATGGCCGACGCCACGGCGACGTACACGACAGGCGGCCAGGCGCGCGCCACCGCGTACTGGAATGCATCCTCGGACACGATGTCCAGCACCGACCGTTACAACGACGGGTGGGGCTCCCGCACCGCGTACAACCTCCGTGGCAATACCAGCAACCAGTACGTTGACAACATCAAGGGCGCCGGCACGACCGAGTCGCGCACCCTGTGGGTGCTTCCTGGCTGGGAGTTCCGCGTCCAGGCGTGCTCCATCAACAACGGCACGCAGCTCGGCTGCGGGTCCTGGTCGGGCTTCTCGGGAGTCTGACCCACGCGTGAGACCGGGCCTACTGCGTGCCCGGTCTCACGTCCCCACCGTCTCGAGATTAGGAACGCCCCGAACCCATGAAACGCCTCGCGCCCACACTGCCCCTGCTCGCCATTGCCGCACTCGTCATCTCGGGATGCTCCAACGCGTCGTCGGAAGAGGGATGGACCACCCCGGACCTTCCTGCAGAACTCTCCGCGACGCAGGCGCTCGCAGCGTTGCCGTTCGATTCGTTCGCGATGAGCAACTCCGAACGTGAGCAGCTGCAACAGGGCACGGCCGCTCTACTGAACCGGTGCATCGCCGACTTCGGTCTCTCTGCGACGTTCAGCGGCGACTACATCCAGCAGCTGAGTGAAGATCCGGACGTGCCTCTCATCTACCAATGGGGAGGCAGGCTCGGTACTCTCCCGCGTGACCAGGCCGAAGAGTACGGCTACGCAGCACCTCCCGGAGGCGAGTGGTCGAATGGGGCCGGCATCTACCTGTCCAGCGCGGAGAACTTGAACCCGGTTATGCCGAGCGATCCGACGGAGGCCGCGCAGCTGGCGGCGGTGATGTACGGCCCCGAGCAAGGAAGGATCCCCGGCGAGGGGGGCGATGACCAGGTACTTTCCTCAGAGCTCATCCCGACAGACGTCGAAGGCAATGCGCCATCCGCGAAGGGGTGCTACGGAGTCGTCGAAGACGAGATCGGAGTTCCGTTCGTCGACCTCCGCGACCTGACGTCCGACGTCTACGGCCTCACGTTCAGTCACGATGCGGTGAAAGAGAAAGCCAGCGCCTGGTCGGCATGCATGAAGGATGCCGGCTTCGATTACGCACGCTTCGAGGAAGCTCCGACTGCGAATGCGGGCGCGATCAGCGCGGACACTATCGCCGTGGCCTTGGCAGATGTCGAGTGCACGAAGGAAAGCCGCTGGCCGGACACTTTCTACTACGTCCTCGCCGACTACGAGCAGCAAGCGATAGACAAGCAGCCGGACACGTTCCAATCAGCGCTGGACGGAGAGCGGAAGCGACTCGAGGCCGTGAACACACTCCTGGGCAAATAGAGACGATGGACGACAAGCCCCGGATGACGCCGACACGTCGAGTAGGCACCCTGATCCTCGTCACAGCTCTCGTATCTGCGGCCATCGGGGGTGCGGCCGGCTTCTTCGTGCGCTCGCCCGCACAAGTTGCGGCGGATGCTGCCCCGCCCGCGCACAGTGAGCTGACCGTTGCCGTCGAAGAGGGCACTATCACCGACCCGCTTCTCCTGTCCGGAGTCGTTGCTCTCGGCAGCGTGACCGACCTCACGCCAAACGGGGGAGGTGTTGTCACAGGTCTGCCGGTAGCCCTCGGAGCGCAGTTCACCGCCGGTACCGTCATCGCCGAGGTGAACGACAGGCCCGTGATCTACCTGCAAGGCTCTATACCGCTGCTGCGGGACCTGCGCCCCGGGGACAAGGGTGAGGATGTTCGGCGCCTGCAGGAAGGGCTGCGTCCGTGGCTGAGCGGCGAGCCCGATGGCACGTGGGGGACGGCGACGACCCGTGCTCTGCAGGCCCTCTACAAAGCTGCAGGGTATGTGGCTCCTGTGGACAGCGCCGCTCTCCAGGCGGAGCTCGTATTCGGCGCCGCGGCCACGGCTACGGTTCTCAGCGTCGCGTCCCCGCTCGGAGGAGCGGTCGAGAGTCCGCTGATTCGGGCGACCACATCCGATCCGACAGTGACAGCAGAAGTCGCCGATGCGACGTCGCAGCTTGTTCACATCGGTGACCGCGTATCCGTGACAGGCAGTGCCATCGGCGGTGCGCAGGACGGCACGATCACCGCGGTGGGCGGCTTGGTCACGGGAGACGATGGAGTCAGCCGGGCCACCGTCACAGTCCAGCCGGATGTTGCGTTGCCAGCCGCGGCTATTGACCGAAAGGTGGAGATCACCGTCTTGACCGGCGCGGACGCTGAGGTCGGTCTCATCGTTCCGCTCTCCGCTATCCGCTCGAACGCGACCGGCGGAACATATGTACTGCACGTGCACGGGGAGAACCCTCATCGCGTCATGGTGACTGTCGAAGAGACGGGAGGCGGACAGGCGCGAGTGACCGCCAGCGACGGAGATCTCGCTGTCGGTGACCTGGTCGTGCTGGGCGTGCAATGACAGCTGTCGTCGAACTGCGAGACGTCTCGCGTGTCTACCCTGGGCCACCCGAGGTGCACGCGCTGGTAACGTCCTCCGTCACCATCGATGAAGGCGATTTCGTCACCATCGTCGGCCCGTCCGGCTCTGGGAAATCGACTCTTCTGAACCTTCTCGGCCTTCTCGACAAGCCGACGGCGGGAACCTACGCGTTGAGAGGCCAGGACGTCACGCCGCTTTCGGAAAACGAGCGGGCGCGTGTGCGGGGCACCGACATCGGGTTCGTCTTCCAGTCCTTCCACCTGCTCGAACAACGCACCTGCTTAGAGAACGTGATGCTCAGCGACCTGTACAACGGAACGACGGAGCGAGAGTCTCGCGCTCGCGCATACGAGGCGTTGGAGGCAGTCGGACTCGGGGCTTTCGACCGCCGGCTGCCGACCGAACTCTCGGGCGGACAGCAACAACGAGTAGCCATCGCCCGAGCGTTGGCATCCGACCCCGCGGTGCTGTTGTGCGATGAACCGACCGGAAACCTGGATAGCGTAACCGCATCGGCCATCCTCACCCTCTTCGACGACCTCAACGCCGTCGGCCGCACGGTCGTGCTCATCACCCACGACGCCGACGTCGCCCGCCACGGCAATCGAACACTGCACATGCTTGATGGCGCGTTGAGCGAGGAGTCATGACCCGTCACCCGGTGCGCAGGCGGTTGCTCAACGAGGCGATGGCCGGTGTTGTGCAACGCTCGTCTCGCTCGGGGATGACGATTGTCGGAATCGCGATCGGCGTCGCGTCCTTCGTGGCGGTGCTCGGCGTGACCGCCAGCGCCAACGGACAGATCAGTGACGAGTTCCTGAGAGTCGAAGCCACCCAGATCACGGTGACTCCCCGCACTGGGGGAACCGGGACCGAACCTCTCTTCGCTACGGACGCCGACCGCCGTGTCGGTCAGATCGACGGGGTCACCGCGACCGGACGATGGTGGAACGTCCCCGGCGTCACCATCAGCGTAAATCCTCCGTCGATCGACCCCGGCTCCTCCCAACCTTCGTTGCTGGCAGCGACACCGGGGTACTTCGATCTCGTCGGCGCTGAGGTGTCCAGCGGCCGCACATTCGATGAGTTCCATGAGGATCAGCCGGTTGCGGTCATCGGAGACAAGCTGGCCGGCGACCTCCGTATCAGCGACATCGCTGATCAACCCGTCATCGTGCTCAACGATCTTCGGGTCACTGTCATCGGCGTCATCGATGACACGACCGGCTCGAGCGCTGCGCTGACAAGCGTCATCATCCCCGACGGGTTCGCTCGGACACACTTCACTGCACCAGGACAGCGGGAGACGATGGTCGTAGCCACCGAGGTGGGGGCATCGGAGGTTGTCGCCGACCAGCTCGCGGTCGCCTTGAACCCCGCGGAACTCACCGCGTTTCAGATCGTCCCACCTCCGAAGCCGACGGTCGTGAAAGACCGGGTCAACACGTCGACGCAGGCGCTCTTCTTCGCACTCGCAGGCATCTGCGTTCTCGTCAGTGGTGTCGGAATCGCCAACGTGTCATTGCTCGGCGTCATCGCCCGCACGCGAGAGATCGCACTTCGGCGTTCGCTCGGCGCCTTGCCCAGACATATAGCGATGCAGTTCCTCGGAGAGTCAGTCGTGCGCGGGCTCCTGGGTGGGCTTGTGGGTACGGCGTTGGCGATGGCAGCCGTGACCGCCATCGCAGTGAGTCAGCAGTGGACGGCCGTCATCGAACCATGGTCGCTCATCATGGGGCCGGTCATGGGTGTGGCCATCGGATCGATCGCGGGGCTCTATCCGGCGATTCGAGCCACGAGGATCGAACCGGTAGAGGCGTTCCGTCGATGAACGTCTATTCGATTTCGTTCTGTCTCACTTGACGTCCCACAGCGTGTACCCGACGACACCAGCAGGAATGAACTCCATCGCCTTGGTCAGTTCGTTCTCGGTACCGACTATCCGCCCCGTATCCCGAGAGATGAGGAGTGTGTTCTGATAACCGCGGTCGTCGATGGTTGTGCGGAGCCCGACGACCGCTCGTCCCAGTCGGTCGGTCGATTCGCCGAGAACCGTGACATCGCCTGCATCGACGAGCATGTGGATTAAGGTCGCGTGCTGTTCGTCGGTCAAGGTCCAGTAGCTCAGCAGTTGGCTGATGGCCACGAGGAGGTCTCCGGATGAAGAGTCGGCTGACGCGCCAAGCTCTCCCAGCGCTGCAAACAGTTCCTCGCGACTCGACCCCTTCAGGCTCACAACCCCGGGCGGGATGTCGAGGTCTGCGGCGCTGGTCGTGAGTTCGCTGATGATGTCACCAGGTCGATACGGACTCTCAGCGATGCCCTCAGGCCGCGCATCGCCAGACCAATACGATTCGGCGGCGACGACCGTGCTGATGGAGCCAGTCTCCGGCGACCAGTCGAAGGTTGTTTTTTGCGGCACGACCTCCACCCGCCCCTTCGCCATGTCGATGTTCCACCCCCAGCTCAGCGTCTGCACCCGCGACTCCTGGACGACGTCGTCTGGCAGATCGAGTTTCAGCTCAGCGGCTGTGACGACGGCAGACAGCGGCTGCGCGTTTGCGTATTGCAGTGGCGGGGGCGTGAGCGCGACAGCGGATTGCGTCGGACCCAGTACGTTGACCGCGATGATGGTGACCGCAGCGATGGATGCCACCACGGCGGTCACGCCGCCCCAGACCCGCCCTGCGCGACGGCGAGGCTCCGGTGATAGTTCGAACGTCCCGCGGATGATGCCCTCGCGGATAGCGATGTCGCGCGCGGTGAGCGGAGCGAAGCGTGCGCCCGGCGCAGGGCTCACTGCTCGGAACAGCTGGTCCAGCTCCTCGTCGGAGACGTTCATCGCCCGTCCTCCTTCACCTCAAGCTGGATACGCAGCTTCGTCCTCGCGCGGGTGAGTGTGGTCCATACCGCCGCAGAACTGCAACGCAGCACAGCCGCGACCTCACCGGCGGTGAGTTCGTCCCAGTATGTGAGTACCACCACTTGACGCTCACGGGCGTTCAACTTCTTCATAGCCTGACGCAGCGCGAGCGCCTCCAGCGGATGAAGCCGCTCCGCGGCGTTCTCCAAGCCCCGGCTCATCGCGTCAAGCGCCCTCCCTCGCGAACGGGCACTTCGGTCGACATCGCGGACCTTGTTGTCTGCGGTGCGGATGAACCAGCGCAAGCCCATCGGCGTCTCCGGACGCAGTTTCCTCCATGCGACGACGAACACCTCCGCAGTGATCTCGTCGACTTCTTCCTGGTTGTCGAGGAAACCCGACAGGTGGTGGTGCACGAGAGGCCAATACTCATCGAACAATCGGCGGAAGACGACGGCCTTGTTGAGAGCCGGGGCGCTCGTCGAGGTGCTGGAATGCGCCTCAGCCGGAAGGGGAAAGCTCTCAGCTCCGGCAAGAACGACGCGGACGGTATCGAATAGCCCCAGCCTCACCATCGAAGACGCCCCGCTCATCTCGCTCGTCTCCTCAGGTTATCGGGTGCTCAGAGCGTGCAGAGCAAGTTGGTGGTGCCAGCGCCGACGTTCGCGGAACCGTTCGCCCCGGCCGTCGCGAGCGTTGTGCCTGAGGAGTTGCGCGCGCGAACGCTGCCGAAGGAGCGGCCGTTGGCGATGGATCCGACGGACTGCAATGCGGCTGTGCTGACGGTGGTGCAGATGGTGAACGTCAACTTCGAGCCTTGAAGATTGGGCGAGGCGTATGCGCAGTATGTCCCGGTGGCGCAACTGCCGACAGCGCGCAGCGACGCGGACTCCGACCCCGCTTCGAGGATCATCCCGAGTGCCGGCCAGACGGCGGTGGTGTCGTTCACGGCGAAGCCGCCGGGCAACGCCTCCAAGGCGTACTCGACATCCGGGTGGAGTTCGTCGGAGTCTGCGTTGGCTGTGGCAGGTGTGAGAACCAGTGCGAGGACGAGCGCCGCGATGGTGGTGATGGTGCGTTTCATGTTGCCCCCAGGCTCAGGATGCGAGGGAACCCGGGGGCCAACCGAGCACCCCGCCGAGGGGCGCGAATGGCCTCCGATCTCAGTACGGGTGCCCTCCGATTTCAGTATCCGCGCGGGATAGCGGTCCCATCCGCTCCTTCTTTGCGGCTGAGGGCGATTCCTGACACACCTGTTCGATGACTGAGCCCAGCTAAGTTCACAGCTGTCTTCGCGCGACGTGCTCGTGGTGTCAGGTCTCACTTTCGTGGTCGCGCGATGGGTGACTCCCACCGAGAAGATTGGGCGGGGGCGTTCTCTCGTCACCGTGGCCCTCACCATGAATAGCGTGGTCACGACGACGTGTGCTCGCACCGACCTCCGAGATCGTTCGTGACCGCGCCCGCGGGTTGGTATGTCGACGACAAGGGTGCGACAGCCGTCTGGGCATCCGTGTTCGTCGCCCAGACGTTCGAGACCGTGTTCTGGATGGTTACGACGCGGCAGATGTGACGTGGCCCCGGGACCGCGAACGATTCATAGACTGGAGCGATGCGACCGCTCACCGAAGCCGACGTCCGCGCATCGTTCGTCAATGCGGATGCTGACGAACTGCGCCTCATGGAGATGCCGCACGACTTCCTGCTCGTCGACTGGGACTACCTCGACTTCTTCGCCTGGCAGGATCCGGGTGCGAGCCGTCGAGGCTACGTGGTGATCCCTCACGACGACGAGGTGGTCGGCATCGTGCTGCGCGCGACGGAGCCCGGCCGCGCCCGTTCGGGCATGTGCAACATCTGCCACACGATGCAGCCCGGCAACCAGGTCGCGCTCCTCTCCGCACGTCGGGCCGGTGAAGCGGGCACGCGTGGGGACTCGTTCGGCACCTACATGTGCGCCGACCTCTCCTGCCACGAGAATGTGCGCCTCGCCCACCCGCTCGCGCCCAACGAGGTGCGCACTCCGGGGCAGGTCGACTTCCGCCTCGACGGCACCCGTCGGCGGATGGAGAGCTTCGTCTCGCAGGTCTGGGAGCGGGTCTGATCGCGGTTACGCTGGTCCCACACGTCCTGCGCTCGAAGGAGAAGCCATGAGTGATGCCATCCTGTTCGCCGTCGAAGAGGGAATGGCCCGGCTGACGCTGAACCGCCCCGCTCGCCTGAACGCCTTCAATGCCGACCTGGCGCACGCCTGGAAGGATGCGACGGCCGAGGCGACCTCTAGGGCCGACGTGAAGGCGATTCTCATCGATGCCGCCGGCCCCGCGTTCTGCGCCGGCGGCGACGTGATCGACATGGCGACGACGATGGGGGCGTCCGGTGGGCAGATCACCGCGCTCGCCGAGGTGATCAACGCCGGTATCCGCTCGCTCACGGAGTCTGCGGTGCCCGTCGTCGCGGCTGCCCACGGCACGACCGCAGGCGGCGGTCTCGGCATCCTGCTGTGCAGCGACTACGCCGTCGTCGGCTCACGGTCGAAGCTCGGCAGCCTCTACGCGAACATCGGTCTGACTCCGGATCTGTCCGTCTCCGCTCAACTCGCCCGCGCCGTGGGCCAGCGCCGCGCCCTGCAGCTCGTGCTGCAGGACCGACTGCTCTCGTCGGCGGAGGCCGTGGAATGGGGGCTCGTCGCCGAAGCCGTCGAGGGCGCGGATGCCGTCTCCGAGGCGGAGAGCGTGCGAGCACGCGGTGAGGAGATCGCGCGGTTCTGGCTGGCAGGAGCGGCCGAGGCCTACGGTCAGGCGAAGCGGTTGGTGCGCTCCCAGCCCGAGCGCTCCTTCGTCGAGCAGCTGAGTGAAGAGGCGCGTTCGATCGGTGCGGCTCTGGAGACGCCCGACGCGCAGGCCAGGGTCGCAGCCTTCGCCGCGGCGTCGGCGAAGAAGGCGGGCTGACGACCTCTCCTGCCCAGGCGCAGGGGAGGAGTGAGCTTCCTCGGGATGGGGCGGGAGCCGTGGCAACCGTCGACGCGCGTGGCAGGATGAAGGCATCGCCGCTCGACGAGAGGATCGCCATGTCCCATCCGGACATCACCACGCATCAGACGCAGGGTGAGAAGAAGAACATGTCGCTGCTCATCAGGGGCTCTCTGTGGATCGCCATCGGGGCTCTGATCGCTGCGGCTCTCGTGTGCGTGGTCTGGGTGCTCATCGGTGATCAGGACGGTCTGATCGGTCGGGCCTTCCTCACGATCCTCCTGCTGGCGGCTTTCGCGGGGATCGCGATCCTCGAAGCAGGGCTGGCGCCGAATCGCCCCGACTGGCTGCAGCTGGCGAGCATGGTGAGCTGGATCGTCGCTCTCCTCGTCGGCGCCGTGAAGATCTGGCTGCCGGAGGATGGCTTCTACTTCGGCGCGGAGCGGTTCTTCCAGTTGCTCCTCGTCATCGGAATCCTCCAGCTCGCCCTGCTGCATGTGCGCCTGTTCACTCCGGCCGCGCAGAGACATGTCACGACGTTCACGCGCATCATCTACATCGTCACCGTCACGTTCCTCGTCGGCCTGGTCGGCATGCTCGTGTTCTTCCTCGCCTTCCCGAACACGTTCGACTACGGCGAGCTGTACTGGCGCATCGTGGTCGCGCTCACGATCCTCGTGGCTGTCGGCACGACTCTGATCCCGCTGCTGAACGCGCTCTTCGCACCGAAGAAGAAGACGCCTGCCGATCGTGCGGTGGCGGCGGCGCCGGCGTGGCCCACCTACGCAGACGGCATCACGCCGCTCCCTGCCCTCCCCGACGCGACTCCGGATTGGAACGCCTACTACACCGGGTATCCGACCGTCGCGCCGCAGCAGGCTCTCGGTCAGGTGCCCGCATCGGCCTTCCCTGTCGCGCCCCAGCCCCTGCCCCCGCAGCCTGCCCCGCCGCTCCCGGCCGCCCCGCAGTTCGCGCAGCCTGTCGTGCCCGCACCCGTCGCTTCCGGAGAGCACCCGGTACCGCCGGCACCGACCGCCGCGCAGTCGACGGCTTCTCCTCAGGAGCCGTCGCCGGCCTTCCCGCCGCCTCCGCCCGCCCCGCAGCAGCCTGCACGGTGACGCTCGAACTCGAACTCCGCGAACTCGCCACCGAGATCGCTGAGGAGGCCGGACGACTCGCGCGCACACGTCGACAGGAGGGTGTGCGCCTGGCGGCCACCAAATCGTCCCTGGCCGACATCGTCACCGAAGCCGACCGAGAGGTCGAGGCGCTGATCCGCGCACGTCTTCGCGCAGCACGAGCCGACGATGGTTTCCTCGGCGAGGAGTCGGGCGCCGAGGTCGGCAGCAGTGGGATCACCTGGGTCGTCGATCCGATCGACGGCACCGTCAACTACGCCTACGGCATCCCGGCGTACAACGTGAGCATCGCCGCCGTCCGGGGTGAACCCGACCCGGCGACGTGGGAAGCGCTCGCCGGGGCCGTCAACGCGCCGGCACTGGGCGAGACGTTCACGGCTGCCCGCGGCCATGGCGCGTGGGTGAACGGGAGCCGGCTCGCGGTGACCGCCGCGACCCCGGCAGGCGCTCTGCTCGCGACGGGGTTCGGCTATGACCCCACCACCCACGAGGGGGACATCGCGACCGTGGCCCGAGTCATGCCGATGGCCCGTGACCTCCGTCGCATGGGCGCTGCGGCGCTCGACCTCGCCTTCGTCGCGGCCGGACGACTCGACGGGTACTTCGAACGAGGACTCCGCCCCTGGGACTTCGCCGCCGGCGCCCTCCTGGTCGAGGAGGCGGGTGGCGTCGTTTCGCGAATCGACGTCGACTCCCCGCGTCCGATGCTGATCGCGGGTGGACCCGATGTGCACGCCCGACTGCTCGCGATCCTCGACGAGAAAGCGTGAACGATTCATGGCATTCCCAGCCTGGTCAGGGTAGGGTTTACGGGATCGTTACTTTCGCCACCCGAAGGTGAAAGTCAAAGTTTGCGCCCCCCGAGCTTGACGCACGACCGAGAGAAACGTTTTGCCCTTCGAGAATTCCCAGGCTGCCTCTGCGCCCACGCGCCGGTCCAGCCGACTCCGCACTGCGGCCTCTGAGGCCCCCGCGGCGGGACCGACGGCACCCATTTCTGCCGCGGAGTCCACCGCTATCGCCCTCGCTGCCGTCGCTCCTCCTTCCCGACGCGCCGCCCGCCAGCGCCAGGCGCCCGACGACGTCGCAGCCGAAGCGCTGATCGAGCCCTTCACGGCGGCGAGCCCCGAGCCGATCATCGCCGATGTTCCCGCCGTGCCCGTCGCGGCCGAGAACGTCGACGAGACCATCGAGCTCGTCGACGTCGACGTCGACGTCGACGTCGAAGCCGAAGAGGCTCCCGAGTCGATCGAACCCTCAGCCTCTCCCGAAGAAGCCCCGTATCCCGTTTCCGGGAATGACGACGAGGTCGATGCTTTCGAGCGCGCATCCCGCGCCTTCCGTGTCACCGGTTCGGTGCCGACGGTTTCCGCCGCCGCCGACCCGTCGCAGCCGGAGCAGGGGTCGAGTGACGAGCCTGTCGCTTCCGCGCACGTGGCGCCTCGTCGTCCTCGCAGCATCCGCAAGGCCGTCACCTTCGGCGCGACCGTCGGTGTGATGAGCCTCGCCGGTCTCCTCGCGGTGTCCATGACGCTCCCCGCTGAGGCCGTTGCCGGCGTTCAGGGAGCCTCGGCGGCATCGATGTCGTTGGTCTCCTCCTCCGCGGCCGCCGCGAAGGACGCCGCCGACGACGAGATCCAGGCTTTCGTCGCCCCGTCCGGTGTCGAGAGCGAATCGCTCACTCGCGCCGATGACTTCAGCACGGTCTCGCTCGCCGAGGTCGCGGCAGAACAGGGCATCAACTACTCGGGTGAGATCTTCACGAACGACCCGGACGCCGCCATCCAGTGGCCGTTCCTCGTCGGCGTGGGCATGAGCTACGGGTACGGCATGCGCAGCGGCCGCCTCCACGAAGGCATCGACTTCGTGCCCGGCGACGGGGCCCCCATCCAGGCCATCGCCGACGGCACGGTCCGCATCGCGACCGAGCAGGGCGGCGCCTACGGTGTGACCGTCTACATCGACCACGTCATCGACGGCCAGGTCATCACGAGCCACTACTCGCACATGCAGTACGGCTCCCTCAACGTCAAGGCCGGCGACACGGTGAAGGTCGGCACCGTCGTCGGCAAGACCGGCAACACGGGCCGTTCCTACGGCGCGCACCTGCACTTCGAGCTCATCGTCAACGGATCGACCATCGACCCGATGCCGTGGCTCAAGGAGAATGCCGGTCGAACGTCGTACTGACCGGCTCGATTTCATGAGGACGCCACAGTGATGGTATTCTCGTACGGTTGCCCCGCGAGGGGCAGCACGCCCCGATAGCTCAGTGGCAGAGCACTTCCATGGTAAGGAAGGGGTCGTCAGTTCAATCCTGACTCGGGGCTCGCAAGCATTCTTCTCACGCGGACGGATGCCTCGCGGCAGGGTAGCTCAGCTGGTTAGAGCGCACGACTCATAATCGTGAGGTCGCGGGTTCAAGCCCCGCTCCTGCTACAAAACACTAGGCCCGCGGGTGAATCTCACCTCGCGGGCCAGCGTTTACCCAGCGGAAACAAATGCGGAGCTGTCCGGCTCATCCGCAATCGCGATGAGGAAGTCGACCAGCTCGATCAGACACTCTTGCCTGGTGGGAGGTCGGGATACTCCGACCCCATCCTTCGGTTGAGTGTTTTCGTCCATGCCATCATCATGACGATGCCTTCCTACATCGGTCTCCGACGCTATGCTCACGATCATGACTAACAAAGCGAGAACGGCTGCGCCGCTTCTGATCGCCGTTCTCCTGCTCGCCGGATGCGCCGAGACTGCATCACCTGCGCCGGCCCCCACGGTCGAGGAGGCCGGGCCGACGTCGAGCTCCTCGCCGACGCCGACGAGCGCCGCTCCCGCCACGAGTGAGAGAGGGAACCTCATCAAGACGGTTGGGGAGACCTTTGGTCTCGGTGGCGGTACCGACGGCGCTTCCGTCGCTGATTTCGTCGTCACCGCGATTGACGTCGACCCTGTGTGCGCTGCAGAGTTCGCAACGGCGCCCGAACACGGGCACTTCGTGCGACTCGCGATCGAAGGCGAAACGACCGCCGAGCTCCCCGGTGACCTCTACTTCGCCGGTGGGACCTGGACAGCCATAGCCGAGAACGGCACTACGTTCAACGGCGATCCGTGGAGCATTGCAGCGATCAGCTGCCAGAACGACGCCGAAAGGTTCCCGAGCATCGTAGGTCCTGGGGAACGCGTCGCGGGAGCTGTGATCCTCGACGTTCCTACTGCGCACGGAGTCATGGTCTGGGAGCCGGAACCCGGGCTTTCCTGGGAATGGTCTTTCTAGATTTCACCGCCCTTCCACGTGCAGGCATGCGGGGCAGTTGCCAGCGGAGAAATCGTGAGGATCTTGCGCGCTCGACCGTCCTGTCGAACGTCGTAGCCCTCGACGTAGAATCGTCTCCTCGGCCGGAGGAAGGAATCACCGGCTATGGGGAACCCTGGATCGACGCTCTCCGCGTACCGGAATAAGCAGTCACAGGAACGATCGATCCTGGAGGCTGCGAAGCACGGCCCGCTGCAGTCGCTCACCGATCGTGAGATGGACGTGCGCGAGCAGCCGATGACGATCTACCCGCGACCGAAGCGCGTCCGTGCGTGGGTGCGGTTCGGGCCCGAGGCGGTGCGCGTCGACGCGAAGATCGTACGCTCCACCCCGCTCGCCGCCGGCATCGAGTTTTGCGCCGGCGAACAGACATTCCGATGCTGGGTATGGGGCAACGCCGTGCAACTCGACGAGGTCGCCTGAGAATCCACCACGCTCGCCGGGGCCTCGGCTAGGATTCGGGCATGCTGCGATGCCCCTGGACCAACGCGCAGCTGCGGAGGCTCAGTAACCACATCCGTGACGGCGCCCCGCTGACACCGGGGGACCCGTCATACAGCGAGGTGATGGTCTGGTACAACGACCTCGCGGCGCAGGTGCAACGGGAGATTGCGTCGCTCGCTTGGGAGCCGCTGCTTCGAGGGCGACCGTTCGAAGTGACGTCGCGTCCGAAGACTATCGACACACTCCGAGACAAGCTCCGGCGGGACACGGGCACGCCTCTGTTGAGCGTGCAGGACATCGCTGGTGTCCGGTTTGAAGCGGAAATGTCACTCGACGAGCAGGATGGTGTTGTCAACGCGATCTGCGGCCTGTACGGTCATGACCTCGAATCTGCCGTTCGTGACATGAGGGGGAAGCCGCACTCCGGCTATCGCGCCGTGCACATCTGGTTGAAGCTACCTGCTCGAGTTGAGATTCAGGTGCGGACACATCTGCAGGGGCACTGGGCGAACGCCTACGAACTCGCCGCAGACATCTACGGCCGAGAGATTCGCTACGACGATGCCCTTCCTGACGATGAAATCCAGGCGGGGATCGTGACGGAGCTGCGGGAGATCTCTCTCTTTCGGGTATCGAAGATCGAGCGTGACCGTAACGAGATCTCAAACCTTGAGTCTCAAGTGGAGGATACGGTTCGGCGAGGCGGTGCAGAGCCTCCGCTATGGTTGCGGCGTAGACTGGCGTTGCTCAGGCGCCGCAATGGGACCAATGAGCGGGAGCTGCAGGCTCTTCTCTCGGAGGTTCAAGCAGCGTTCGAGCGCGCAAGGCTAGGAAGGGACTAAGCGATGCCTGGATTTGTCATCGAATATCACCGGCCAAGCGGGGACCGGCGGGTCACCGAGTTCCCCGGCGAGAACGGTCACCGCGAAGCGTTGCAGTATCGACTCGCTCTCGAACGCGAGCGTGTCGACGGAAACTGGGAGATTGCCTCTCTGAACTCCCAATCGCTCGACATGCTCCAGCGCACTCACCGTCGCTACTTCCAGGGGCGGGAGCTCCTGAGCGCCTAGGGGCACAACAGCGAAGAAGACCCCATCCAGCCGCGGCCGGACGGGGTCTTTTCATGCAGGTGGCCATGTCGGTGGCGAGAGTGGACGCGGACGAATCAGCCGAGCAGCCGCCTGGTGCGCGGTTGGAGTGAAGACCATCCTCGTCTTGCGGGCGGTCGCCACTCCGATGACGGTCGCGCTGAGCGGGGGGGCGTCGAAACGTCGGCTCGCGAAAGATCGATCGCATCTGGGCGATCGCGCGCGAGCAAGGTCACGGCGCGGTGGGATCCTCGTCGTTGGCGACGGCTTCAATCCAGTCGATTGCGCGATCCGTAAGGGTGATCGTAGTTCCGCTGTCGTCCCACCCCGCTGCGTAGTCGAACGTCGTGCCGGCGTCGCGGACGGTGGACGCGACGTTGTCGGGCAGCGGCTCGCCGTTGTGAGCGATCAGCCATTCCCGCGTTTCATGGGGGAGGTTTGCCCACCAGCCGTCCATGCTCGTGGTGGTGATCATCCCATGACCCCTGGCGCAGGGTGCAGACGCGACTCCGCGTCTGAAACGGCAGAAGACCTCCACTCGGCCGAAACCACGTGGGGGGTCTCTCAACGTATCGAGGTCTGAGCTCGGGTGTCTGTAGGCCAAAGAGGGGACAGCGTGGGGCGCGTGTTCTTCAATACGTTGTGCGTATGAGTCCTCCTCAAGAACCACATCCGCTGGGTGCGAGCTTCGCGCATCGCCCCGTATCGCGTCGGACCATGCTCGCGGCCACCGGCATTACCGCAGGCGTAGCGCTCGTCGGGCGCGGCATCCTGACCGGTGAATCGGCGTCCGCAGCTGTCCCCGCCACGAACGGATACATCTACCCCACCGACCCGTTCAAAGCATCCACCGAGGCAGCTGGACAGTTCAACGCACCGCGTGAGGGCACGCGACGCCATATGGGGCTGGACACCTGGGGGTACCGTGGCATGCCGGTCCTCGCAATCGCAGGTGGATATGTATCCGGAGGCGACTGGGAGTCCACGCCCAGCGATCCCCACGGGTGGGGGAACCACATCGTCGTCGACCATGGCAACAGTGTGGTGAGCCGGTATGCCCACTTCGAAGGGGCACCCATCGTCGCGCGAGGCGCGACGGTCGCACAGGGGCAGACGCTCGGCTATATGGGCAACAGCCAACGAGGACCACGCAACTCTGCGATGGGAGTGCACCTGCACTTCGAGATCCTCGTGAACGGTGCCTTCGTCAGCCCCCTCGCATTCTTGGCGGGCAACTCATCTCCGCCCGTGACGAACCCCAACCCTGACCCCGGCTACGAACCGATTGGAATCGCTGACATGACCTTCCTGTGCATCACCCCCATCAACGGAACCAACGCCGACGCCGGCGTCTACCGCTGGATCATCGACCCCGCCGCGGGAACCAAGCGGAACATCGACGGGGGCGAGTACGAGTACTTGAAGACTGTCGGATACCGAGAAGTCGTCGGACTTCAAGCGCCGATCACATCGGCGCGGTATCAGCAGATCTATCCGGCAGCAACCACCCCGTGAAGCACAGAAGACCCCACCCTGCGTCGGGCAGGGTGGGGTCTTCTGTGTTCAGAGTCCGAGGCGGTCGTTGTGTTCAGAGATCGTGGTGGGAAGCTGTGCCGTCTCGTCGGTGCCGGTGTCTGCGCCGTCGAGCAGCGCGCGCCACTGTCGTCGGGTGAGTCCGGTGGTGTTGCCGTCGATCTGAGCCACGACAGCACCGGAGGGGGCCGAGCCGGCGCCGAACTTGCGGAGCCATTCGTCGACGGCGGGGATTGCCATCACCCGCGCGACTGCGGCGCTGATGCCGGCGAGGACGGCGATCGCTCCGGTGAGCCACGCGACGAAGGGGCCCGGGAGCACGTCCTGGATCGCGGTGAGGATCTGCGGGGCGATGACGACTATGGTCGCGAGGATGGCGGCCGCGGCGATGATGACCTGCACGGCTGTGCGGATGGCCCGCTGCAGCGGGAACCAGATCTTGTTCATGGTGTTCCGATCTATCTCGGGAGGCCTTCCGGCCAGGGCGGGAGTGGGATGCCGTGCGCGGCCATGTGGTCGCGCTGCACGCCGATGAATGCGCGGTAGGCGCGGTTCTCGGATGTGAGCTCGTCGACCGCGTCCTCGAGGCGGCCGATTCTGCGGTCGTTGTCGTCGCGGTAGCGCGAGAGTTCTTCCTGCAGTTGGTCGATGAGCTTGTCCTGCGCCGAGGTCTCGGCGACGACCTCGGCGACCAATGACCATGACCTCACGGCCGAGGATTCGCGCTGACGATGCGCCCGGCGTCTAGATGATCTGTGAGGAGATGACGGTGCCGAAGATCGCGGTGTTCTGGAACAGGACGAACACATTCTGGTACACCGTCTGCAGCGTACGACCGACGATCACGATGATCCCCGTACGCGGCGCGAGACGCACGGCGAGCAGAAAAGCGAGCAGGCTGATGACCGTCTTCCCAGACGACACAGCACCGAACCACAGGGCGAGCTTGAACTTCATCGCGTCGACGAGAGAGAGCAGCTGCGCCGGGGACACCATGCGCTCGAGCTCATCAAGCCTCATCAGCCGGCGTCTCCGCTCGAAGTCGATCAGCGGCAGCAGCGAACCCGACAGCGAGAGTGTCGATCACACCGATCGCCTGCTCGAGCCCACCGTTCTCGCGCTCGACGATGCGAGTCAGCTTGTCGAACGTGATCCCGGCCGTCGTGATGACGTTGCGGCGCACCTCCACCGGGGCAGAGTCCAGCACGCGCGACTCGAACGTGTTGTCCTTCCCGCCGAAGTTGTACACCTCGTACGGGCCATCAATCACGTCGAGCATGTCCTCCGACGCGGCGAGCATCTTCTCCGCCAGACGGATCCGCCCAGCAGCGAGGTCGACGGTGTGAGCCGCGACCGCAGCTGCCGTCTTCGACCGATCGAACGACAGACCCGCAGCTTTCGCCCACCGCGACACCGTCGAAGCAGCGCACCCGAGCTCGCGGGCGATCGCGTTGCAAGATAACTGCTGGTCGTAGAGCTCCCGAGCGCGTTCAGCGTCGAATGTTGCTTGCGCCATGACGGATCACCTCGACTCGGGCCTCTTGCCCTGTGCGGTGTCGGCGTTGGGCCGTACGTTGGGGAGAAGTGCTGAGCATGGGGCTCGGCGAAGAAGGGAACGATCGTGGCAGATCGGGAAAGCACCAAAGCCGCGCTGTTCGCGGCGATCGAGGCGGAGCTTGCGGACGTGAGCAAACTGAGCGCGCTTGGCTCTCGGGTCAAGGTCGTGCATGACCTTGCCCTGGCCTACCGGTACGCGGCGGGTGGTCCTCAGCCTGGCAGCGGCGCTGGTGAGTGATTGACCGCATGGGCGAAGCCCCGGTGTCTTCCCTGAGGGCCGGGGCTTCGCTCTGGGCGGAGTGCTCCACCATCTACCTTCTATCGTTGCGGGTTTCGCGAATTAATGCACGGCCAGATCGGTGGATCTCGGTACGATCGGGGAATGACCAACGCCGCCCAAGAGCTCGCCGACATACTCGATGGTTGGCGGGTCGTCTCGAAGGGCAATTCGATCCGTACTCTACGCAGCCTGCACGCCGATTCCCCAGATGAGTGGCGAGGGCAGGTCCGCGCATTCGGCCTTCTCCATGAGGTGGACAGCTACCTGGCCTCGGCGCAGCTCGGGGGAAGGAACGTCGACCATTACTTGCGCGCCTATCCGCAGTGGGCGAAGGCCCTGGTCGCACCGGACATGCTGTGGTCCGACGCGGTGACAGGCAGCGCCCGCGGCGTCGTGGACCAGGGGAGCATCGACGTGCTGCGTGCTCTTGGCGACATCATGGATTCGTCCCAGCTGAGCGTGTCTCTGTCGCCTGAGATGACGATTGATGGCCTCGCAGCAGTGGACGCACTCCTTGAAGCACTATCTGACCCGTCCGTGCATCTCAGGGAGGCGGAGCGCCGGTACGTGTACGAGCTGATCGCGTCAGTTCGTCGAGTCTTCGAAGAGTCCACCGTGCTCGGCTCAGTTGATCTGCTCGGTCGCGTACATGAGCTTCTCGGCGTGATGTCGCTGCTGGCTGAGACGCTCGCGAAAGATCCGCAGACGAGCAAGCTTGCAAAGAAGATCAAGGACGCCGCCCGACGGATCGTCCCGTACGCCTCGTTTGGTGCGAAGGTTGGCGCGGGGACGATCGGAGCGGCCGCCGATCTGCTGCAGATCACGACAGGTGGCTGACTAACGGGTTCGAGCGGTGCGGCGGGGCCTACCCCTCCTTACCGAGGGCTCAATGCGAAGGACGGCCTTCGACATCACCTGAGTGACGCCTTCCGTGTTCGTGCGGGTGGCAAGCCTGCCGGCATCGATCCACCGGTACACCTGGGACACGTGGCGGCCGATCAGCACGGCGGCTTCCTTCGCGGTCACCCACTCCTTCGGCTCAGGCAACTCCGCTCCTCCCTGCTGTTCCGAAGCGGTTCGCATGGTTCATGCGCACAGCGGCGTCGTACATCAACTGGCCATCCTTCTTGGTCGAGCGCGTGTTTGTGGTTGGGTTCTCTCATGTGGGATTCCGTGATTGCTGCCGGTTCTAGTGGGACGTCTGGTGGCGGATGGTGGGACATGTCGTCGTTTTGGCCGGACATGATTGTCGGTGCCGGAACTGGTCTCATGATTGGAGTTCTTCTCTCCGCATTTGAGTGGTGGCGTGGTAGTCGTTCCCGGCGAACGGCGCTATCGGATCAGCAGACCCGGGCCGCGGAGACCGCAGCTCAGTTGTTGAGTCCGTCTTTCGTTTACGCCGGGGTCGGAGCAGATTCGCTTGTTCCGGCGGGCAGCCGGATGGAGTCGGTGAGTTCCCTAGTCAGCGGGGTGCCTAGCGGTGTTGGGTCGCGGCTCGTTCCAGGGTTCGAGATCTTGAGCGAGCTCTCTCGCACTCATTTGCTATTGAAAGCGACGGTCGAGAACCTCGCGACGAGGGTGGCCGAGTACGAGCGTGGAGCGCCAACAGGCAGGGTGGCCGCTGGCCTGTACGACGCCATCAGGAGCGCCATACAAACAGGTGACGGGTACTTCATGGCGTGGTGGGACAGTGGTTCCACACCGCCGGCGGATCTCGCTCCTGTCGCGGCGAAGCTCGAGATGGACTTCGAGTTTCGGGAGGACGTGAGTCAATACCTTCACAACCGCCGGTTGCTTGATCATGGCCGCGAGGGGTTCCTGATGGCCTGGGGCGGAACAGGCGCGAGGGCGCACCTGGCGACCATGCTCTGGCTCGGCAACATGGTGGACGGGAAGCACCATTGGCCGAACAACCTGATCGAGGAACGTCGTCTGCGGAAAGCCCAGAAGGTCGCTGCGGCCGAGGCTGAGCGCGAGGCGATTGAATACGTGTCTGGCGTCCGAGGGGGCTGCTAACCCGCACTTCTCGAGGATGGTTGGTCATGATGCGTGCTCCAGTTCTTCGTATTCGTCTTGGTTCAGCACATGCCGGCACTCGTCGTTCGAGCACTTCACGGTCACATGGCCCTCGAACCAGGCGGGCGGGTGCCAGATCATCTGCTGCTGGCTTTCGGGGCACCGGACCCGGCGGACTCGGTGGGGGCGTTCTTCGACCTCGTGGGACCGGTAGGCGCGTTCGGCGGCTGCCGCGAACTGGATCGCGTCGCCGGCGCCCGCCTCGGTCTGTACCCACATTTCGGCGGTGCGACCGCGGCGGAAGCCGAGGAAGCCGTAGCACTCGTCGAGGGCGAGGTAGACGCCTGTGAGGTTCACGTGACCGTCGGCAGTGGTGCGTACCCCGGCGTTGTCGCGCTGGACGGCCTTCGTCAGACCGAGGCGACCGGCACGGATCGCGAACTCCGACCAGCGGGCGAGCGCATGCTCGACGCGGTCGAAGTGCGACGCGCACAGGAACCCGCGCTCCGCCTGCCGAGGGAAACACCCGCGGCAGTCGTCGTTCTGGCACGTATCGAGGTGCACGTCGGACTGCTTGCACGGTGCGACCGAGGGGACGCCGGGCCAGGCGGCGACGCAGAGGATCTGGTTCAGCACAGGCATGCTCCGTTCAGTGCGATGGTCGTCCAGCACGTCGTGCAGACGGGCCGGGGTTCAGGGTCGTCCTCGTCGGACGGCTGGCAGTGGCCGTGGGCGAGTACGTTCTCGACGTACTCGACCTCGTCGCCCTCGTGGATACGGTCGCCGCAGTCGTTCCCGCAGACGCCGTTGTACTTCGCCCGGAATGTCACGCCACACCTCGCGACTTTGGGCAGCCCGCATAGAGGGACCAGCTGGGTGACCGTCGCCTCAGAGAAAGCAGGACCCTCATGGAACCGAAGAGACAGCTCACGAACGGCCAGGCCTTCCTCGCCGCCGTGGTGACCGGGCATGCCGCAACGCTCGCTGCGTTCGGCGTGCTAGCCAAGCTCGGGACGCTGAACCCGATGGTGGTCGAGGCCTTCCTCCGCGCCTTTGGGCTGTTGTAGCGGAAGGGGCGCTCAGAACGGTGTGCCATCGCCGACCCCTCCCGCCGCTGCCCACGCGTCCGTCTGAGCGCCTGGCCTCTGCCACGGCTCCTCCGATGTCGCCGGGGTCGCGTTCGCGCCCTGAGCCCCACCGGACGCGGCGGCGCGGGTGACGTGCGCGGTCGCGTACCGGAGCGAGGGGCCGATCTCGTCGACCTCCAGCTCGATCGCGGTGCGCTGGTTGCCCTCGCGGTCCTGGTAGGAGCGCTGACGCAGACGGCCCTGCGCGATGACGCGCATGCCCTTCGTCAGCGAACCCGCCACGTGCTCGGCGAACTCGCGCCAGACGGATGCGCGGAGGAACAGCGCGTCGCCGTCCTTCCACTCATTCGCGGCACGGTCGAAGTTCCGAGGCGTCGATGCGATGGTGAAGTTCGCCACCGGCAGCCCGTTCTGCGTGTAGCTCAGCTCGGGATCCGCCGTCAGGTTTCCCGCCACGGTGATCACGGTCTCGCCGGCCATCAGCGCTTCTCACCCGTCATCGGCTCGACGTGCACCCGGATCGCGGCGCGCTCGAAGAAGTCGTGCGGCAGCTCAATCTCGAGCGGCATGACAACGTCGCCGTCGCGAGTCGCCGCGTCCCGGGTCTTCGCGAGCTTCACGACCGAGAACCCGCTCCACCCCGCCTTCCTCAGATGCAGGTACACCGTCTTGGTGCTCATGATGCTGTCCTTCCTGCGCGATCGCGCATGTTCTGTTCTCTGACTTCGGTTGCGTACTTCGCCGCCCAAGTGCGGGCGGTGTGCTCGGAGATCCCGAGGTGTCGGCTGATCTCGGCCCACGACTGGTTGAAGCGACGGCCAGCGCTGATCTCCTCGCCGGCGCGGGTGGTGTACCCGCTGCGGCGACCCGAGTTCGGGCGTGCGCCGCCATGCTTCGGCGGGGTGAGCGTCTGGGCGATGCGCTCGGCGATCGTGATGCCCCGGGCCTCCGCCTCGGCGTTCAGGCGCCGGTAGTCCTCGAGGGGGACGTTCACCCTCACGGGCAGATAGCCGTCCATCACGCCACCTCGAATCGATCGATCAGACCCTTATCCACAGCCCCCGACGCATCAGGAACAGAAGGAACTTCATCGGGGTCTTGGTAGCTCTCTCGTTCCGTCTCGTACCGTCCCGTTTCGTAGCATTCGGCCACGCCATTGGGGTGGGCCATAGGCCAGGCCATAGGGGTAGGCCATGCGTGCGCCATCACGATTCCTTCCCCCAACGCGCCGCAGCGCCCTTCTTTCCGGCCTCCGACAGTTGCTCCCTGAGCTGATCAGTCATCGCCCGCGACGGCTGATGCGTCTCGTAGCCCGCGATCTGCCACCCCTTCTCAGTGAGCTCAAAGAACCCCGCCTCGACCAGAAGTCGTGCGTGAGCGGGTGTGCCGTGGACCTGTTTCAGTGCGGCGCGAGTGATTTCTCCGTCCGTTCCGTGCCCGCCGGCGTACCCGATCGCGAACTTCCACACCGCAATCGCTGCAAGCGCACGCTGCCCGTGCTCCTCGATGAAGTCGAGGATCTTCGGGTTCTCGTGGGTGTCGGTATCCATCCGCACCCACGGCAATCCGGTAGCCATCAGGTCCCCTCTTCCAGCGCGGTCCCGCGCATCAACATGTCCGCGACCGTCTCGGTGATCTCCGACCACCAACGGCCCTCAGAATCGGGGGCGTCGTAATAGAGCACCCACGATCGGACGTCCTCACGCCATGCCGGCCAGAACCCCCAGTCCGCCCAGCGGGGGACCGCGAAGCCTTCGAGGATCGCAGCCGACGGGTTCTCCGTCTTCCACTGGTGGCAGGCGGGGCACAGTCCCTGCAGGTTCGAGACGACCGTGTTCCCCGACTGGCGGTTCTGACGGTGATCGCGCTGCACCCCGTATGCGAGACACCGCGTGCAGCGGTTCTGATCGCGGAACGTCATTGCCTCATAGGCGCGCTTCTCGTCCGCCGGGGACGGCTTCGGGATCTTCGGCCCGATCATCGCTTCTCCTCTCTGTGGCAGGTGCACGCCCTCTTCCGGGCGCACATGTACGGGGTCTTGCAGCACGACGGACGGCAGGGCTTCCTGATCTCGTGCGGCTGGGTGTCGGGGGAGGCGCCCGGGGGCAGGTTCTTCATGACCGCTTCCCCTTCTTCGCCGGGTTGAAGTCGCCGCGGCGCTGCCGGTGCGATTCGGACGTCTTCGAGCACAGGCCGAACGCGTCCAGGCGGTTCACGACCTGCCCGCACAGGCGGCATTGCGGCTTGCCCTCATGGACCATGTCGACGATGCGGAGCCGCTCGAGCGTCACCTCACGGTTCGGCACCCACACCTTCTCCTCGGCGGCCGCGAGAGAACGGGCGATGTTCGCCTCGAGCGTCGCGATCATGCCGCGTCCTCCATGAGCTCGGCCTCGCGCTGCGCCTGCCACTGCTTCTCGAACTTCTCGAACGTCACCCTCGGGTGCGACTGCCAGTGCTCGACGAGCTCCTCCGAGGCGTAAGCGAGCGCGCGGCGCTCGTTTCCCATGAACAGCGAGAACGGGTCGATGCCCTTCTGCCGGCCGCGAGCGTTCAGCATCGCGCCATTCGTCGCCGCCTCCGCAGCCTCGTACTGTGCATAGAGCGTGTCGTCGTACTCGGCGCGACACTCCCGCCACGCGTTGAACGCCTCGCTGATGATGCTCATTGCGTCACTTCCATGCGGACGGCATGGATCTTCTCGAACGGCGCCCGATCGACCCAGGAGTAGTCGGTCTTCACTGAGACGTTGGCCTTGTTGACACGGACTACCGTCCGCCACTGGAAGCCGTCGTGGATGAAAGCGGCTCCGACGACGTCCTCGCGCGTGAACCTGCGACGAGCGGTCTCCCGCGCAGCGTGCTCGCGCTTGGACGCTTCGAACTCCGCAGCACGCTCTGCCTTCACCGCGGCGACCGCGGCGTCGACCGTGCGCTCCGGCTCGGCAGCGCGGCGTCGGAACGCCTGCACGCCGCTCATCCGGTGACCCCCGATAGAGTGCGGGCATGACGACGAACGAGAAACATGACTACTATCTGGCCCGCGAGCAGCAGGCAAGCGTCGAGGGGTTCGACGTGACCGCCCATCTGTATGCGAGCCTGAAAGTTCTGGCAACCAACGGCGCCCCGGACCCGATCACCGCAATCGAGCAGATCGCCGATGCAATCGAGAAGCTCGAAGCGCGACTCAACGCCGCATCCTGAGAGACCGCCTCGTCCGCAACGGGACGCGCTAGAGACGCGCGCGCTCATCGGGTCACCCTCGATAGAGTGCGGGGATGAACTCTGGGTGGGCCGTCATTCTCGGCGCTGTGATCGCGTTGATCGGATCCTCTATTGTTCCCTGGGTTCGGGACGCACTCGAGGGCCAGCGCGCGCGGGCCAGAGCCGCAACAGTCCGACGCCATGATGCTGTCGTGAGCCTCCTGGAGGCGAACAGCGCGCTTGGGTTCGCCTTCGCGATCCAGGACAATGACCGGACGCTTGCCGCCGTGCAAGCGCGGTCGCGCGCTGCGGTGCAGCTCTTGCTTGAACTTCCACCACATGAGCGGGTGATCCTCAGCAATGTCATCGACAACACGGCGCCAGTTCCGCTGGCCACTACGGATGGAGTACCGCCCGCCGTAAAGATCCGTGCGCTGCAGGCCGTTTTGCTCGAATGGGCGCGCGAGGAGATCAGCGCGAACGATCTCCCCAGGAAGTACGCGGAGGCGGTTCGTTCGGAACGCGAGCTGCTCACCAAGACAACTGACGCTGGTACAGACGACCGTTAGCGGTGCACTCCAGATCGGCAAGCTCGCGATGCCGCACACCGATAGAGTGCGGGCATGATTCCTACGACACCGCCTCCTGCTGGCTCGCCCAATCTGACCTTCCGAGGGGCGAACATCACATACATTTGGCGCACCATCAATGACAGCGAATGGATCGTCGAGGGGGCGCCGGGCGTCGAGACCTACATCACTCGAAGCGCGAACGTGGCCGGAGCGTTCGATGTTGTGCAGACCAACGGACCATCGGGCGCGCCGAGCACAGTTAGCGAATGGAGCGGGCTGAACGACTTCTTCCGCTGAACAGGCAGGCGTCCCCGATAGAGTGCGTGGCATGACCGACGAATCGACCATGGAACCCTTCGAACCGTACATCGGCACCGCGAAGATGGATGCAGAGAAGCGCCTCGATGACCTCCGTGCCCGAAGGGAGCGCGAGCCGGATGGCTGGCTCGCGTTGCAGCTCGCGGAGTATTGGAACGGGTTCTCCACAGTCGCTGTGTTCAAGCCGGACGAGGTCGAGGGCCGGGACTTCGCGGTGGCGATCGCGGGCCGTCCGCAGCAGTTCGCTGCCGGTCCCGGGCTGGTCGCGGTCCTGCTTGACAAGCCAACGCTTGCGGTAGAGGTGTACGCGGATGGGGTGCGCACTCCGCTGGAACTCGTGAGGTTGTAGTCACCGCTCACGCTGCTACTCCTGTCTCAATCGTTCCGAGACGCTGGCGCAGCCGCTCAATGCCCCGGACGGTGACGCGCACCTGCGGAGCATCGAGAACGAGGTCTCCGGTGCGCGGGTGGTGGTGCGATTGCGGCTTCTCGGTGAGGTAGCCGTTGTCGACGGCGGTCGCGTACGCGCGCCACTTCCCGTCGTGCGCGCGGTGCACCCACCGGATGCCGGCGAGCTGCTCGAAGAGGCGCTGCGGGCCGGTCTTCACTCCAGCGCGGGCGAGGATCTTCGCGGCGTCCGCGACCGAGTAGTCGCCCTCGGCCGATGCGAGCTCGTCCCACGCCTCAGCGCGCGGCGTCAGCTCGGCGACCTGCTGATCGCGCTCCGGGAGCGCGCCGACGATCCGAACTGGCATCCGGTGCTCGTGTTCCCGTCGGCCCGGGGCAAGGAGCGCGACCCGAACAACTTCCGCATGGGGTGGGATGAATTCAAGAAGGCGAACGGCTACGAGTGGGTGCACCCGCACGTGTTCCGGAAGACGGCGGCAGCCCTCGTGAAAGATCCTGCATTGGCGGCGGGCCTCCTTGGGTACGCTGACGAGCGCGTCACCAAGACGCATTATCTGCCGCGGGTGACGCTCGCGCCGGACGTCCGTGCACAGCTGGACCCGATGGGAGATTCGCCAGCGAATACCCAGCGGAATACACGCGGAGTAGTGCCGATCACTGCAGAACGACGACAACCACCAGGCCGGTCGGGAGTAGGGCAAGCGGGATAGTTCGATGTCACTGCGGAATGACGAAGAACACCGGTTCAGATTCGTGAGGTCGCGGGTTCAAGCCCCGCTCCTGCTACAGATGAAAACCCCGGTTCGCCGGGGTTTTTCTGCTTTCCGGCGGTACTTTCCCGGCGACCTGCGACCTATTCCGCGGGCGAGTGCGAGGGCTGCACCCTGGGCGCTCTCGCGACGGGAGGCCACACGACGAGCAGAAAAGCGGCGATCGGGCCGAACAGGAGCGTCAGAAGGAACCACGCCCACGCGGACCTGTTGCGCGTCCGGGCGAATCCTCCGGCGAGGATGGCGACGGTCAGCCACATGGACGACACGACGGTCCCGAGGTACTCGACAGTCATGCCCTCGCGGCTACGTCGGTGTTCCGACACCCCCCGCAAGTGCCGGGGCGTGTCGGTGGTGTCGCGCGCCCGCCCGCGGCAGACCGGCCCGGGGGCCTATCGTGGCAGGGGAATCGATTGAGAACGAACAAGGAGCGGCATGCGCATCGCACTGCACTCGGTGATCGCAGCAGGTGCGATCGACGACTACCGGACCCACCACGCCCGCGTCCCCGATGGGCTGCGGGACCTGTTCGGGGTCGCCGGGATCGAGGATTGGACCATCTGGCGCTCCGGTCGCAACCTGTTCCACATCGTCGAGTGCGAGGACTTCGACGCGGCGATGCGGGTGGTCAACGCCTCGCCGGCGAACGATGCGTGGCAGGCCGACATCGGCCGTTTCGTCGAGGGGTTCCACGGGCCCGACGGGGAGGACGGGTTCACTCCGATCGAGCAGGTGTGGGCGCTGTCGACGCAGCGGAGCTACGAAGGTTGAGATCTGCGCCAGCGATCGGTATCTTTTGGATACTAGGAGCGCTTGCGGGTAACTAGAGGGCTTCGGATAGCGTGGCGCGCATGGCAACCACGAACCTTCCGGAATCCTCTTCCACCCCGCTGTCCCTCCCTGAGCGGATGCCCGCGATCGGCGCCCGCGGCAGGCGTCCCGTGTCGGCCCCCGACGCTCTCAGCGACATCTTCCTTCCCGTGCCGAGACCTGCCGGACGGGATGTGCTCGTCGAGGTGCAGGGCGTCTCGGTGAACCCCGTCGACGTGAAGGTGCGTGCGGGAGCCGCCACCACCGGGGCGCCTCGGGTCCTCGGGTACGACGCGGCAGGAGTCGTGGTGGCCGTCGGCGACGAGGCCACGCGCTTCGCGGTGGGGGACCGCGTGTACTACGCGGGTCAGATCGACCGCCCCGGCACCAACGCCCGGTTCCACCTCGTGAACGAGAACATCGTCGGGCATGCCCCACGCACACTCTCGGTCGCCGAGACGGCCGCTCTGCCCCTCACCGTCATCACCGCGTGGGAGAGTCTCTTCGACCGGCTCGCGCTCACCCAGGAGAGCGAGGGCGTGCTCCTCGTGATCGGGGCCGCAGGCGGCGTCGGCTCGCTCATCATCCAGCTCGCGAAGGCGCTCACGCGTCTCGAGGTGATCGCGGTGGCCTCCCGCCCTGAGACCGCGGAGTGGGTGCGGCAGATGGGGGCCGACCACGTCGTGGGTCGCGACTTCGTCTCCGAGGTCTCGGCGATTGCTCCCGCCGGCGTCGACTACGTGTTCACGTCGTTCACTCCTGGCAACGTCCGGGCGATCGCCGACGTCATCCGTCCACGCGGGCAGGTGGTCTCCATCGACGAGACCGGTGGCAGTATCGACGCGCTCAAGGCGAAGAGCGTGACCTGGCACTGGGAGCTCATGTTCACCAGGCCCGTCACCGACCCCGCAGACCACTACCAGCACGATCTGCTGGAGGCCGTCGCCGCGCTTGTGGACGACGGCACGCTGCGCACCACCGTGACGACCCACCTCACGCCGCTGGATGCGGCGACCATGCGTCAGGCGCACGAGATCGTCGAGGCGTCGCGCACGATCGGCAAGGTCGTCGTCACCGACTGGCCGGAGGGGGATCGATCAGCCTGAGGATCGAGGGGACCGCGGCCGCTCGGCATCCGTCAGGCGGCGCGGTCCTCGGTGAAGGAGGGGGCGGCGTCGCCCACGCGGCCGCGGATGAAGAAGATCAGCGCGGCCGCAGCGGCGATGACGACGATGTTCCCGAAGCCGGCGAACGCGGTGAGAGCGCCTTCGGCAGGGTGCGCGGTCTGGAGGAAGATGCTCGGATCGGTGCTGGCGTGCAGCAGGATCGGCGCGAGGATCGTCCCGGTGACCCGGAGCGCGAGGTACATCAGGATGCCGAACGCGAAGGTGTACACGAGCTGGAACGCGGTCGCGAACACCGACTGTCCGCTCAGGAGGTTCCCGGCGTGCAGGCCGGCGAACACGGCGGCGGAGAGCACCGCGGCCACGATCTCGCGGTATCCGGCCTTGCGGGCGAGGTTGACGACCAGCCCCCGGGTGAGCACCTCTTCGGCGAACCCGATGAGGAGTCCGGCCAGCAGCCAGCTGGCCACGACGTCGAATCCGACGTCGCCGTAGTCGATCGTGGCGAAGCGCAGGATGTTGAACAGGAGCACGACGACGATCGCGATCCACATCCATCCCCGTCCTCGGATCGGCTGCGGACCGAAGACGTCGCGCCACCACCCGACCGACGCGATGAAGCCGACGAGCAGCAGGCCGCCGACGACGAGCGGCAGGACGTAGTAGACGACGACCGCAGCGGCACCGGTCGGATCGTCGAGCTGAAGGGCGAGGGGCGTGAACGCGAGCGAGAGCAGGTCGTAGAGCACGAAGTACACGGCAGCGAGGACGAGCGCACGCCACCAGCCGCCCTTCTCCCAGAACCTCTTCCAGGGGGACGCGTCCGTGGGGGTCGACATGGGATGCTCCAGACCGTCGGCGCGTGGGGGCGGCCGACTAACGGTCAGTTTGTCGCACGACGTCGGTCAGCGTCCATCCGGAGAATCCGGCGGGTGTCGGACGGCTCACCCGCGGAACCCCCTCGGGTCACGCGCCGGAGGCATATGCGGGATCGGGATCGGACGTGTGGCGCGTGAGGTGTCCTGGAATCTGCGCACGGCCTCGAGAACGTCGGCAGCCGTGGAATAGCGCAACGCGAGCGGCAGGTCGCGTCGCCACAGGACCTCGACCTCGGTCGGGGCGTCTTCGAAGATCGTGCAGACGACGCGACGGTGGTCGTTCTCCGGGTACTGCAGATCGTGGATGGTCCAGTCGGTCGCGCTGACCTCGACCAGCGTGAACCTGCGATCAGGATCGTGCTCCATCATTCTCCTCGCTGTCCCCACGGTGAAGAATGCGGGATCCACGCCCGGAAGGGGAGCCCCTTGACAGACGGCGGCCCCTGCCCACGTCGGGGCAGGGGCCGCTCGTCTCAGCGCGTGAACGGTGTGGTGTCGGTGTCCGTCGGGTCGGCATCGGCCGCGACGGCGGTCGCCGAGACGCCGTCTGCGCGCCCGACCCCGCGCTGTGCGGCCTCCAACCTCTCGGCTTCCTCGCCACTGACGGCCTCGCCGCGTGCGACGAGTCCTGCCTGATCCGACAGCGGGATCTGCTTGAGGAACAACGAGAGCAGCAGCGCGAGCACGATGAACGGCACGAGGTACCAGAAGACCGGCGCGAGAGCGTCCGCGTAGGCGGTGACGATGCCCTCTCGTACCTCGTCCGGCAGCGAGTTGAGGGTCGACGGATCGATCGTCGATGCGGCCTCGGAGGCGGCTTCGGGCGAGGCGCCGGCGCCGGTGAAGACGCCGAGCAGGTTCTCGGTCAGACGTGTGGTGAAGATCGTCCCGAACACCGCGGTTCCCAGAGATGCCCCCACCTCGCGGAAGTAGTTGTTCGTGCTCGTCGCGGTGCCGATCTCGCCGGCCGGGACCGCGTTCTGCACGACCAGGACGACGACCTGCATGATGAGGCCGAGCCCGGCGCCGAACACGAACAGGTACACGCAGATCAGCCAGATCGGCGTCGATGCCGACAGAGTGGTCATCGAGACCATGGCGATGCCGGTGATGATGGTGCCGAGGATCGGATAGATCCTGTACTTGCCGGTCTTCGAGATCGCGATTCCGGAGAAGATCGACGTGCCCATGAGCCCCACCATCATCGGGATCATCAGCAGTCCGGATTCCGCCGCAGACGTGCCGGAGGACATCTGCAGGAACGTCGGCACGAAGCCGATCGCCGCGAACATCCCGATTCCGAGCACCAGCCCGATCGCAGTGGCGTTGACGAAGATCGGGTTGCGGAACAGGCTCAGCGGGATGATCGGGTCCTGAACCCGCGATTCGGTGATCACGAAGGCGGTCGCGGCGACGACCAGTCCGGCGCCCCAGGCCCAGGTCGCGAGCGAGTCCCAACCGAACTCCTTGTCTCCGCCGAAGTCCGTGAAGAAGATCAGGCACGTGGTCGCGATCGAGAGGAAGATGACGCCGAAGATGTCGATCGGCTTCTCGGCCTTCTTGCTCGGCAGCTTGAGTGCGACCAGCGCGATGATGAATGCCGCGATCCCGACGGGGATGTTGATGTAGAACGCCCACTGCCAGGTCAGGTGGTCGACGAAGTAGCCGCCGAGGAGCGGGCCGGCGACGGCGGACAGCCCGAAGACCGCACCGAGCGGCCCCATGTACTTGCCGCGCTCGTTGGCAGGGACGATGTCGGCGATGATCGCCTGGGACAGGATCATCAGGCCGCCACCGCCGAGGCCCTGCAGGGCGCGGAAGACGACGAACATCCAGAAATCGGTGGCGAATGCGCAGCCGATCGAGGCCAGGGTGAACAGGGCGATCGCGACGAGGAACAGGGTGCGTCGACCCAGTACGTCGCCGAACTTGCCGTAGATGGGCATCACGATCGTGGTGGCCAGGAGATAAGCGGTGGTGATCCACACCTGGTGGTCGACGCCGCCGAGCTGTCCGACGATCGTCGGCATGGCGGTGGACACGATCGTCTGGTCGAGGCTGGAGAGCAGCATGCCCGCGATGAGGGCGCTGAAGATGATCCAGATGCGGCGCTTCGTGAGCAGGAAGGGGGTGTCCTTCGTGGCGGTGGCGGACATTCAGTGCGCTTTCTGTGACGGTGCGTAGAGCGAGCGGGCGACGTCGAGGCGTCGGGTGAGGAGATCGGTGAACGGCTCGGTCGACTGGCGATGCAGCAGCTCGTCCATGCTCATGCGCACGAGCGCGCCGACGGTGTGCACGACCACCTCGGCCTGCAGCTCGGCGGCGTCGTCGGCGGTGCGATCGGTCTCGGCGGTTCGGCGGAGGATCAGCCCCACATCGCGCCTCTCGTTCTTCGCGAGATGCTCGAAGGCGGCCTTGAGCAGACGCGGCTCCTGCTCGATCACAGCGAACATCGCCGGGGCGTCCTCGACCGGGTTGAACAGCTCGAAGCGGCGGATCGTCAACCGGAGGAAGTCGTCGAGCAGGTCTCCGCGTCGGGCAGCGAACTCCTCCTCGAGCGCCTCCTGGGACGAGTCGATCGTCGCGAACCCGAAGACCGCATTCTCCTTGCTCTCGAAGTAGTTGAAGAACGTGCGGCGGGAGACTCCGACCTCGGCGCACACCTCCTCGATCGTGAACCCGGCGAACCCCTTCTCCGTCGTCAGACGTCGTGCGGCGTCGGTGAGGGCGCGGGAGGTCTCTCGCTTGCGCTGTTCTCGCAAGGAATCTGCACTGTCGGTCATGGAGTGCAATATTGCACTCTCAACCTTTGAGTGCACCGTGAGCGGTTCGTCGGGGGACTTCAGAGATTTCTTTCGACGGATCTGTGACATCTGCCGTTCGGTATACGTCCTAGTGGTGGCGTCGCCGACCGCGACCTGCGCTTCGCACTGCGAGCGGCATGAGGAAGAAGGAGCTCACGATGACGAACACGACAGGTGGCACCCAGCCCGAGATTCAGGTCGTCACCCCGCCGCAGGGGGCTGCGGTGGGGACGACCACGATCGAGGATGCGGTGGTCGCGAAGATCGCCGGCATCGCTGCGCGTGACGTCAGCGGAGTCCATGCGCTCGGCGGGGGCGCCGCACGCATGGTGGGCGCGATTCGGGACGCGCTCAACACGACCGACCTCTCGCAGGGGATCAGCGTCGCGGTCGGCGAAGCACAGATCACCGTCGACGTGACGATCGTCGCCGAGTACCCCGTCTCGCTGCAGAAGGTCGCGGATGACGTCCGCGCGGCGATCCACCGGGACATGGTCGATCTGGTCGGGGTGGGCGTGGTCGAGGTCAACGTCACCATCGACGACGTACACGTCCCCTCGGATGACGAAGGCGACACCGCAGACAGGGACGAGGCACCGACGGCATAAGCCGCCTCGTCGAGGACTCGGCCCCGAGATGCGGGGTCGGTGGAGAAGGAGAAGGAGAAGCCATGAGCGCTGAAGACAAGATCAAGGCCGCAGCCGAGAAGATCGCGGGCAAGGCGAAGGAGACCGTCGGCAAGGTCATCGATGACGACAAGCTCGTCGCCGAGGGCAAGGCGGAGCAGGCCAAGGGCAACGTCCGCGATGCCGCCGAGAACGTGAAGGATGCGTTCAAGAAGTGACGAGGCGGGGGAGGGGCCCGTACGGCCTCTCCCCGATCCCTCACAGGCGGGTGAACAATGATCCGATCCGTTGGGGCATCTGTTCCGAATCCCTCAGGGGATCGGATCGAGGGGTGGGGTAGATGGAAGACGAACGCTTTCGCACAGCGCTCGAACACGCGGACGACGGCATCGTCGCCGGACGCGCGATGGACGGCGACGTCGAGGCCTTCGCGGTGCTCGTGCGCAGGCACACGCCCATGATGCGCGCGTACACACAGCGGATGCTGAATGCATCCGCGGATGTGGACGACATCGTGCAGGAGTCCTTCGTCACCGCCTGGCAGCGGTTCGGCGAACTCGAGGATCCGGCCAAGGTCAAGAGCTGGCTGATGAGGATCGTGAGCCGGAAGGCCGTGGATCGCATCCGCGCGATCCGCCCGGCCGTCGACATCGATTCGATCGACCGTCCGGCTCCGCTGCATGCCTCACCGACCGCGGTCGTCGAGGCGCGTGCGGGCGTCGCCGCCCTCGGGGCAGCGCTTCGAGAGCTGCCGGATGCGCAGCGCGAATGCTGGGTGCTGCGGGAGATCGGCGGATACTCCTACGAGGAGATCTCCGAGGAGCTCGACATCCCCGTCTCGACCGCGCGCGGCCTGCTCGCGCGGGCCCGGAAATACATGATCGTACGGATGGAGGAGTGGCGATGACCGACGAGAGAGAGACTCGCGAAGTCCGCCGGCTCGGCCTGGAACCGACCGATCTCGACGGGCACACGCTCGACGAGCTCACCGACTATCTCGACGCGGGGCGACAGCCCGCCGATCGCTCGATCGACGAGTCGCCCGGCTGTCAGCTGGCGCTGGACGCACTGGAACGGCTGCAGGGGCTCGGTGCTGAGCTCATCGCCGCAGAAGCCGCAGCCGAACCCCCGGTCGACGAGAACTGGGTCGATCGCATCCTCAGCGGCATCGCGATGGATGCGCGCGCCGGACGCCGCATCCCCTTCGAGTCACCGGATCCGCACGTGGATCTCGCGATCACCGAGGGAGCGGTGCGCGGCCTCATCCGCTCTGCGGAGAATGCCGTGCCGGGACTCCTCGTCGGGCGCTGTCGACTCGACGGGGACGTGACGCAGGCGGGTGCGCCGATCCGGATCGAGATCGACGCGAGCGCTCTGCACGGTCAGTCGATCCCGAAGGTCGCCGCTGAGCTGCGGGCCGAGGTCGATCGAGGCCTTCGCGCGCATACCGAGTTGAACGTGATCGCGATCGACATCGCGATCAAGGACGTCCGGGAGGTGTCGTCGTGGGCGGGAGAGAGCCGATGAGGGCGGAGGAGCGCGACGAGCTCGCCGCGGCGATCGAGGCGACGCTGCGGTCGACGCCGGGCGTTCGCAGCGTCTACCGATCGGGTTCCCTGATCTCCAACCTGCTGCGCGCGGGAGCCGAGGCGATCGGCGTGCGCAAGGACGACGAGCCGATCGTGTCGGTGGTCGCCGCGGGCGACGGGGTGGCGGTGGAGGCGACGCTCGGTGTGGACTCCGGCGCGAAGTCCGCGGAGATCCTCCGCACTGTGCACGCGGCCATCGACGCATTGCTCGGGGCGCGCGGCATACAGCGGGAGAGCATCACGCTCACGGTCGCGCACGTGCAGGCCGGCGCGCACGGGCAGGCGCACGTGGGTTCCTGACGCCGTGCCTACGACCACCGAGTGCCGCCGTCCGGGGGGACGGCGGCACTCGGTCTTGCGGAAGCGATCAGGCGGAGGCGGCGCGCAGTCCTTCGAGCAGCGGGGTCGTCGGGCGACCGATCAGACGCGCGAGCGTGCCGTCGGTGTCGGCGAGTGCCCCGTCCTTGATGCCGGCGTCGAGCGCGGCGACGAATCCGGCCGTGCCCTCGTCGAGGCCGGCCTCACGCAGCGCCGCGACCTGGTCGTCGAAGCCGAGACGCACATACGAGACCTCGCGTCCGGTCAGTTCGGAGAAGGTCGCAGCGAGGTCGGAGTACGTCCAGGCGACGTCGCCCGCCAGCTCGTACACCTCGCCGATGTGCCCGTCTTCGAGCGCCACTGCGGCCGCAGCCTCGGCGAAGTCCCTGCGGCTCGCCGAGGCGACACGTCCGTCCCCGGCACCGGCGGCGAGCACGCCCGTCTCGGCGGAGCGGGTGAGGTCGGCGACGTAGTTCTCCGTGTACCAGTTGTTGCGGAGGATCACCGCGGGCACACCTGCGGCGGCGATGAGCTCTTCCGTCGCCTTGTGCTCCGGCGCCAGGACCAGGTCGCTCGTGGTGGCCTTCGGCACACTCGTGTAGACGAGCTTCGAGACGCCGGCGGCCTTCGCCGCATCGATGACCGCTCGGTGCTGGGCGACGCGCTGACCGACCTCGGAGCCGGAGACCAGCACGACGGTGTCGATACCCTCGACGGCGGTCGCGACCGAGGCGGCGTCGGTGTAGTCGAGGTGCACGACACGCACGCCCAGATCGGCGGCCTTGGCCGTGTTGCGAGCTCCGGCGACGATCGACTGCGGGTCGGCGCCGCGCTCGAGGAGGCCGGCGATGATGAGACGGCCGAGGTTGCCGGTCGCACCGGTGACGAGGATGGTCATGAGGGTCCTTTCGTAAGTGACATCCTCGACAACCCGAGAGCGGGCATCCCGCATTCCATCCAGCGGGTACCCACTTTGAAGTAAGGTACCCACATGACGGTTAGTTTCGCGCAGATAAAGGAATCCACTCCGTTCGTCTTCGATCAGAACTGCGGCACGCGCGTCATCCTCGATCACATCATGAGCAAGTGGGGCGTTCTCGTGCTCTCCTGCCTGTCCGACGGCACCCACCGCTGGGGCGCGCTGCGACGGGAAGTCGACGGCATCAGCGAGAAGATGCTCGCCTCCACCCTGCGTACGCTCGCCGACGACGGATTGGTGCACCGGGAATCCCTCCCGACCGTGCCGCCGCACGTGGAGTACAGCCTGACCCCGCTCGGGCGTGACCTGATGGAGAGGATGCTGCCGTTGATGGAGTGGGTGGCCGAGCACGCTGACGGCATGCTCGAAAGGCCCTGATTCCACGGATTCCGTCGTGAAGGTCCATTCCGCGCTTCGGATTCAGACGGTCGAAGAAACCCGTTGACGCGATAACCGCGGTGGCTCTACTGTTCTGACATGGCAGCAACGACGCCGATTCATCTGGAACGACCCGACGGCAAGGGTCTGGCTGCGGGAACACTGGGGCTCTGGGGCTCGACCGTCATCGGTCTCGCCTCGACGGCGCCCGTCTACTCGCTCGTCGCGACGCTCGGCTTCGTGGTGCTCGCTGTGGGCGCCCAGGCGCCGATCGCCTTCATCATCGCCTTCGTCCCGATGCTCCTGATCGCCTTCGCCTATCGCGAGCTCAACAACGCGGTCCCCGACTGCGGGACGACCTTCACCTGGGGGACCAAGGCCTTCGGCCCGTGGGTCGGCTGGATGGGCGGCTGGGGTGTGGCTGTGGCCGGCATGGTCGTGCTCGCCAACCTGGCCCAGATCGCCTCGGTCTACTTCTGGTCGCTGATCGGGCAGGACCTGGAGAACAACGACTGGCGGGTCGTCGTGGTGGCCGTGCTCTTCATCGCGGCCATGACCTGGGTCAGCTGGCGCGGGGTCGAGATCGGCGAGCGCATCCAGAACATCCTGCTCGGCATCCAGTACCTCGCGCTCGCGATCTTCGTCGTCACCGCGCTCTGGCAGTTCTTCGCCGGCACCGCACCCAATCCGACCCCGTTCGACTGGGAGTGGATGAACCCGTTCGCGTTCACCGACTGGTCGGGGTTCACCGAGGCCATCCTGCTCGCACTCTTCATCTACTGGGGATGGGACACCTGTCTCGCCCTGAACGAGGAGACGAAGGACCCGAAGCGCATTCCGGGCCGCGCAGCGCTCCTGACGACCGTGATCCTGCTGTTCACCTACGTCGCCGTGACCATCGCGGCCATGATGTACGCCGGTCTCGGAGAAGACGGCACGGGCCTGGGCAACGAGGCGAACGCCGACGACTTCTTCCTGGTGATCAAGGACGGGCTGCTCGGACCGTTCGGCTGGGTGCTGGTGGTCTCGGTGATCATCTCGGCGATCTCGTCGACCCAGACCACGATCCTCCCCACCGCTCGCGGCACGCTCGCGATGGGTGTGTACCGCGCTCTGCCCGCCCGGTTCAAGGAGGTGCACCCGACCTACAAGACCCCGTCGTTCTCGACCATCGTGATGGGCGTGGTCGCGTCGCTCTACTACGTCGGGATGACGCTGATCAGCGACAACATCCTTCAGGACTCGATCCTCTCGCTGGGGCTCGCGATCGCGTTCTACTACGCCATCACCGGGTTCGCCTGCGTCTGGTACTTCCGCAAGGATCTGACCTCCTCCGCCCGCGAGTTCTTCTTCAAGGGCCTGTTCCCGCTGCTGGGCGGGCTCATGCTGGCCTGGGCGTTCATCCAGTCGGCGATCGACATGTGGGACGTCGACTACGGCTACACGGTCCTGTTCGGCATCGGCGGCACGTTCGTGATCGGCGTCGGCTCGCTGGCCTTCGGCCTGGTGCTGATGTTCCTCTGGTACCTGTTCCCTCGATCGAAGCGGTTCTTCCGCGGTGAGAGCCTGAACCGGGAGACCCAGGTGATGGTGCCGGACGAGCCCGCCGTGACGATCCGTTCCATCGACGGAGGCATCTGAGGATGCCGGTCGCGACGGCGGATCTCTACGACGAGCTCGAAGAGGGGATCCAGTCGCTCTCGCTGCAGCTGCGATCGTTCGGCGGCCGGTCGGCATTCGACGGTCCGATCCGCACCGTCCGCTGTTTCGAGGACAACGCGCTCGTGAAGTCCGTGCTGGCGACACCCGGTGCGGGCGCCGTGCTCGTCGTCGACGGTGCAGGCTCGCTCGAGACGGCGCTCATGGGTGACCTGATCGCGGCGTCAGCGGTGGCGAACGGCTGGGCGGGTGTCGTGATCAACGGGGCGATCCGCGACCGCGTCGCGATCGATGCGCTCGACCTCGGCGTCAAGGCGCTGGGCACCAATCCGCGCAAGAGCGCCAAGCTCGGTGCGGGCGAGCTCGACGTCACGCTCGTGATCGCTGGAGTGGTGTTCCGACCCGGGGCGCATCTCTACAGCGATGAGGACGGCATCCTGGTCGAGCGCTGACGGTCGCCCGATGGTACCGGGCGCTTGTCCTAGGCTTGCTGCGTGCGCATCCGTCTCGACATCGCCTACGACGGCACCCACTTCCGCGGGTGGGCGAAGCAGCCGACTCTCCGCACGGTGCAGGGGACGCTGGAAGCGGCGCTCGCGCGCATCGTCGGCTCCGACGTGCAGTTCGTGGTGGCCGGCCGCACCGACGCCGGAGTGCATGCGAGCGGGCAGGTCGCGCACGTCGACCTCGACGAGAAGCAGTGGTCGCGCATCGAAGCGAGGCAGGGGCGTGCACCGCTGGAACCAGCCGAGACCATCGCCGGGCGCATGCGGGGAGTGCTCGGCGCCTACTCCGATGTCACCGTGACCCGCACGTCGATCGCTCCTGAGGGGTTCGACGCCCGGTTCTCCGCCGTCTGGCGACGCTACCGTTACCGTCTCGCCGATGGTCAGGCGGGCTACGATCCGCTACGCCGCCACGACACGACCGTCGTCCGCGGTCGCCTCGACGAACGTGCGATGGATGCCGCGGCGAGGACCCTGATCGGACTGCACGACTTCGCGGCGTACTGCAAGCCGCGTCAGGAGGCGACGACCATCCGCACCCTGCTCGACTACCGCTGGGAGCGCGATGCCGACGGCGTGCTCGTCGCCGAGGTCAAGGCCGATGCGTTCTGTCACAGCATGGTGCGCGCGCTCGTGGGCGCCTGCGTGGCCGTGGGCGAGGGGCGCCTCGACGTCGACGACCTCGTGGTGCTGCGCGATGCGCTCACCAGGACCAGCGAGTTCAAGGTGCTGGCCGCTCGCGGCTTGATCCTCACCGAGGTCGGCTACCCCGCAGACGAGCTGCTCTCGTCCCGTGCCACTCAGACCCGCGCCCGTCGCGACGGAGCGAGCGGCTGAGATGACGGCACCGACCTGCAGCGTCGCAGACATCGTGATGTGCGCGTGCTCTCGGTGAGGGCGTTATCGGAATCCGCGGGGATACGGTGACGATCCGGAGCCGGGGCACAGCAGGGGCGAGTAGCGTGGAACGGTCATGAAGGTCATCTCGTACAACCTCCAGAAGCACCGGGCCGCCGGCGAACTCGCGGCGCTGGTGCGCGAGCATGATCCCGACATCCTCTGCCTGCAGGAGTGCGACGTGCCCGAGCTGCCGGCGCAGATCGGCGATCTCGTGCTCGCGGACGCCACCCAGGGCAACCGCCTCGGACTCGCGCTCTTCTATCGCGCGAGCACGTTCCGCCTGCAGGCGATCCGCATGCTCGGCCTCAAGAAGTCGCTGCACGACCGCATCGCGAAACCGGCGCACGAGCGCGTGCTCGGTGCGCGGCTGAGCGACATCGACGACCGCCAGGATTTCATCGTCGCCTCGTTCCACGCAGCACCGCTGACCGCGTTGAACTCCCTGCGACGCCACCAGATCCGTGCCGCGCTCACCGAGCTCGCGGCACTCGGCGAAGGTCTGCCCCAGCTGATGGTGGGGGACTACAACTACCCGATCTTCAAGGAGAACCTCGGCCAGGCCGTGCGCGACCACGGGTACGCGCTCTCTCTCAGCGACGACCACACCTACACGCGCTACCGCGTCTTCCGCGGGCACTACGACTTCGCCACCTCCACGGGGTTCGAGATCGAGCGCATCACGACCCTGCCGCAGGGGGCGAGCGATCACCGGCCGATCCTCGTGACGGTCAAGCCCGACTGAGCCCGTGGTTTGGGCATACGGCACGGCGTGGCGTATGATTTCTCTTTGGTGCCTTTCCCCGCTCGCGGAGAAGGGGCATCGTCCGAACGTGAGCCCTCCACTGGCGTGTTCCTCCCTGTCGGGAAGAACCACCCCGGAGTGGGATTCACGAACTTCTCCGTTCGACACAAGAAAGCAGCACTATCGTGACGCGCACTTACACCCCCAAGGCTGGCGAAGTCCAGCGCGATTGGGTCGTCATCGACGCCACCGACGTCGTTCTCGGCCGTCTGGCCTCGCACGCCGCTACGCTCCTGCGTGGCAAGCACAAGCCGACCTTCGCCAACCACATCGACTCGGGTGACTTCGTCATCATCGTGAACGCGGAGAAGGTTGCGCTCACCGGTCAGAAGCTCCAGAAGAAGATGGCCTACCGCCACTCCGGTTACCCGGGCGGCCTGAAGTCGGTCACCTACGCCGAGCTCCTCGAGAAGAACCCGGTCCGCGCTGTCGAGAAGGCCATCCGTGGCATGCTCCCCAAGAACAGCATCGGCCGCCAGCAGCTGTCCAAGCTCAAGGTGTACGTCGGTGCTGAGCACCCGCACGCCGCGCAGCAGCCGACGCCGTACACCCTCGACCAGGTCGCCCAGTAAGCGCCGTAAGACTTAAAGGACATACTCGTGGCTGACATCCAGGACACCACCGAAACCCCCCAGAACTTCTCGACGTCGACTCCCGAGACCGACGTGGTCGAGGCGGCTCCCCGCCCCGTCCTCAGCGTCCCGGGTGCCGCTGTCGGCCGTCGCAAGCAGGCCATCGCCCGCGTGCGCATCGTCCCCGGCTCGGGAACGATCACGGTCAACGGCCGCACGATCGAGGACTACTTCCCGAACAAGCTGCACCAGCAGCTGATCAACGACCCGTTCACCGTGCTGAACCTCGCCGGTGCCTACGACGTCATCGCGCGCATCTCCGGCGGCGGCCCCTCGGGCCAGGCCGGTGCGCTTCGCCTCGGCATCGCTCGTTCGCTGAACGGCATCGACGAGGAGAACAACCGCCCGACCCTGAAGAAGGCCGGCTTCCTCTCGCGCGACGCTCGCGTCAAGGAGCGCAAGAAGGCTGGACTCAAGAAGGCCCGTAAGGCGCCTCAGTACTCGAAGCGTTAAGGTCAACTGCTCCGATGCCGATCTTTGGCACGGACGGTGTGCGAGGACTCGCCAATGGCATCCTCACCGCCGACCTGGCGCTCACCCTGGCCCAGGCGACTGCTGTCGTCCTGGGCCAGGGCCGTACTGCGGAGGCTCGCAAGGCCGAAGGCAAGCGACTCACCGCAGTGGTCGCCCGAGACCCCCGGGTCTCCGGACACTTCATCGCCGCGGCCGTCGCCGCGGGTCTCGCCTCTTCCGGAGTCGACGTGCTCGAGGCGGGAGTCATTCCGACGCCCGCCCTCGCATTCCTCGTCGCCGACCGTGACGCCGACTTCGGCGTGATGATCTCGGCGTCGCACAATGCTGCGCCCGACAACGGGATCAAGATCTTCGCCCGCGGAGGCCGCAAGCTTCCCGACGTGGTCGAGCAGCGCATCGAAGAGGCCATGGCTGGCGACAAGCTGCGCCCGACGGGTGCCGGAGTCGGTCGCATCGATCGGTTCTCCGACGCCGAGGACCGCTACGTGGTGCACCTGCTCGGATCGCTCCCGAACCGCCTGGACGGCATCCACGTGGTGCTCGACTGCGCCCACGGCGCGGCATCCGGCGTCTCACCGGAGACGTTCCGCGACGCCGGCGCCGAGGTGACCGTCATCGGGGCAGACCCCGACGGCTGGAACATCAACGACGGTGTCGGCTCGACCCACCTCGACAACCTCGCCGAGGCCGTCGTGCGTCTGGGCGCCGACATCGGCATCGCCCACGACGGCGACGCCGACCGGTGCCTCGCGGTGGATGCCGAGGGAAACCACATCGACGGTGACCAGATCATGGCCATCCTCGCGGTGTCCATGAAGGAGCGCGGTCACCTCACCGACGACACCCTCGTCGCGACGGTGATGAGCAACCTCGGTTTGCATGTCGCGATGCGCGAGCACGGGATCACCGTCCGACAGACCGCTGTCGGAGACCGCTACGTGCTCGAGGACATGAACGAGGGCGGCTACGCGCTCGGCGGCGAGCAGTCCGGTCACGTCATCATGAGCGAGTACGCCACCACGGGTGACGGAATCCTCACAGGCCTGCACCTGGTGGCCGAGATGGCGCGGCAGAAGAAGTCGATCGCCGAGCTCGCATCGGTGATGACCATCTACCCGCAGGTTCTCATCAACGTGCGCGATGTCGACAAGGACCGCGTCTCCGACGACGAGGTCGTGCAGCAGGCCGTGCGCGACGTCGAGATCGAGCTGGGTGATTCCGGACGCGTGCTGCTGCGCAAGTCCGGCACCGAGCCGCTGGTGCGTGTGATGGTGGAGGCGGCCGACGCAGAGTCGGTGCATGCCTATGCCGGACGCCTCGCGGCGGTGGTGCAGGAGCGCCTGTCGCTCTGACGTCCGCACAGATTCAGTGACGGCCGACCGCTGTGTTCAGCGGTCGGCCGTCTCGTTCTGGGGGCGTTGCGCGGCCTCGCGGTGCGCGCGAAGCGCACGGGGGGTGGCGCCGTACTCTTCCTCGAGTGCGCGACGCAGGCTGATGGGTGAGGGGAAGCCGGCACGCTGCGAGATCTGCTCGATGCTGAGCGAGTCGAACCGGCTGTCGAGCAGGAGCGACTTGGCCAGACGCGCCCGCTGGCGCCTGATCTCGCAGGCCACGCTGTTCTCCGCCTCCGCGAAGACCAGCTGCAGCTGACGCAGCGACGATCGCACTTCGCGGGCGACCCGTGCGGGGTTCAGTGCGGGATCGCTGCACTGATGCGCGATGACAGCGACCGCCTTGTCGCGCAGAGCGGCGTGGGGGGAACGGTGCCCGGATGCCCCGTCGATGCGGTCGAGCAGGATGGCTCCGCTCATCTCCACGATCAGGCGCTCGATCGCGTAGCGTTCGATCGCGGTCGCCGTGTCGTCGACGGCCAAGACCTGTTCGACGAAGGCCTGCATCGCGCGGTCCAGCGGGCGCCGCTCCTCGAGGACCTGAGCGGTGGCGGGCAGCGCCGCGACGAATGCTCCGAGCGCGGCCTGGGGAACACACGCGGCGGTGATGCTCCAGGAGCCTGCGCAGCGCACGTGCTGGGCGATCCCGGACGGCGCCATCACGAGCCCGCTCCCGACCGGCATCCACGGGCCGTTGTGCTCTTTCGTCACGAGTCCGGGTGCATCGACGAAGGCGAACACGGCGTGGTCGGGGCGTGCGGTGACGGTGTCTATGGACAGTTCGTGGGCTGCGCCCTGCATCGACAGCAGGAGCACGGGGCCGGTCGTTCGCTGCGTCGACGTGATCGTCGTACGTTCGTCGACGACATGCACGCCGTGTGAGAGCAGCTCTCCTGAGCCGATCTCTCTCACATCTCCCGGACTCACACAGCCTCCCCCGACGCCGATGACCATGGGGCGGCCTCGACCCTGGGCCGGTGCTCGCCGGGCTCGTGCCTCCCGCGTCCTGTTCCGACCGGCCGGGGGAGGTGCTCGCTTGGTCAGAGGATACCGGCGGCGACGGAGGCGGCAACAGAGCCTGTCCCTCCGTGCGACCGGTCGCTCAGCGTCGGGAGTCGTTCCAACCCAGCTGCTCGATGTACCGCAGCAGCACGCCTTCACGCAGCGCCCACGGCGACACTTCGAGCTCGTCGACGTCCAAGGCGGTCATCGCGGCGTGCAACGACACGGCGGCCGCCACGATCTGGAACGTGCGATCCGGTGTGATGCCCGGCAGCTCCTGACGCGCGGAGGCGGGAAGGCGTGCGAGGCGTGGGATCCACGATCCGAGCGACGCCCGGGGGAGCAGCATCCGCTCGCTTCCGGACCACCCCGGTGCCGGGTAGCCGACCAGTCGGGCCAGAGAACGGATGGCCTTCGACGACCCCACGACGTGATCGGGCCGGGGGAGCGCGACGAACCGCGGGAGGACATCGGCCAGAGTCGTCGCCGCGTGGGCGCGCAGCCGCTCCACATCGCTCTCGCCCGGAGGATCGTTCGGCAGGAACTGCACCGTCATGCGCCCGGCGCCGAGGGGGACGGATGCCGCGGCGTCGGGCATCTCCTCCGCGCCTGCGGCGATCTCGAGTGAACCGCCGCCGATGTCGAGGAGCAGGATCTGTCCGGCCGACCAGCCGAACCAGCGTCGTACCGCCAGGAATGTCAGCTCGGCCTCGGTCTCCCCATCGAGCACCTGCAGGGGCTGGCCGAGAGCCGCTTCGATGCGGGCGATGACCTCGGCCCCGTTGCGCGCATCGCGGACGGCGCTCGTCGCCGTGGCCAGCAGCGCGTCGACGCGCTCGCTCTCCGCCACACGCCGCGCCTGCGCGACCGCGGCCACGAGGGCGACGACGCCTTCTTCCGAGATGGAGCCGTCGGGCGTGAGGTAGCGCATGAGGCGCAGCACCGTCCTGTCGCTCGTCGTCGCGAGCGGCCGTCCGCCGGGGCGGACGTCGGCCGCCAGCATGTGGACGGTGTTGGATCCGATGTCGAGGACTCCCAGGCGCACGGAAAGAGACTACTCGCCCCCCGATACGATGTACTCCGTGACCACCGCCGACCCCACGCTGCCACTGTCGCCCTATCGGGAGATCGGACGCGCGGAGTGGGCGCGCCTGGCGGCCGGGCTCGACCAGCCGCTCACCGAGACCGAGGTCGTCGAGCTCCGCGGCATCGGGGACCGCCTCTCCCTCACCGAGGTGCGCGAGGTGTACCTGCCGCTGAGCCGTCTGCTCAGTCTGTACGCGACCGCGACGAAGCGACTGGGCGCCGCCACCTCGTCGTTCCTCCAGGAAGATGACACCACGACGCCGTTCGTCGTGGGCGTCGCCGGTTCCGTGGCTGTGGGCAAGTCCACCATCGCCCGTCTGCTGCGCGAGCTCATGAGCCGCTGGCCGGGAACGCCTCGGGTGGAGCTGGTCACCACCGACGGATTCCTGTACCCGAACGCCGAGCTCGAGCGCCGCGGCATCATGGATCGCAAAGGGTTCCCCGAGTCGTACGACCGTCGAGCGCTGATCGAGTTCCTCACCGAGGTCAAGAGTGGCGCCACCGAGGTGCGGGCCCCGTTCTACTCCCACATGCGCTACGACATCGTGCCGGATGCGAACGTCGTCGTGCGCCGGCCCGACGTCGTGATCGTCGAGGGACTGAACGTGCTGCAGCCGCCGCCCGCTCCGAACGATGTCGCCGTGAGCGACCTGTTCGACTTCTCGATCTTCGTCGACGCCGACACCTCGCACATCGAGAAGTGGTACGTCGACCGCTTCCTCGCGCTCCGTCAGGCCGCTTTCAGCAACCCGTCCTCGTACTTCAACGTGTTCGCGCACCTCACCGACGAGGAGGCGATCACCACGGCCCTCGGCTACTGGAACGAGATCAACATGCCCAACCTCGTCGAGAACGTGATGCCCACGCGGCACCGCGCACGGCTCGTGCTGCGCAAGGGCGCCGACCACGATGTCGAGACGGTGCTGCTGCGCAAACTCTGAGGCCGCAGCCGGACCGTCGCCGTCCGAAGAATGTACGGACGACTCGCAAAAAAACCGTCTTACTCTTGATCCCATGTGTGGAATCGTCGGATACGTGGGCCCGCGCCCCAGCCAGGACATCCTTCTCGCAGGCCTCGCCCGCCTCGAGTACCGCGGATACGACTCCGCGGGTGTCGCCGTCATCGACGGAGACGGCGTGCTCGGCATGCGCAAGAAGGCGGGCAAGCTCGCCGTGCTGCGCGACTCGCTCGCCGACGCGCCTCTGCCCGATGGGTCGACCGGGATCGGACACACCCGCTGGGCGACGCACGGAGGGCCGACCGACGGCAACGCGCACCCGCACCTGGCAGACGACGACAAGCTCGCCGTCATCCACAACGGCATCATCGAGAACTTCTCCGCACTGCGTGACGAGCTCCTCGCCGACGGCGTGGTGTTCCGCAGCGAGACCGACACCGAGGTCGCCGCTGCCCTGCTCGGACGCGAGTACGCCGGCAACGGCGGCGACCTGCAGCTGGCCTTCCGCAGCATCGTGAACCGCCTCGAGGGCGCGTTCACCCTGCTGGCGATGCACCAGGACCACCCCGGCCTCGTGGTCGGCGCCCGTCGCAACTCCCCGCTCGTGATCGGCCTCGGCGAAGGGGAGAACTTCCTCGGCTCCGACGTCGCCGCGTTCATCGAGTACACGCGCAAGGCGCTCGCGATCGGCCAGGACCAGATCGTCTCGATCACGCCGGAGTCCGTCACCGTCATGGACTTCGCCGGCACGCCCGTCGAGCCCGAGCCGTTCGACGTGTCCTGGGATGCCGCCGCCGCCGAGAAGGGCGGATGGTCGAGCTTCATGGCCAAGGAGGTCGCCGAGCAGCCCGAGGCCGTCGCCAACACGATCCGCGGGCGCATCCACGACGGCCAGGTCGTCATCCCCGAGCTCGACGGACTGGACGAGCTCTTCGTGGGCATCAACAGGGTCATCATCACCGCCTGCGGCACTGCTTCCTACGCGGCGCTGGTCGGCAAGTACGCGATCGAGCAGTGGGCACGCGTGGCCGTCGACGTCGAACTCGCCCACGAGTTCCGCTACCGCGACCCGGTGATCGGCGCCGACACGCTCGTGGTGTCGATCAGCCAGTCGGGCGAGACCATGGACACCCTGATGGCCGTGAAGTACGCCCGCGAACGCGGCGCGCGCACGCTGTCGGTCTGCAACACGCAGGGCGCCACGATCCCGCGCGAGTCGGATGCCGTCGTCTACACCCACGCCGGACCCGAGGTCGCTGTGGCCTCGACCAAGGCGTTCTCCGCGCAGATCACCGCGCTCCTTCTGCTGGGCCTGCACATGGGGCGGGTGCGCGGCGCGATCGCCGACGCCTCGGTCGACGTCGCAGAGCTCGCCGCGCTTCCGGAGAAGATCGCCAAGGTGCTCGAGAGCGAGCAGGAGCACGTCACCCAGCTCGCCGGATGGATGGCGGACACGCGTTCGGTGCTGTTCCTGGGGCGCCACGTCGGCTACCCGATCGCGCTCGAGGGTGCACTCAAGCTCAAGGAGATCTCCTACATCCACGCCGAGGGCTTCGCCGCCGGTGAGCTCAAGCACGGTCCGATCGCGCTCATCGAGCCGGGGCAGCCGGTGTTCGTGCTGGTCCCCTCCCCGCGTCACTCGGCACTCGTGCACTCCAAGGTCGTCTCGAACATCCAGGAGATCCGCGCGCGCGGTGCCCGGGTGATCGTGATCGCCGAGGAGGGCGACGCAGCGGTGCTGCCGTTCGCCGACGAGGTCATCCACATCCCGCTCGCCGGGGCGATGTTCGAGCCGCTGCTCGCCGTCGTGCCGCTGCAGATCTTCGCGATGGCACTGGCCACGGCCAAGGGCCTCGACGTCGACCAGCCGCGCAACCTCGCCAAGTCCGTCACCGTCGAGTAAGACTCTTCTCGAATCACCGGAATGGCTTCGTTTCCACGGGAACGGAGCCATTTGGGCGATTTCAACCGAACGCACGCTCGGTAGGCTGAACGGGTGATCATCGGCACCGGCATCGACCTCGTGGACATCCCACGGTTCGAGCGCACGATGGAGCGGACTCCGCGGCTGCGTGAGCGGCTCTTCGCCCCTTCCGAGCGCACTCTCCGTCTTCCCTCACTCGCCGCGCGCTACGCCGCCAAGGAGGCGCTGATCAAGGCGCTCGGCGGTTCGGACGGCGTGCACTGGACCGAGATCGAGATCGCCTCCGAGCCCTCGGGGCGACCGCACTTCGTGCTGTCCGGGTCGACGGCCGCGGTCGTCGAAGAACGGGGCATCCTCACGCTGCATCTCACCCTCACCCACGACGCCGGTCTCGCCGCGGCGTTCGTCGTCGCCGAAGGAGCACCGCTGTGACCGCCCCCTTCCGTGAAGCGAGCATCGACCTCGACGCGATCGCCGACAACGTGCGGCACTTCCGACGCCTGACCGGCGTCGAGGTGATCGCCGTCGTGAAGGCCGATGCCTACGGGCACGGTGCGGCGATGGCTGCGGTCGCGGCGCTCTCGGCCGGTGCCACCCGCATCGGCGTCGCCGAGATCCCCGAGGCGCTCGAGCTGCGCCGGCAGGGTGTGCATGCACCGATCATGGCGTGGCTGCATGCTCCGGGGGAGCGGTTCGAGCAGGCGGCGGCCCACGACATCGAAGTCGGGATCTCGTCGTTCGATCAGCTCGAGGCGGCCGCGACCGCTGCTGCGGTCGACCGCCCGGTGGGGGTGCACCTGAAGTTCGAGACCGGTCTGTCGCGCAACGGCATCGCCCCGGCGGACTGGGGGCGTGTGCTCGCCGAGGCCGCGGGCCTCGAACGCATCGGACGCCTTCGCATCGTCGGACTGTTCAGTCACCTCTCCAACACCTCGGCGGAAGACGACAGAGCAGCGCTCGCGAAGTTCGAAGAGGGGGTCGCTGCGGCGGCGTCCTTCGGCATCCACCCCGAGATCCGGCACATCGCCGCGACCGCGGCTGCCATCGACCTGCCGGAGATGCGTCTGGATGCGGTGCGCATCGGCGTGGGGCTCTTCGGCCTCTCGCCGTTCGACGATCGCAGCTCCGCCGAGCTCGGCCTGCGTCCGGCGATGACGCTGCGGGGGGCGATCGCCGCCGTGCGCAGAGTGCCGGCCGGGACGGGCGTCTCCTATGGCTACGACCATCGCACGGACCGCGACACGACGCTGGTCCTCGTGCCTCTCGGATACGCCGACGGGGTGCCGCGCAACGCGTCGGGGAAGCTCCCGGTCTCCATCGGCGGACGCCGGTTCGTGAACGTCGGACGCATCGCGATGGATCAGTTCGTCGTCGACGTCGGAGACACCCCGGTCTCGATCGGCGACGAGGTCGTCTTGTTCGGAGACCCCACCCTCGGCGTGCCGTCAGCGGCGGACTGGGCCGATGCCGCCGACACCATCAACTACGAGATCGTCACCCGCATCGGTCCCCGCGTGCCCCGGCGGGCCTCGTGAGCGTGGACGCCGCGTTCCTCGGTCGTCGGGAGATCGCGACCGCCGAGGAGATGGAGCAGCTGGGCCTGCGCATCGGCGAACAGCTGGAAGCCGGCGACCTCCTCGTCCTGACGGGTCCGCTCGGAGCGGGGAAGACCACCTTCACCCGCGGGCTCGCCGAAGGGCTGGGGGTGCGCGGTCCCGTGCAGAGCCCCACCTTCGTGATCGCCCGCACGCATCCCTCGCTGGTCGGCGGAGCGCCACTGGTGCACGTCGATGCCTACCGCCTCGGTTCGGCGGCGGAGCTCGACGACCTCGACCTCGACCTCGAGCGCTCCGTCGTGGTGGTCGAGTGGGGCAGAGGCATGGCCGAGGAGCTGGCCGACTCCTGGTGGGACATCGAGGTCGAGCGGCCTGTGGGCTCCTCGGACGACCTCGACCCTTCGGAGCTCGATTCGGATGCGCCGAGGATCGTCACGATCGTGCGCGAGGGCGCCGCATGACCTCGACGTCGACGCCCGCACTCGTCGCCGTGATCATCGAAGACGATCCCGACGTGCGATCACTCCTGGACGAGGTGTTCCTCGCGGCCGGCTTCGAGACGATCCTCACGGGCTCCGGCGTCGAGGGGCTCGCTGCCGTCGAACAGCACCATCCGGTGATCACGACCCTCGACATCAACCTTCCCGGCATCGACGGCTTCGAGGTCGCCCGACGGATCCGGCGGGTCAGCGACACCTTCATCATGATGCTCTCCGCACTCTCCGAAGAGTCCGACGTGGTCCTCGGGCTCACCTCGGGAGCGGACGAGTACCTGGTCAAACCCTTCCGCCCGCGCGAGCTCCGCGCCCGTATCGAGGCCCTTCTGCGGCGTCCGCGGCTTCCAGCCCCCGGTGTCGCCGACGCCCGCGTGCCCAGCCCTCGACTGCCGGACAACGGCCGGTCCGATCCCGGCGCCGAGCAGGCGCCGGACGGAGCGACGGTCCTGACATGGCGTGGCAGGGTGCACCGCGATCTCAGCCTCGACCTCGACACGCGACTGGTCTTGATCGGGCAGCGACGGATAGAGCTCACACCGACCGAGTTCGACCTGCTCGCGATGCTGCTGGAGGCCGGGAAGCGGGTGTGCAGCAAAGCCGATCTCGCCCGAGGACTGCGCGCCGCGCCACCGGGCTCGAACGACTACGTGAGCGAGCCGGACAAGAGGGCGATCGAGACGCATATCGCGAACCTGCGACGAAAGCTCGGCGACAGCACGACGCAGCCGCGCTACATCGAGACCGTGCGTGGTGTCGGCTACCGGCTCACGTCGGACGAGGGCTCGTGAAGGCCGAGGGGGCGGGGCCGTGGTTCCCCAACCACGGCCCCGATCGCCTGCGAATCCCCACTCGCGCGGCCCCAGCGTCTGCGTTGTGCCCCAGTCGCAGTGTCGGCCCCCACTGAGAATGCTAGAGGCGAGAGGCCGCCTGAAGAGCGGGCTCGAACGATCTTTGAGTAATCTTGCGGCAAAGCTGAGGTTCGAACGGGAGGGTGGGCACTGATGGTCCGCACGGTGTCTATCTGGCGCTGGCAGCTCGTCTTCACCGCCAGCATCGTGGCGATCGTCGTCATGATCACGGCCTTCAAGCCCCAGACCTTCGCGAACCCCCTCGTCGTCGCTGGCGTCGGCCTCGTGATCGTGACCACGGTCGCGACCCTGGCCGTGCCGTGGCATCGACTCCCGCGCACCGCGGCGACGGCCGTGCCGCTTCTGGATGCGCTCGCCGTGGGGCTCACCACCAACGCCCCCGACATCAGGCTCGGCTTCCTCTGGGTCTTCCCCGTCGTCTGGCTGGCCACCTACTTCACGTTGCCGTGGGTGCTCGGCGGCATCGCCTTCATCAGCGCCACCCTCGTGGCGTTCGCGGATCACAGCGGCGCGCCGGCCGACATCCTGCTGCGGCTGCTCACTCTCGTGATCACGCTGGGCTTCCTCGGGGTGACGATCCGCATCGGCTCACAGCGCTCCCGCGCCGCGCGACGGCTGCTGCAGCGTCGTTCAGAGCAGGTCAATCGTGCGGCTGAGCGGGCCGAGGCCAATCAGCGACGGGTCGTCCAGATCGTCGATGCGCTGAGGGTCGCGCTCGTGGTCGTGAGCACGGGTGGGCGCGTCCTCCAGATGAACGACGCCTACCGTGCGCTCTACGGGCGCGACCGCTTCGGCGCGGCGCTGCCCTCGGCCTCCGTCGAGTACGACGCGCGGCGCGGCACCGCGCTGCCGCCCTCGCGCACCTCGCTGTCCAGGGCCGCCAGCGGGGAGCAGCTGCAGGCCGAGAGGGTATGGCTGTTCGACGGCAGGGGGCAGTGGCGTGCACTCGAGGTGAGCACGCAGTCGATGGCCAGTGCGGGCGAGGGGGAGGACATCACGCTCGTCGTGATCGACGACGTGACGGCCCTGCTCGAGGCCGATGAGGAGCGGCGCGCCTTCAACGCCGTGGTCTCCCATGAGCTGCGCAATCCGCTCACGGCGATCATCGGGCACGTCGACCTGCTCCGTGAGCGCGAAGACCTCCCCGGGCGCGTGCCGGCGCAGCTGGACATCATCGCGCACGCGGGCGAGCGCATGCAGGACCTGGTCGCGAGCATCCTCCAGCAGACGAGCCGCAGCGCGCAGGAGCCGTTCGCCCCCGTGGACCTGCGCGAGGTCGTCGACGAGGCCGCAGCCTCGTATGCACCGGTCTTCTCTGGCAACCGGCAGGAGCTGGTCATCGCAGGAGCGACGAGCCTCGTGATCTCCGGCGATCCCTTCCGGCTGCGACAGGTGCTGGACAACCTCCTCAGCAACGCGGCCAAGTACACCCCGGCCGGCGGGCGCATCGACGTCGCGATCGACACGGCCGCCACCGGTCAGGCGGAGGTCTCGATCATCGACAACGGGTTCGGGATGACGCCGGAGGAGCTGTCACGGGTGTTCGAGCCGTACTTCCGCGCGGAGCGGGCGGTGCGCGCCGGCATCAGCGGCACAGGGTTGGGTATGGGGATCGTGCGGGAGATCGTGGCTGCGCACGAAGGCAGCATCGACGTCTCGAGCGAGCGGGGGATCGGCACCCGCGTGATACTTCGATTCCCGCCGCGTTCCCCCGAGGAGGTACAGGCGTGAACCCTCTCGTTCCCGTCAACGTCGACATCACCACCAGCATGGTGGCCGTGGTCACGGTGCTCACGGTCATGGTCGTGGGGCTCGGCACGCTCGCCCGTCCGAGCAGGGCGACGGTCGCTTGGGGCGGCGCCTTCGGCCTGGGGATGCTCGGGGCCTACCTCTGGCTCGCCGGCCAGCAGACGGACGTCGCGATGCTGCGAGGGGCGGCGTCCGCACTCCTGCTGTGCTTCGAACCTCTGGTCTGGATCGGTCTGCGGATGCACTTCGGGCGGCGGGCCCGTCGGTGGCCGATCGTCCTGTTCGTCCTGGCCTCTCCCACTCTCCTGGTGGCCACGGCCGGCACCGGCTGGTACATGCCCGCGTTCCAGCTCGTCTTCCTCGGCAGCGCCGTCTTCGCAGGCCTGGTGGCCTACGAGCTGCTGCGCGACGGATCAGCCGTCAGGGACATCGTGCTGCCGCTGGCTCTCGCCTCGTGCGGCTTCGTGGTGGTCGCGCTCGTGAGCGCCGCGATCGCACTGATCTCCGGTGGTGCCGGCACCGAGGCCCAGCTGAGCGCACTGCGGGGTCTCAATGCCGTCGGCACCGTCGTGGTCAGCACCTGTGCGGCATTCACGCTGGTGCTGCTGGTGCGATCGGAGCAGAAGAAGGACGCTGAGGGTGACATCGCCGAACGCGCGCGTCGACGGCTGCGCAAGGCCGAGGCGCAGAGCGACCAGCCATGGTCGATCCTCGACATCCGGCTGGACGATCCCGCCGACCTCCGTGAGGCGTCGACGGGGGCGGCGTTCGCCCTCATCGTCGATCGCTTCCACCAGGACATCGAGGAGACCCTGCCGGCGTCGGCCGATGCCGATCGGGTCGCCGACGGCCGTGCGATGGTCATCATCCGCGGCAGCGACGAGTCGGTTCGCCATCATCTGCGCGAGATCCTGACGCGCATCTCGGTGATCGACACCGAGACCGCGGTGAGGGGCATCCGGTCGTCGGCGAGCATCGGCTGGGCGACCGCATCGGTGTTCGGCTACGACTATGACGCCCTCGTCACCGCGGCGGGCGGTGCGGCGGACAGGGCGCGAGCTGCCGGCGGCGACCAATGGAAGCGGGCCACGGTGGCGGACCTGGCATCCGCCTGAGGTCGACCTTCGACTAGGAGGGTCGGGCTTCCCGGCCCCGAGCGAGGGCAGCGGCGATGGCCTCTTCCGCACCGGCATCGGTCTCGGCAGCGGCGGACACGTTCTCGGCGACGACGGCCTCGATGATCTCGGTGCGCTGGATGCGCGTCTCGCGGGGCGCCTTCACACCGATCCGCACGCTGTCGCCCTTGATCTCGAGCAGCGTGATCTCGATGTCGCCGTCGATGCGCACGCTCTCACCGATCCGCCTCGTCAAAACCAGCATTCGTTCAGCCTAGTGCTGCGGGGACGACGCCGACCGCAGGAGCGGGGATGTCCCGCACGACCCCGACCGTCTCGATCGTGAGGGCGGCGGCGGTCGCCTCGGTGTAGGAGAGCACGGGAAGGCCGTCCGTCTGCGCCGAGACGAGGCGTCGCACGGCCGGCCGCAGAGACGGCGCGCACACCAGCACCGGCTCGCCGCCCTCGCGCACCGAGGACACGGCCTGCTTCACCGATTCGACCACGGCTTCCATGCGCTGCGGGTCGAACACGATCTGACTGCCCTCGTCGCCCGGACGCAGGCTCTCGAGCATCGCCTGCTCCAGCAGCGGATTGATCATCACCACACGCAGCGTGCCGGCGTCTGCGAACCGGGCGGCGATCGCGGGACCGAGCGCGGCTCGGGCGGCCTCGATCAGGCCCTCGGGGTCGGTGGAGGCCCTGGCGCGCAGTGCGAGCGCCTCGTAGATGCGACCGAGGTCGTTGATCGGCACGCGTTCCGCGAGGAGTCCCTGCAGCACGCGTTGGACCTCGGCCAACGACAGCAGCGCCGGTGTGAGCTCCTCGACCGCGGCGGGGGAGACCTGCTTGAGGGCATCGGTGAGCTGGCGCACGTCCTCGCGGCTCAGCAGGCGTGCGGCGTGGGCGTGGATCACGCTGGACAGATGCGTGATGATCACGCTCGCACGGTCGATCACCGTGGCGCCGGAGAACTCGGCGCTGTGGCGCATCTCCATGGGGATCCACTTGCCCTCGAGCCCGAAGACCGGGTCGAGCGTCGCGGTGCCGGGGAGGGTGTCCAGGCCCTGACCGAGCGCGAGCACGGACCCCGCCGGTGCGGTGCCGCGGCCGGTCTCGACCCCGGCGATGCGGATGACGTAGGTCGCCTGCGGCAGCTCGATGCTGTCGCGGGTGCGCACCGGCGGCGTGATGAGGCCGAGATCGAGGGCGATCCGGCGCCGGAGGGCCTTCACACGCGCGAGCAGGTCGTCGGGGCCCCCGGTGACCATGTCGACGATGTCGGGGGCGAGCAGGATCTCGAGTGGATGCACACGCATCTTCTCGATGAGCTCCTCCGGTTGGTCGGTCGGGACGCTCGAAGGGCTCTGCGCGGCCGCGGCGGCCTCCTCCCGCTTCTGGGTCGCCTTGATGCGCTGCGCGATGAGCAGGAGCAGCGCCCCGATCGCGACGAACGGCAGCATCGGCATGTGCGGGATGAGCGACATGATGATCGCGGCGCATCCGGCGATGATCAGCGCGTTGCGGGACTGGCCGAGCTGGGCCGACGCCGCCGTGCCCATCTCCACCTCAGCCGTGGAGCGGGTGACGATCATGCCGGTGGAGACGGCCATGAGCAGGGCGGGGATCTGCGTCACGAGCCCGTCGCCGATCGTGAGCAGGCTGTAGGTGCTCACCGCTTCGTCGATGGTCATCCCGTGCTGCACGATGCCGATCGCGATGCCGCCGACGACGTTGATGATGATGATGACGAGACCGGCGATCGCGTCGCCCTTCACGAACTTCGACGCACCGTCCATCGCGCCGTAGAAGTCGGCTTCGGCCGCCACCTCGGCGCGGCGCTCTCGGGCCTCGGCGTCGGTGATGAGTCCGGCGTTGAGGTCGGCGTCGATCGCCATCTGCTTGCCGGGCATGGCATCGAGCGTGAACCGCGCGCCGACCTCGGCCACGCGCTCGGCTCCCTTGGTCACGACGACGAACTGGATGACGACGAGGATGAGGAAGACGACAGCGCCGATGATGAGAGAGCCGCCGACGGCGATCGCGCCGAACGCCTCGATCACCTGCCCCGCATACGCCTCCCCGAGCACGAGACGGGTCGAGGCGACGTTGAGTCCGAGCCGGAACAGGGTCGCCACGAGCAGGAGCGACGGGAACACCGAGAAGTCCAGCGGCTTCTTCACGAACATCGACGTGAGCAGGATCACCAGCGCGAACATGATGTTCAGGATGATGAGGATGTCGAGCAGGAACGGCGGCACCGGCACGACCAGGAGCATGATGATGCCCACGACTCCGATCGGCACCATCAGCTTGGTCATCAGCTGTCTCATGCGGTCCTCCGGTAGGGAAGGGAGTGGATGCCGCGCGCGGCTCCGCGTCGTCGCAGCGAGTCGACGAACACGAGCACGCGCGCCACGGCGTTGTACAGGTCTTCGGGGATCTCCTGGCCGAGCTCGCAGGCGGCGTGCAGGGCCCGGGCCAGGGTGATCTCGCGCACGAGCGGCACGCCGGCGCGCACGGCCTCGTCACGGATGCGTTCCGCGATCACACCGCTGCCCTTGGCGACCACCTTGGGGGCGGCACGACCCGGCTCGTACCGCAGTGCGACCGCGATGTGGGTCGGATTGACCACGACGACATCGGAGCCGGCGACCGCGGCGATCATCCGGTTGCGGCTGACGGCGAGCTGCCGCGAGCGTCGCTGCTGGCGGATCAGCGGGTCGCCTTCGGAGTTCTTGCTCTCGTCGCGGATCTCGCGCTTGGTCATGCGCGTGTGCTTGCGGTTGCGTCGCATCACCACGAACATGTCGATCGCGGCGAGGGCGAGCCCGACGCCGATCGCGGTCTGCAGCAGGGCGGCGGTGCCCTCACTCGCGGTGCCGAGCAGGCGGGAGATCGAGTGCGCGCCACTCGCCGTCAGCACGGGCATCAGGCTGGCGATCACGAACCACAGCGCGATGCCGATGGCCGCGGTCTTCATGAGCGCCTTGGCGCCCTCCCAGAGGGCCTGCATGCCGAACACCCGGCGCATGCCGCTGACGAGGTTGAACTGCTCGAAGCGGCCGGTGAGCGGTTTCAGGTGCACGCCGCCCTGGACGACGGCTCCGAGCAGGGTGACGATCGCGACGGCGGCCAGCATCACGGTGATCGTCGGGAGCACGGAGGCGAGGCCGCGATCGAGGGCTGCGAGTGCGGCCTGCGGCGTCGGGGCATCGACCAGAGAGGTCAGAGTGAGCATCTGCTCGCTGCCGGCCGATGCGCCCAGGGCGATGGCCGCAGGCATGGTGACCGCCGCCGCACCGATTCCCAGCCAGGCGGTGAGGTCCTGGCTGCGGGAGAGGCGTCCCTTCTTGCGGGCCTCGCCGAGGTGCTTGTCGGTCGCCTTCTCACTGCGTTCGCCGCTGTCGGTGCCGCTCACTGGTGCACCCCCTGCATCATGCGCAGCGCCTGCGCGGCGAGGGCATCGACGATGCCGGGGAGCACGGCGTACACGGCGCCGGCGAGCAGCAGCGTCAGCAGGATCTTCACCGGGAAGCCCATCGCGAACGCGTTCAGGGCCGGGGCGACGCGGGTGATGAGTCCGAGCCCGACGTCGGCGAGGAACAGCACGAGCACCAGCGGCCCCGCGATCTGCACGGCCGCGAGCACCATCTGGGAGACCCCGCCGACGAGGAGCTCGGCCGGTCCTGCCGCCGAGAACATGCCGTCGACCGGCACGGCCTCGAAGCTGCGGGCGAGCCCGGCCAGGATCAGCTGGTACCCGCCGGAGGCGAACAGCAGCGTCAGCGCGGTCAGATGGAAGAGCCTGGTGAACTGGGCGCCGTTCACGAGCGAATGCGGGTCGAACGCCTGAGCGAGCTGGAACCCGCCGAACACGTCGATCAGGCTTCCGGCGGCCTGCAGCGCCGAGAAGCACAGCAGCACGAGGAACCCGAGCAGGGCGCCGGTGACCAGCTGCAGCACCAGGGCGCCGAGGAACGGCCCGGTGTCGAGGTTCTCGTAGCCGGGAGCGACGGCCGTGCCCACCGCGAGGGAGAGGCCGATCGCGAGCATCGCCTTCACCCGCGCCGGAATCGCCCCGTAGGAGAACGGCGGAGCGATCATGATGAACGCCGTGATGCGCACGGCGGCGAGCATCGTGGCCTCCAGCCAGGCGAAGTCGATCGGGATGTACACGGGGTCATCCGCTCAGCAGCGAGGGGATACGGGCGAACATCTCGTTCGTGAAGGCGATCATCTCCGCGATCATCCAGTTGCCGGCGATCAGCAGCGCGATGCCCACGGCGACGATCTTCGGCACGAACGACAGCGTCACCTCCTGCACTTGGGTGATGGACTGCAGCAGCGAGATGGCGAAGCCCACCACGAGGGCGGTGACCAGCACGGGCGCGGCGAGCTTCGCCGCGATGATCAACCCCTGCGTGCCGATGTCGATGACGGCTTCGGGACTCATCCGACCCCTCCGTAACTCTCCAGGAGTGCCCGGATGATGAGCCCCCAACCGTCGACGAGGATGAACAGCAGGATCTTGAACGGGAGCGAGATCATGACGGGCGGGAGCATCATCATGCCCATCGACATCAGCGCCGCGGCCACGACGAGATCGATGACCAGGAACGGGATGAAGATCACGAAGCCGATGATGAACGCGGCCCGCAGCTCGGAGATCATGAACGCGGGGATGAGGGTGTACATCGGGACGCTCGAGGGATCCTCGGGGTTGGGCTGACCCGCCATCCGGGTCATCAGGGCGAGGTCCTCCTCGCGCGTGAAGCGCAGCATCCACTCCTGCAGCGGGAGCTGGCCCACGTCGATCGCCTGCGTGAAGGTGAGGCCGCCGTCGATGTAGGGCTGCACCGCGACCGTGTTGATCTCGGTCAGCACCGGCCACATGATGAACAGCGACAGGAAGAGGGAGAGACCGGCCAGCACCTGGTTCGGGGGGATGGTCGGCAGCGAGAGGGCGTTCCTGGTCATCGCCAGCACCACGAAGATCTTCGTGAACGACGACATCATCAGCAGGAGCGCCGGGGCGACCGAGAGCAGCGTGATGCCCAGCAGGGTCAGGATGGAGCCCGAGGGGCCGCCGTCGATGCCGTTGATGTCGATCGTGACGCCCTCGCCCTGGTCGTCCGGGGTCACCTGTGCCTGGGCGGCCGTGCCGGTGAGGAGCGTGATGACGACGACCAGCGCGAGCGCCGCGGTGAGGAGCAGGGCGATCCGTCGCAGCGCGCGAGCGTCGCCGATCACGCGGGCGACGCTCATCGGGTGCGCCGGATGGCCTCGGCGGTCTGCCGCCAGGTTTCAGGGGAGAGGATGGAGCCGCGCAGCGGATCGTTGCGGTGCCGCACCCGACGCTGCGGCGTCGGGGACGCGGGTGAGACGGTCGCCGACGCGGTCAGGGCGGTGGCCGCGAGGATCCGGTCGAACTCCTCGGCGTCTGACGCTGCTTCGGCGCTCGCCGCCGACCACGTCGGAAGCGCGGGGTCGTCCTGCTCCTCCGTGGGCACGACCGGCAGACGGTCGACGACGTTCACGCCGTGCTCGGTGACACCGAGCACGTACCGGGCATCCGCCGTCTGGATCACGACGATCTGCGCCTTCGGACCGACCCCCTGGCGTCCGAGCACCGTGATCGCCTCGCTGTCCCGACGACGCGCCTGCGTGCGTGCGACGCGGCGCTGGAGGAACCACAACACCCCGAGCACTGCGGCGAGCGAGAGCACGACCCGCAGGCCGAGCAGGAGGTCGTCCAGGGTCAGGCCTGGACGTTCTCGAGGATGCGGGTGATGCGCACCGCATAGTCCTGGTCGACGACGACGACCTCACCGTGCGCGATGATGCGTCCGTTGAGCTTGATATCGGCGGGGGCGCCGGCGGAGCGGTCGAGCTCGACGATGCGCCCTGGTTCCAGATCGAGCACGTCGCGCACCGCCATCCTGGTGCGTCCGATCTCGACCGTGAGCTCCATCTCCACGCCCGCGATGCGGTGCAGTCGGCGCGAGGAGTGGGAGGCGCCCGCCGGCGCGCGCGTGACGACGACGGCGAGGCGGCCGACCGTGTGACCGGCATCGTCCTGCAGATCGAAGAGCTGCACAGCCGGATCGGCGAAGAGCGCGGAGGCGTCGCCGGTCGTCGCCTCACCGAGGGCGCCGGAACCCAGTGCGCTGGTCGCGGTCTCGAGGGCGTCGCGCAGGCGGTCGGCCAGGGGTGTGCCGCCGAGTCCGTCGACCAGGATCTCGGGCTCGAACAGCTGCACCGCCAGGTGCGCGCTCGCCTCGCCCACGAACGGCACGATCAGGGCGTCGCCGGTGTCTCCTGAGACCTGCGAGGCGCGCGCGACGAGAGGAGAGGCCGTCGGCAGCGACGCGGCGAACGCGGCGGCGACGGCGGACTCGTAGGTGGTGGTGCTGGTCACGCGGGCTCCTCGGCGAAAGCGGGATCGGGGACGATGGTGGTCACGACGCAGGCCAGTCGTGCGCCTGCGGTGCCGACGGCCGCCGTGGCGACGGTCTGATCACCGACGACGAGGGTCATCGGTCGGTCGGCGGAGTGCGGGAACGCGATCACGTCGCCGACGGACAGATCCAGCACCTCACGAGGCAGCACGGCGCGGGGTGCGAGGCGCAGCGCGAGCTCGACGGGGGCGACATCGACCTGACGACGGATCCGGGCAGGGGCGGCTGTGCGCTCGTCCTCGGAGGGGCGCACGGTGAAACCGGCGAGCACGGAGGCCGGCAGCATCACACTGGTCGGCACCGTGCGACCGGCGAGGCGCATCGAGAAGCGCGCGACGATGACGGGCTCTCCGGAGGCCGCGACCTGGGCGAACTGCGAGCTGTACTGGATGCCGCTGAAGGAGACCCCGGTCGGGAGCAGCCCGTCGAGCGCTCCGGTGAGATGGTCGATCGCATCGACGATGAGCGAGCGGATCAGCGCCTGCTCGATCGGGGTGAAGGTGCGCTCCTCGGACGCGGCGGATACCCGTCCGCCCACCATCTGCACGATCCAGGCGGTCGCGGCCGATGTCGGCAGCTGCACGATGAGACGCTCTTCCGAATCCGGAAGCGCGCACACGATCATGGTGGTCGTGGTCGGCAGGGACTCGGCGTACTCGCCGTAGGTCATCATCCCGACGTGCTCGACCGCGATGGTGGCACGCACGTGGATCTTCGCCGACAGCTGCGCAGACCACTGCCGGGAGAACGTCTCGAAAGCCAGTTCCAGGGCACGGGTGTGCTCACGCGAGAGGGTCGCCGAACGGCCGAAGTCGTACACCTCGACTTCGGCGGTCCTCTCCACCGTCCCTGCGCGCGCTTCGGAGCGCACGCTGTCCTCGATCACCACGAACCCGACTATCGGGCGGTGATCGGCGTGCGTTAGGCGAGAGGCGGTTCAGGAGGACGGCTTTCCCGCCTGTGCCTGGGGGATGAGCGCGCGCACCTCCTCGTTCGCGTCGGAGAGCACGACGATGTCGACCCGTCTGTTCTGGGCCAGCGCCTCGGGAGCGTCACCCGCTGCGATCGGGCGAGTGTCGCCGAAGCCGACCGACTTCAGGTGCGCCGGCGGAAGCCCCGAGGTCTCGACGAGATGCCGCAGCACCTGCGTGGAGCGTCCGGCCGACAGCTCCCAGTTGGTGGGGTACGGCGCGACCGATCCGCGTACGTCGGCGTGGCCCTCGACCGAGATCTCGTTGGTGGTGGTGACCAGCACCGAGCCGAGCGCGTCCAGGACCAGGACGGCCGTCGAGCTGAGCGTCGTGCTGTTCGTGGTGAAGAAGGTCTCGGCGCTCACGAGGCCGATCGTGAGGCCGCGCTCGTCGATGGTGAAGGTGACGTCGGCTTCGAGCCCGTTCTCGGCGAGGACCTGACGCAGCCGCTCCCGCAGGGCCGACAGCTCGTCGAACTCGGTCTGCGCCGCGGCGAGGTCGACGTCGGCGAAGTCCTCGCCCTTCTCATCGACCAGCTCCGGTGGCACGACCACACCCGTGGTGGCGTCGATCTCATCCGACGGCTCCTGCCCGAAGCCGGTGGCGAGGGAGGCGCTGAGAGCCTCGAACTTCTCCTGGTCGACCGTGGACATCGCGAACAGCACGATGAACATGCACATCAGCACGGTCACCATGTCCATGTACGACGCCATCCACCGCTCATCCGGACCGCTGTGCTCCTCCTGCGGCACGCGGCGACGGGCACGGACGCTCATGACGCCTGCTCCGTCTCCTCGGCTGCTTGGGTGCGGGCGCGACGGCCAGAGCGGGCGGAGGAGCGCTCGGACACGAGGGCTCGCAGGCGTTCTCCGACGAACTGCGGCGGGGCGCCGGCCTGGATCGCGAGCATGCCCTCCATGAGCACGGTCATGCGTTCGAGCTCGAGCTCGCCGAGACGCTGGAGGCGTCCGCCGATGGGCAGCCAGATGAAGTTGGCCGAGAGTAGACCCCACAGCGTCGCGACGAATGCTGTCGCGATCATGGGACCGAGCGTGTCGGGCTTGTCGAGCTTCTCCAGCACGTGCGTGAGGGAGACGACGGTGCCGATGATGCCGACCGTGGGCGCGAAGCCGCCGAGTGTCATGTAGAAGCGTGAGGCGGTGCGGTTGCGGGCGGCGGTCGAGGTGAGCTCATCCTCCAGCAGCGTTCGCAGGTCTTCGGCGTCGGTGCCGTCGGCGATGCTCTGCAGTGCCTGGCGCAGGAACGGGTCCTTCTCGTCCTCGAGTCCCTGCTCGAGGGCGAGGAGCCCTTCGGCGCGCGCCTTCTCGGCGTAGCCGACCACCGTGTCGATCATGCTCGACGCGGTGCGGCGCTCGCCGCGGAAGGCGCGGGGGAGCGACTTGACCGCATGCAGCGCATCGCGCACAGTACCGCTCGCGATGCCGACGGCGATCGTGGCTCCGAAGACCAGCACCATCGGGGCGGGGATCAGCAGCGATCCGATGGTCGCGCCTTCGAGGTTGATCATGGCGATCAGGGCGCCGAACGCGAGGACCAGTCCGAGGATGAGAGACGGATCCATCAGAGACCGACCTCGGAAGCGGGGGCGTCTGAATCCGTTCCGGCGGTGCTGATCAGAGCGGCGGCCGTGGCGAGCACTCCGGCGCGGAACCGGGTGATCTGCGCGATCACGTCATCCATCGTCTCGGTGACCACGAAGGTCGCACCGTCGACCATGATGAGCGTCGTGTCCGGCGTCGCCTGGACACGTTCGATCAGGTCGGGGTTCACCGCGAACCGCGAACGGTTCAGGCGCGTGAGGACGATCATGGGCTCCATCCTGGAAAGATCCGTCCGCGTTCCGGGGAGCGCGGACCCGACGGCCCGTCCTGGGCTGTCGGAGGTGACTGTCGGCTGGAGGTCGTCAGCCGTTAGTCGTGCCCCTGGCGGAGGATCCCGTGAGGGAGGACGATCAGCGCTCGGCGAGGAGCTGGTCTCGCACCTGTCGACGCAGCACCTTGCCGATGAGGGAGCGGGGGAGGTCGTCGACGGCGGTGATGCGGCGCGGCACCTTGTACGGGGTGAGCCGGGTGCGGCAGAAGTCGCGCAGCGCGTCCACGTCGAGAGCAGCGCCGTCGCGGAGCACGACGGCGGCGGCGACCTCTTCCCCGCCATGAGGTCGCGGAAGACCCACGACCGCGGCGGCCACGACATCGGGGTGCGCGATGAGGGCGTCTTCCACCTCGCTCGGCGACACGTTGAAGCCGCCGGTGATGATGAGCTCCTTCAGGCGGTCGACGATGCTCACGAACCCGTCCGAGGAGACCTGGGCGATGTCGCCCGATCGGAGCCAGCCGTCCGGCAGCAGAGCGTCGGCCGTCTCGCCGGGCCGCCCCCAGTACCCCTGGAAGACCTGCGGGCCGCGGATGAGGAGTTCGCCGGGTTCCCCGGAGGGCACGTCGACCGTCGGGTCAGCGGGGTCGACGACGCGGATCTCCGTGCTCGGAAAGGGCACGCCGACGGTGCCGGGACGGCGGGTGGGACCCATCGGATTGCCGAGCGCGACCGGCGAGCTCTCGGTCATGCCGTAGCCCTCCACGAGCAGACCGCCCGTCGCCTCCTCCCAGCGCTTCACGGTGGCCACCGGAAGACTCATCGCTCCGGAGATCGCGAAGCGCACGGTCGAGAGGTCGATGGTCCCCCGAGAGGCTGCGCGGGCGAGAGCATCATAGATCGGCGGCACAGCGGGAAGGAAGGTGGGAGGCGTCGAGCGCGCCGCCGCTGTGACCAGTCCCAGATCGAACGCGGGAAAGAGCACGAGCCGGGCCCCGATGCTCATCGCGAAGGTGAGGCACAGCGTCATCCCGTACGCGTGGAACAGCGGCAGCACACCGTAGAACGTCTCCTCGCCGTCGACGAGTCCCGGCACCCACGCTCGTCCCTGCATCGCGTTGGCGCGGAGGTTCGCGTGCGTGAGGATCGCTCCCTTCGGGACGCCCGTCGTTCCGCTCGTGTACTGCAACAGGGCGATGTCGTCGAGTGTCGGCGCCGGCACCCGCCGCGAGATCCGCCGGTGATCGGCGAGGCTCTTCCAGGTGACGAGGTGCCGCGCCTTCGGGGTGCCAGTGAGCTTCGCGCGGGCCTCGCGCGCCCGGGGCAGGGGCAGTCGCAGGGCGAGGCGCTTCGACAGCGGCATCGCCGCGGTGATGTCGACGCTCACGATGTGCTCGACCCTGACGTCGGTGGGGAATCCGGCGATCGTGTCGACGGCCTTGTCCCACACGATGGCGACGCGTGCGCCGTGATCCTCGAACTGGTGTCGCAGTTCGCGCGCGGTGTAGAGCGGGTTGTGCTCGACCACGATCGCACCCAGTCGGAGGATCGCGTAGAACGCGACGACGTGCTGCGGGCAGTTCGGCAGCACCAGAGCGACGCGGTCGCCGGCACCGACCCCGAGCCGGCGCAGGCCCTCAGCGGCGCGCTCGACCTGCTCTCCGAGTTCCCGGTACGTGGTCACCGCTCCGAAGAAGTCCAGCGCCGGGCGTCGACCGAAGGCCTTCACGCTCGCCGACAGCATCTCCGGCAAGGTCTGCGACGGATCCTCGATCTGGGCGGGGACGCCCTCCGCGTAGGAATCGAGCCAGGGCCGGGAGGCGAGGGGAGAGTCGGGCATGTCTCCATCCTCCCCCGGGATCGCGTTTCGCGGGCGCTGTGCCTCAGCCGACGAACAGCAGGATGATCGACACGGCGACCGCGGCCGCGCCGACGCCGGCCAGGGTGATCCCGAGCACCTGGAGCGCATGGAGGAGGGGGCGTCGGGGTTCGAACCTCATCAGGCGCGGGTGTCGGGCGCTGATGAACGCGTCGGCGTCCTCCCTGCCACGCCAATGGACGGACTCCTCCGCCCGGAGCGGCCGCTCCCAGAAGTCGCCGGCGGTGAACCAGCGGGCGCGCGCCCGGCCGTCCTCCTCCTCGAGGATGACGACCTCGTGGGGCAGCCAGGGACCGTCGTGCACCTTCACCAGCAGCACGATCGTGAGCAGCGGGAGCCCGACACCGAGTCCGACCCATGAGAGGATCTCGGCGATCATTCCGACAGCATCGACCGCGTTCATGACCGCCTCCTTTCTCCCAGAGACGACAGTACCGGCGAAGTCGGGCGTCCTAAGCTGACGATGTGAACGAAGATGTGCGGAATGTGCAGGTGGCGCTGGCGACCATGACCGAGCATTGGCAGCCGCACCGGCTGGCCAGCGTCAACGACTACGACGTCAAGGTCGTGAAGCTGCTCGGAGAGTTCGTCTGGCACACCCATCCCGACACCGACGAGCTCTTCATGGTGGTGCACGGGCGTCTGACGATCCAGTTGCGCGATCGTGATGTGGTGCTGGGGCCGAACGACGTCTTCGTCGTTCCGAAGGGTGTCGAGCACTGCCCGCGAGCCGACGAGGAGGTGCAGGCGATCCTGTTCGAGCCGAAGGGCACCGTCAACACGGGCGATGCCGGGGGAGAGATGACGTCGGAGCTCCGGGAGCTCGGATAGGTCGCGGGGCACGACCTGCGGTGGTGCGGTGGTGCTCAGACCGCGCGGAGCGCGTCGGCTGCGGCCTCCATCGCGTCGGCGTTCAGCGCGAAGTACGCCCACTTGCCGCGCTGCTCTCGCGTGACCAGACCGGCTTCGGTCAGAAGCTTCATGTGATGGGAGACCGTCCCCTGCGAGAGGCCGACGGGCTCGGTCAGGTCGCAGATGCAGGCCTCACCGCCGGACCCGGCGGCGATGAGGGACAACAGTCTGACCCGAGTGGGGTCTCCCAGCGCCTTGAACACCCGGGCGACGCGCTCCGCATCCTCGACGGTCATGGTCGCGCTGACAGGAGGGACGCAGCAGGTGCGGGCTTCGATCGTCGTCGGCAGGGTCACTCGCCCATCCTGTCACGTATTGACAATCTTCGATAGGTGGGAGACAGTCTTCATATTGAAGATTCTCAATCCGAGGAGATGTGATGTCTGAGCTTCCCGTCGTCGTCATCGGAGCCGGCCCCCAAGGCCTCGCCGCCGCGGCGCATCTCGTCGAACGCGAGGAGGACGTGGTCGTCGTCGAGCGCGGCCGTGGTCCCGCGGCCGCCGTATCCGAGTGGGGTCACGTGCGCCTCTTCTCGTCGTGGCCGGAGCTCACGGACGCGGCCGCGCGTCGCGTTCTCGAGCCGACCGGTTGGACCGCACCCGCGGCGGGGTATCCCACGGGGGCGGAGTGGGTGAGCGGCTACCTCGCGCCGCTCGCGGAGGTTCTGGGCGAGCGGATCCGGTACGCGACGACAGTCACAGGAGTCGCACGTCAGGGACGCGACAAGGTCGTCGAGGGAGGGCGCAGGAGCCAGCCGTTCGTCGTGCATACGGTCGACGCCGATGGTCGGGAATCCCGACTCCTCGCTCGCGCCGTGATCGACGCGAGCGGCACCTGGGGTCTTCCCAACCCGGCCGGGGCCGATGGCTTCCCGGCTCTCGGAGAGGCCGCGGCGGCCGGTGCGATCTCCTATCGGATCCCGGCCGATGTCTCGGAACTCGCGGGTTCGCACGTCGTCGTCGTGGGGGCCGGGCACTCCGCCACGCATGCCGTGCTGCGCCTGAGCGAGCTGGCACGGCGCGCCCCGGGAACACGGGTGACGTGGATGCTGCGCCGGGGGAGCGCCGCGAACGTGTTCGGTGGCGGTGCCGGCGACGAACTGCCGGAGCGCGCGGCTCTCGGCTCTCGCGCACGAAAGGTGATCGACGACGGAGTCGTCGACCTGGTGACCGGATTCCGCGTCGCCGAGTTCCGGCAGGAGGCCGAAGGGCTGACGGTCATCGCCGAAGACGGGCGCGTCGTCAGGGGCGTCGGGCGCATGTTCGCGCTCACGGGTTTCCGGCCTGACCTGCAGATGCTGCGCGAGCTCCGGACCGACCTGGATCCCACGCTCGAAGCCGTCGCCGGTATCGCATCCGAGATCGATCCGAACATCCACTCCTGCGGATCCGTGGGTGCGACCGGGGCGCGTGAGCTCGTGCAGCCGGAGCGAGGATTCTTCATCGTCGGCGCGAAGTCCTACGGTCGGGCGCCGACCTTCCTCGCGCTGACGGGCTTCGAGCAGGTGCGCAGTGTCGCCGCTCACCTCGCCGGCGATCACGAGGCAGCTGATCGCCGCGAACTCAGGCTTCCGGACACCGGGGTGTGCGGAGGGGCCGGCGGCTTCGATGACAGCGCGGGCAGCTGCTGCGCCGCCCCCTCCACGCTTCAGATCGGTGCGCGGCCCGTCGTCGTCGGCTGAGGGCGGGGCGGGCGATGCCTGTGTGCGCCAGGTGACGAACAGGTGAACTCTTCCGGCAACGATTGCCGTTGATATCGATGAGTGTCAATATAGACACATGTCGATTCAACAGGTTGAGCTGGTCATCATCGGTTCCGGCCCCGCGGGCTACACCGCGGCCGTGTACGCCGCGCGGGCGGGTCTTGCGCCCGTGGTGCTCGCCGGGTCCGTGACCGCGGGCGGCGCGCTGATGACCACGACCGAGGTCGAGAACTTCCCCGGGTTCGTCGATGGCGTGCAGGGGCCCGAGCTGATGGAGTCGATGCGCGCGCAGGCGGAGCGCTTCGGGGCCCGCATCCTTCTCGACGACGCAGTCCTGGTCGACCTCGACGGCCCCCTCAAGACCGTGGAGACCGGCTCCGGTGAGACCTTCCTCGCTCGCGCCGTCATCCTGACGATGGGCTCCGCCTACCGGAAACTCGGCATCGCGGATGAGGAGAGACTCACCGGCCGCGGCGTCTCGTGGTGCGCCACCTGCGACGGCTTCTTCTTCCGCGAGCAGGAGATCGTCGTCGTCGGCGGCGGGGATTCTGCGATGGAGGAGGCGCTGTTCCTCACCCGCTTCGCCTCGAAGGTCACCGTCGTGCACCGTCGGGGTGAGTTCAGGGCCTCGAAGATCATGGCGCAGCGCGTGCTCGACCACCCCAAGATCGAGATCGCGTGGAACAGCGAGGTGGCAGGCCTCATCGGTGCGGAGAAGGTGGAGGCGGTGACACTGCGCGACACCGTGACCGGTGCCGAGCGGAAGCTGCCGGCCACGGGAGTCTTCGTCGCCATCGGGCACGATCCGCGCTCCGAGATCGTCGCCGGACTCGTCGACACGGATGCCGACGGCTACGTGCTCGTCGAGCACCCCTCCACTCGCACGAACGTGTCGGGAGTCTTCGCCGCCGGTGATCTGGTCGACCACACCTACCGCCAGGCGATCACCGCCGCAGGCACCGGATGTGCTGCAGCGCAGGATGCGCAGCACTACCTCGCGGCTCTCGACGAGGCAGAGCCCGTCATCGCCGAGAAGCGGGAGGCGCTCCTCGCATGAGCACCGCAACCGTACCCACCACCGCACCTTCCGCGCGCCGCCTGTCGACCCTCGACCGGTGGCTGCCGCTCTGGATCGGCCTGGCCATGATCGGCGGCATCGTCATCGGCCGCTTCATCCCCGGCGTCTCCGACCTCCTGGCCCGCCTCGAGGTCGGTGGGATCTCGATCCCGATCGCCCTCGGCCTGCTGGTGATGATGTACCCGGTGCTCGCGAAGGTCCGCTACGACAAGGTCGCCGCCGTCACCGGCGACAAGAAGCTGCTGCTCTCGTCGCTGGCGCTCAACTGGCTCGTGGGCCCTGCGCTGATGTTCGCCCTCGCGTGGGCGTTCCTGCCCGACCTGCCCGAATACCGCACGGGCCTCATCATCGTGGGGCTCGCGCGCTGCATCGCCATGGTCGTCATCTGGAACGACCTCGCCTGCGGCGACCGCGAGGCCGCGGCCGTGCTCGTCGCCATCAACTCGGTCTTCCAGGTCGTCGCCTTTTCGCTGCTCGGCTGGTTCTATCTGACGGTTCTGCCCGGCTGGCTAGGTCTCGACTCCCAAGGACTGGAGATCTCGATCTGGCAGATCGCGCTCAATGTCCTGATCTTCCTCGGCATCCCCCTCGTCGCGGGTTTCGCCTCCCGCTTCATCGGGGAGCGTGCGAAGGGACGCGACTGGTACGAAGACAGCTTCCTCCCGAGGATCGGCCCCTGGGCGCTCTACGGCCTGCTGTTCACCATCGTGCTGCTGTTCGCCCTGCAGGGTGAGCAGGTCACGAGTCGTCCGTGGGATGTCGCCCGGATCGCACTCCCGCTGCTGGCGTACTTCGCGATCATGTGGTTCGTCGGCCTGTTCACCGGCAAGGCGCTCGGCCTCGGATACGCACGGTCGTCGACCCTGGCGTTCACCGCCGCCGGCAACAACTTCGAGCTCGCGATCGCCGTCGCGATCGGCACGTTCGGTGCGACATCCGGCCAGGCCCTCGCCGGGGTCGTGGGCCCGCTGATCGAAGTCCCTGTTCTCGTCGGACTCGTCTATGTCTCGCTCTGGGCCGCCCGGCGCTGGTTCCACACCGACCCGTACACCGCTGAGAGGATCTCGTCATGAATGTCACCCCGACGACCGCAGACGACACCTGCAGTCCCGTCGCGACGCATGCGATCGGGCAGGAGGCTGCCTCCTCGGTTGCTGCGACGTTGAAGGCTCTGTCGGATCCGCTGCGGCTGCGGATGCTGTCGGCCATCGCGTCCGACCCGCGCGGAGAATCGTGCGTGTGCGACCTCGCCGAGCTCGCCGAGGTGTCGCAGCCGACCGTGTCTCACCACCTCAAGGTGCTCAAAGACGTCGATGTCCTCACTTCCGAGCGGCGAGGAACCTGGGTCTGGTACCGGATCACCCCGGGCCGGCGCCGCGCGGTCACGGCATTGCTGGACTCGTTCGCACCCGCGACGGTCGCGCCCTGGAGCGTCTCCGCCGACGACGAGGGGCGGCGCCCCGACTTCGACGCGCGCGTCACCCGTCTCGCCCAGGAGCTTGCCGCGGAGGTTCCGGAGCTGGATTCCGACGTCGTGCTCACGACCGTCCGCGAGTCCTACACCGCGCTCGCGCGCAGCGCCCGCGTCACCTCCGCTCTCGTGCCGCTCACGGAGCGCTTCGCGCGTCAACGCCTCGCCGACCTCACCCGCGATCGCGATGCCGCGGTCCCGCAGGTGCTCTTCGTCTGCGTCGCCAACGCGGGGCGTTCGCAGCTCGCCGCCGCGCTCGTCAACAAGCTGGCGGCCGGCAAGGTCGTGGCTCGCTCGGCAGGATCGGCCCCCGCCGACGTCATCCACCCGCACGTCCGCTCGATCCTCGCGGAGATCGAAGGCGACCTGGCCGCCGAGCGCTTCCCGAAGCCCCTCACCGACGACGCCGTGCGTGCGGCCGACGTCGTCATCACCATGGGGTGCGGCGACGTCTGCCCGATCATCCCCGGCGTCCGCTACGACGACTGGGCCGTCGGTGATCCCGCCCTCGCTTCGCGGGAGGGCGTCGAAGCCATCCGCGACGACATCGCCGCACGCGTGCGCGCACTCGTCGACGACCTTCTTCCCTGACCACATCTCTCACCAGGAGTCTCCATGACCGACACGACCACCACGCCCTCCGTCCTCTTCGTCTGCGTGCACAACGCCGGACGCTCCCAGATGGCCGCCGGATTCCTTCGCGACATCGCGGGCGACCGCATCGAGGTCCGCTCCGCCGGCTCCATGCCCGCCGACCAGATCAACCCCACCGCTGTGGAAGCCATGGCGGAGCTCGGTATCGACATCACCGCCGAGCAGCCCAAGGTGCTCACGACCGAGGCCGTGCAGGCGTCGGATGTGGTGATCACGATGGGCTGCGGCGACGCGTGCCCGTTCTTCCCCGGCAAGCGCTACGAGGACTGGAAGCTCGACGACCCGGCCGGCCAGGGGATCGACGCCGTGCGGCCGATCCGCGACGACATCCGGGTGCGCATCGAGCAGCTGGTGAGCGAACTGCTCTGACCACAGGTGACGGCGCGGCGGCTCGTGATCTCACGCGCCGCCGCGCCGCCCCACGGCTCAGCGCTTCAGGTTCGTGAGCTCCTGCAGCACCTCGTCGCTGGTGGTGATGATGCGGGCGTTCGCCTGGAAGCCGCGCTGCGCGACGATCAGGTTGGTGAACTCCTGCGACAGGTCGACGTTGGACATCTCGAGCGCGCCGCTGATGATGCCGCCCAGGCCGTCGGTGCCCGCCTGCCCGAGCGTCGGCTCGCCGGAGTTGCCGCTCGGGCGGTACTGAGAGGAGCCGGCCTTCTCGAGTCCTCCCGGGTTGACGAAGCCTGCCAGGGCGACGCGGGCGAGCACCTCGGTGTCGCCGTTGCTGAAGGTGCCGACGAGGCTGCCGTCGTTCATCAGCGCGTACGAGCTCAGCGTGCCGGCCGGCTTGCCGTTCTGCTCCTTGATCGCGACGTCGCTGACATCCGCGAACCCGGTGACGGCGGAGAGGTCGACCGTGACACCGCCGGAGACGATGGAGGAGGCCGCCGCCTGCTTGCCGTCGGTGAACGTGAGAGCGGTGTTCGTGCCGCCCGGCTCGGTGACGCTCCAGCCCGTGGCGGTGCGGGTGAAGGTGAGGCGCAGCGACGTGGCCGTACCCTCGGCGTCGTAGGTCTTGATGTCGCGCACCAGCTGCTCGCCGACCGCTGCCCCGGAGGGCAGGTTGCCGGTGACGCGGGCGGTGGTGGTCGCGGTGGCGGGGCTCAGCGCGCCGACAGGCAGCCGGATGTCGCCGATGCCCTGACCGGGGACGATCACTCCGTTCTGGGCCGTCCAGCCCTGCACGAGCGCGCCGTCTGCCGAGACCAGCTTGCCGCTGGCGTCGAACGAGAACCCGCCGTTGCGGGTGTACAGGGTCTCGCCGCCCGAGCGGACAACGAAGAAGCCGTCGCCCGCGATCATGAGGTTGGTCGGCACACCGGTGGGCTGCGGCGCCCCGGAGGCGAAGTTCGTGCTGATGCCGGCGACCTGCACGCCGAGACCGACCTGGGCGGGGTTCTGACCGCCGACGGCCTGCTGCGGCATCATCGAGTTGCGCACGAGCTGCGAGAGCGAATCCTGGAACTGCACGGCCGAGGCCTTGAAGCCGGTGGTGTTGACGTTGGCGATGTTGTTGCCGGTGACGTCGAGCATGGTCTGGTGCGAACGCAGACCCGAGATACCTGCGAACAGAGAGCGGAGCATGGTGATGCCTTTCTGGAAGGGACTGGTCAGGACTGCGAACGGGGAGCGAGGGAGACGCCGGAGACGGCGTCGAGAGGGATGGATGCGTCGCCGATGGTGACGAGCGGGACAGCGCCGGCGTAGGAGACCGAGGTGACGATGCCCTTCTGCGTGACGCCCTTCTCATCGACGTACTGCGCTTCGTGGCCGATCAGCGCGGCGGCCGTCTGGCGCATGCTGAGCGCGAAGCTCTCGGTCGAGGTCGCCGTGAGCGCGGTGAGCTGCTCCATCGAGGCCAGCTGGGTGGTCTGCGAGATCATCTCGTTGGTGTTCATGGGCGAGCTCGGATCCTGATTGGTCAGCTGCGTCACCAGGAGTTTCAGGAAGACCTCCGAGTCGAGCGTCTTCTTGCGCTCGGTCGGGGGCGTCGTGCTGCCCGTCTGCACTCCGGAGGGCGGGATGGTGCCGGAGATGGGGTCGACCGTGGTCATGGGTTCCTCTCGGATCAGGCGAAGACGTCGATGCCGCCGTGCGGCGAGATGAGGGGGGCGGGGGATGCCGGATCGGTCGGCGATGTCAGGTCGGTGGACGCTCTGTCACCGGACGAGGGATGTGCTGCGTCTCGGCCTCTCGCGTCAGCGGCTCCCGGCTCACCGCTGTTCGTTCCGGTCGTGGCACCGTTCGAGGAGCCGGTCCCGCCTCCGGTGCTGTTGTGGGCGGAGTGCTGCGGGTTCGAGGATGCGGGCCCGTCGTCTGAGGTCGACAGCAGGAGCGAGGCCTGCGGTGCCGCGGCTGCGAGGTCACGGCGCAGGTCCACGAGGATCGCACGCAGCGCCTCGCGACCGAGGTCGTTCGGGGCGTGCAGCTCGATGTGGATGGCCCCACCCGAGATGTGCGCGCGCACCGTCACAGGACCGAGGTTCTCCGGCGACACCGTCAGGGTGAGGCTGTGGTCTCCGTCCGGAGCCTGCGCGAGCGAGATCACGGGTGCAGTGATCTGCGGGAGCAGTGCCGGCCGTGGGGCGGCGGCAGCGGCCGGGGCTGCGGCGGCGACGGGCGTCGGCGGAGGAGTGCTGCCGACGGCCGCGGGCGGGACGGGCGCGTCACCGGTGGATGCCGAGGCCGCGGGGGCGGGAGCGGACGCAGAGATCGCGGGCGCCGGGGTCGTCGGGGCGTCCGGGGAGAGTGCGGGAGGCACCGCGTCCGTCTCCGGTGCTCCCGCATGAGCCGTCGGGACGGGGACGCTCGGCGCTCCTGCGACGACGGGGATCCCGCTGATCGGACCACTGCTGACGCCGATGCGGGAGGCCGTCGAGGCAGTCCGGGGCAGGGCCGGCTCCGCCGTGCCGAGCACGCCCGTCGCCGTGGGCCCGGCGGAGTGCGAAGCAGCAGGGGTCGGGGCATCGAGGGCGGAAGTCGTCGTCGTCGCGAGTGGGAGGCTTCTCGTCGTCTCGGAGACCGCGGGCTGGGCGGGGGCAGTCTCGACGGGGCTGGCCGGTGCGGTCGTTCCCGCGACAGCGGCAGGTGCTCCGATCGAACCGGCGGATGCGGCGGACTCCGCTGCCACGACCGTGACCGCTCCCTCGGGGGCATCCGCCGCATCGGCACTCTGTGGGGCCGGTATCGCCGCGGCGGGCACCTCGCCTGTGGCGTCGCCGATCACGACCGCGCTCACGGGGAGCACGAAAGTCGGCTCGGGCAGGGGAACGATCGCCGGCGGGATGTTCGTGGCCGGGGTGGAGGGAGCAGCGGGGGCGGCATCCGCGGTGTCGCCTTCCGTCGATGCTCCGGCGAACGTCCCCTCCACGGCGTCGGCGTCGACGCGCGAGGCGTCCAGGATCACGTCGGCGAAGGCCGCGGCCCCCGGCGTGATCTGCCGGGAGGGCGAGGGGGAAGCCGCTGCGCGCTGGACACGCGGATCGAGCAGGTCCACGATGCCGAGAGATGTCATGCCTGGCCCTCCGCACGGATGCGCGAACCGATCTCATCGAGCTCCGCCTGCTCGGCCCGCAGCTCGGCCGTCCGCACCTGCAGGGCGTGCGCCTGGGAGAGACGGTCGAGTCCGCGCATCGCCCGCCTCGCCTCCGCGTGCTCCGTTCGGGCCAGATCGACCGTCTGCTCCTGCAGCTCCGAGAGGGTCGTGAGATCGGCCAGAAGGGTTCTGCCGGCCACTCTGGCTGCGGCGAGGGCGGCGAGGGAGCGCACATCGACGGCCTCGCTCCCGACGCCCGACAGGTGCGCGCGCAGCGACCGGTCGCGGGCCTCGGTGTGCTGGGCGTCGATCACCGCGCGGGAGAGCCGCTGGGCGGCCGCGCGCTCTTGGATCTCGCGCACGCGCAGGAGTCCGGCCAGGGAGAAGGACCGCGTCATGACACTCCTTCGAAGGAGGCGACGAGATCGTCGAGTCGGCGCCACGATTCGCCGATCTCGCTCGTCTCGTCGAGGGGCTGGGTGAGGAAGGCGCTGATCGCCCTCTCGTGGGCGATCGCCGCGTCGATGCGGGAGTCCGCTCCGGGCTGATAGGCGCCGATGTCGATCAGGTCGTTCGCACGACGACGGGCCGCGAGCACGGCTCGGAGCGTGGCGGCGTGCGCTCTGCGCTCGGGGCCCGTGACCTTGCCGGCCACCCTCGACACGGAGCCGAGCACATCGATCGCCGGATGGTGACCCGACAGCGCGAGTGCGCGATCGAGCACGACGTGTCCGTCGAGGATCGACCTGACGGTGTCGGCGATCGGCTCATTGTGGTCGTCGCCGTCGACGAGCACGGTATAGATGCCGGTGATCGAGCCGCGCGTGTCCGTGCCCGCCCGTTCGAGCAGTCCCGCCAGGAGCGAGAACGTGGAAGGAGGATAGCCGCGGGTGGCAGGAGGCTCCCCGGCCGAGAGCCCGATCTCGCGCTGCGCCATCGCCACGCGGGTCAGCGAGTCCATCATGAGGATGGCGTGGGCCCCGTCGTCGCGGAAGGCCTCGGCGATCCTCGTGGCGGTGTACGCCGCACGGATGCGCGCCATGGCCGGCTGGTCCGATGTCGAGACCACGACGACGGAGCGGGCGAGCCCTTCCGGTCCCAGGTCGTCTTCGATGAACTCGCGCACCTCGCGACCGCGCTCGCCGACGAGGGCGATCACGGTGACCTCCGCCTCGGTGCCGCGCGCGATCATCGACAGCAGGGAGGACTTTCCGACCCCTGACCCGGCGAAGAGTCCGACACGTTGGCCGCGGCCCACGCTGACGAGCGTGTCCAGGGCCCGCACGCCCAGCGGAAGCGGTGAGTCGATCCGGTCGCGGCCCATGATCGACGGCGGCGCGTGGTCGAGGCTCACCGGGACGGCGCCCGTCAGCGGTCCCTTTCCATCGATCGGCCGGCCGAGGCCGTCGAGGACCCGTCCGAGCAGAGCAGCACCGGTCGGTACGCGCAGCGCCCCTCCGCGTGACCGCACGGGGGCGCCGACCGTGAGACCTGCGACGGGGGCGAGCGGCATGCAGCGCAGTCCACCCTCGCCGATCGCCACGACTTCGGCATCCACGCCGTCGAGTGCTACGACGTCGCCGACCGCGCCCTCGAGGCCGCGCACCTGCACGCTCAGTCCGCGCACCTGCGACACCTCGCCGATGCGCTCCGGCCGCACCGCTTCGCGCACCGCCGCCCAGACACTCATGCGCCGACCACGGCGTGGCGGGCGCGCTCGAGCGCGCCCGCGACACGGGCATCGATGCGACCGTGGGCCAGGACCGCGACGGCGTCGCCCCGGTCGAGGGCGTCATCGGCGACGAGGGCGATCCCGGCGAGGTCGTCGGCGGATTCGCGGAGTGTGCGCAGGTCGTCCGGGTGCAGTCGAACCTCGCGGATCTCGGCGGGGTCGGCGCCGTAGAGAGCGCGCCGGGCGGCAACCGCGGCGGAGGCTCCGGCGTCGGAGAGTTCGCCGACGACGATCAGCTCGGCGAGCTCGATCGCACAGCGCACCACCTGGTCGTGCGCGGCGGTGGTCAGCTCGCGTTCCCGATCGCCCAGCGAACGTGCGGCCGCGTGCAGCGCCGCTACAGCGTTCTCGAGCTCCCGAGCCGCAGCCGCCTCGCGGGCGGTCCTGGCCTCTTCCGCCGTGCGCTGCGCGACCTCGGCCTCGGCGCGGCCGGCACGGAAGCCCTCCGCGTGTCCGTCGGCATAGCCGCGCATCCGCGCCCTGGCATGCTCCTCGCCGCCCTCGCGTCCGTCGAGACGCGGGAACAGCACCGGCGAGAACGCGTCAGTAGACATACTCGTCCTCGTCGGCGCGTTGCACCGTGATGTCCCCGGCCGCTTCGAGCGCGCGGATCGTGCGGACGATCTCGGCTCTGGCCTCTTCGACCTGCGACACGCGCACGGGGCCGAGCGTGCGGGCCTCCTCGTCGAGGTTCTCCCTGTTGCGCTCGGAGACGTTGCGGCGGATGAGGTCGGCGATCGGCTGGTGCGCGCCCTTCAGTGCCAGCGCGAGCGAGCGGATGTCCATGCCCCGCAGTACGCGCTGGGTGTCGCGGTCGTCGAGCTTGACGATGTCGGCGAAGGTGAACATGCGCGAGCGGATGTCCTCCGCGAGCGCGCTGTCCCTGTCTTCGATGCTCGCCAGCAGCGCCTTCTCGACCGTGGCTCCCGAACGGGCGATGATCTCGACCAGAGGCTCCACCCCGCCCAGCACCTCGGGGGTGTCGCGTGCGGCGAAGGTCCCGGTCCGAGCCTTGAGCGCATCGGCCACGATCGAGATCGCCTCCTGCGACGCAGTCCCCATCGTCGCGATCCCGTGGGCGACGTCGGTGCGCGTGGGGTCGGGAAGCGCGGCCAGGACCGCTGCGGCGCGGTCGGTCGGCAGGTGGGCGAGCACGAGGGCGACCGTCTGCGGGAGCTCGCCGTCCAGCAGCGTCGCCAGCTGCGCAGGGTCGGCGGAGCCGAGGAACTCGAAGGAGGAGTTCATCGAGGACGAACCGACCCTGCCCAGCACGGCAGCCGCGCGCTCGGCGCCGAACGTCGCCTCCAGCAGTCCCGCGGCGATGTCGCGGCCGCCACGGGCCGGTGGCAGGTGTCCGGAGGCGATCCGGTGGAACTGCCCGAGAGCCTGCGCGGTGGTCGCCGCATCCAGGTTCTGCAGGTCGATGATCTCGGCGGCGACGGCCTCCGCCTCGGACTCGGAGAGGTGCTTCATCACCTCGATGGCCTGTGCGCGATCGAGGTTCATGAGCACGACGGCCGCCGTCTGCCGATCGGTCAGTCCGGTCATACCTGCTGCCTGTCGTCGATGAGGGTGCGCAGCAGGTCGGCGGTGCGCTTCGGGTCCTGCCGGGTGAGGGAGTCGATCTCCGCGCGGCGGCGCTCGAGACTCACCTGCGCGGGCTCGGGCGCCGGCTCCGGTTCGGGGTCGGGTGCCGTCTCGAGGAACGCCAGCGGCGTGGTCGGCGACTGATCGATCGCCGCGGTCGCCCCGGCGTCGAGGGCGGAGAGCGCGGGCGGGCGGGCGCCGAAGAGCTGCTCGAACTCGCTGTCGGCGCTGCTGCGTCGGCGGGCACGCATGATCAGGGCGGCGAGGGCGGCGAGCAGCGGGATGGCGATCGCGGCGGCGATGATGAGGGTGTTCAGCAGCACGGCCTGGCGTTCGGCGCCCTCGGCGTCCTTCGCAGCCTGGAGGGCGGCCTGCGCCGCTTCGGAGCTGGTCTGGTTGAACGACACGAGCTCGACGGCGATCGAGTCGCCGCGGTCGGTGTCGATCCCGGCCGCGGTCTCGACGAGGTCGCTCAGCTGCGCCGTGCTCAGATCGCCGCCCGCCCCCGCATCGACCGCGACCGAGACCGACTGACGAAGCAGGGATCCGGCCGGCGTGGAGGTGCTCTGCGTACTCTTGTTGACCGCGTTGGTCTTCGACGTCTCCGTGGATTCGGAGGTGCCGTCGCCGTCGGCCGACGGAACCGCGATGTTGTCGGGGCCGAGCACTCCGGCATTCGAGCTGGAGCCGTTCTGCGTGTCGGTCCTGGTCTGCTCGGTGAGCGGGGGAGCGCCCTCGGCCGGGGTGTAGGTCTCTTCGACGCGCTCGTTGACGGAGTGGTCGATCTCGGCGACGACGGTCACCTTGGCGTTGCCCGGTCCGACGACGGTGTCGAGCATCTGCTGCACGTTCGCTGTCACGCGCGCCTCGTAGTCGCTCGCCTGCTGGTCGATGCCGCCGGTGGTCCCGACTCCCGCGGCCGAGAGGGTCTGACCGCTCTGGTCCACGACGGCGACGTTCTCCGGCTTCATGCCGCTCACCGCTGCGGAGGTCAGGTGCACGATCGCCTCGACCTGCTTCGGCGAGAGCGTCGAGCTGCCGGAGGTCTCCACGAACACGGAGGCGGTGGGGTCGACGGTCTCCGAGACGAAGACGCTCTCCTCGGGGATCGCGAGCTGGACCGATGCCGCCGTCACGCCCTTGATCGATGAGATCGTCGCGGCGAGTTCCCCCTCGATCGCGCGCTTGAAGGTCACGGACTGCTGGAACTCGCTCGTGGTGACGCCCATCTTGTCCAGCAGCGAGTAGCCGCCGGAGCTGCTGCCGGGGAGCCCTGCCGACGCGGCGGCGAGTCGCTGGTCGTAGACGTCCTTCTCCGGGACGAGCACCGTCGCACCGCCGTCGGCCAGCTCGTAGGGCACCGACGAGGACCGCAGCTGCTCGACCACGGCATTCGCATCCGAGGCGCTCATCCCGGAGAACAGCGGCGTGTACGTCGGGCGGCTGAGCCAGCTGGAGAGGGCGACGATCCCGAGCGCGAGCACGGCGACGCCGATGATGGCGATCGTGCGCTGCGCGAGCGAGAAGCCCGCGATCACGCGCCCGATCCGCTGGAACACGTTGGTGACGGCCTGGGGCATCAGGCTTGCATCCGCATGATCTCGTTGAACGCGTCGACGCCCTTGTTGCGCACGGCGGCGACGAGTTCGAGGGTGACGGCCGCGCGGGAGGACGCGATCATCGCGGAGTGGATGTCATCGAGGTCGCCGGTGACTGCGGCGACCTTGAGCGTGTCCGACTCGGACTGCAGCGACCGCAGCTCGTCGATGGCACCGGTGACGCTGCTCGCGAAGGCGGTGTCGTCGGTGGCCTTCGCCGATGCGGGGGCGGGCGCTGAGAGCGTGAACCCGGAGGAGATGGCTTCGATGCCGGCGAGTGAGGCCATCAGCTGCGTCCGATCTGCAGGGCGGATTCGTAGGAGTTGCGTGCGCGGTCCACGATGGCCGCGCTGGCCTGGTAGCCGCGCTGGGCGAGGATGAGCTGGCTCATCTGGTCACCCAGATCGATATCGGGGTAGCGCACGTAGCCGTCCGCGTCCGCGAGGGGATGGTCGGGCTGGTGCACGAGGCGTCCCTGCGCGCTGCCCTGCGCGGTGCCGGCCACGTAGACGCCGGGCGACTGATCGCTCGTCTGGGCGAGGATGTACCGGGCACGGAACGCCGCACCGTCGCTCGGAGCGGCGGTGTTGATGTTGGCGATGTTGTCGCTGATGGCGTCGAGCCACTTGCGGTGCACCGTCAGTCCGGTGCCGGCGATGCCGATCGCATCGAAGGTCATGAGGTCCTCATCGCGGTGCGCATCGATGTGAACGAGCCGTTCACGGCCTGCGTCGCGAACTGGTAGCGCAGCATCGTGTCGATGCTGGAAAGCGTCTCGGTGTCGAGGTTGACGTTGTTGCCGTTCAGGCGCGTGGGCTCGAGCGAGGTGCCGACCGTCGCGCCGACCCGACCGTCGCCCGCATCGATCGAGCGTGCGAGCGCCTCTTCGAACTGCACACGCTTGGCGTGGTAGTTCGGAGTGTTGATGTTGGCGATGTTGTCGGAGATCGCGCGCTGGCGCTGCGCGAGGCCGTCGAGCGCGCTCGTCAGCGCGTTGATGGTCACAGAATCGAACACGAACCGGCTCCCCGTGTGTGGCTGGTGTGGCCGATCCATGGCCGAGTCTTGCGAGCCATCCGTGCTCTCCCTGCTCTATCGGCAGGATCTTCCGCGATGTTAGAGAGCGGTCTCACCCGTCGACGTCGAGATAGGCGGGCTCCTCCGGGCGGCGGGTGCTCGGGATCCGGCTCACGGCGCCCAGGTGCTGACGCAGGCCGTCGAGGTCGGCCCGTGTGCGCTCCATCGCCGCACGCTGGAGCTCGACGACGTGCCTGGCGCGGTCGGCGAGAGCGGCGGGCAGCGGTGTGGTCGGCGGGGTCCACGGGGCGATGTCGGTGTCGGCAGCGGTGCCGGGGGCGGCGGCGAGGATCCGTCCGGCGTCCTGTTCGAGCCGGTCGAGCATCGCGGTCCACTCGTCGAGGCTCACGATCGCGCCTCGGCGACAGTGCGGGCGGCCTCGTGCCACGCCTCCCGCAGCGGGGCGATGATCTCATGACAGGCGCGCGTGCGCTCGGGGTCGCGACCGATGTTCGCTCCGATGAGGGTCTGCGAGAGGAACACGTACAGCGAGCGCAGGCCGGCGCTGCCGCTCCACTCGTCGGTGAGCGATGACGACAGTTCCGAGACGATCGCCTGTGCGTGCTGGAGCTGGGCGTTGGCCTCCTCCCAGTCCTCGGAGCGCTGTGCACTCTCCCCGCGCTCGATGTCGAGCAGGAGACGGTCGTAGAGCATCGTCACCAGGCGCTCGGGCGGTGCGGACAGCACGGCGTCGTCGCGGTAGCGCTGTTGGGCACGCAGGGCGGCGTTCATGCTCACTTCCCCGAGTTCGAGCTCGAGCCCGGCAGGGCGGCGATCTGCGACGACAGGTACGAGGACTGCGACTGCAGCTGCGACAGCATGACCTCGAGGCGCGCGTAGGTGCGCTCGAGGGTCGACTTGCGCTGCGCGAGACGCACGTCCCACCGCTCCATCTGCTCGCCGAGACCCTTGACCTCGCTCTCCTGCCCGGTGATGCGTGTGGTGAGCAGGCCGTCGTACTTGTCGGAGTAGACCTTCGAGGTGTCCTGCACACGCGAGGCGATGTCGGAGAACAACCCGGCGACGGCGTCCGGGTCCTTCGCGAGCGCCTCGGCGAACTTCTCCTCATCGAAGCTCAGCACGCCGTACATGTCGGTCGAGATGCCGATCGTCGAGGGGGAGACACCGTTCACCGGGTGCTGCACCGCGTCGGCGATGGCCGTTCGGAGCCCACGGACCGCGCTGTCGCCGGTGAAGACGCCCAGCGTGGTCTTGTCTCCCTGCTTGGCGGCGACGGTGGCCTTCGAGCCGTTGTCGATGCGGGTCAGGATGTCCTTGACCGCGGCGATGAAGTCGGCGGAGGCCTTGGTGCGCGCAGCGGTGTCGACCGCGACGCCGATGGTGACGGGGGCGGTCGAGACAGCGGAGACGGTCACGTCGACACCGTCGAACAGGTCGGTGAAGGTGTTGCTCGATGAGGTCAGCACCTGCTCGGCGCTGGTGCCGGCCCACAGCCGCACCTGGGCGTCGGCGCCGACATCGATCACGGCTGCTCCCGCTTCGGTGGAGATGTCGGAGGCGGTGCCCGCCGCGACGGCGGCGATGTCTGCGCTGTAGGCGCGGAACTGTCCGGCTTCTCCGGAATCGGCGGCGCGCAGTTGCAGGCGGTGCTGCATGTTCCCGGCAGCATCGCGCCCGGCGGGAACGGCGGTGGCGACGATCCCGAAGCCGGCTTCGTTCACCGCACGTGCGACGTCCTGCATCGAGGAGGAGTCAGCCGTCACCTGCCGGCGCTCGCCTTTCGCGTTCTCCAGGGTGATCACGGGAGGGTCTGCGGGCCAGCCGGTGGAGACGGCGGAGACGATGGTGTGGTTCTTGGCGACCTTGTCGACGACGATGTCGGCGGAGAGCGCAGCGGCGCCGGTGCGGGTGGCGACGGTGACGGTGGGGGACGACGACGTGGTCGTGAAGCGGGCCAGCCCGTCGCGCGTCGCGGCCTTCTCTGCAGCCGTGGCGAGGTTCTGCACCGCGGTGTTCAGCGTCCGGAGCTGGGTGACGACGCCGTTCTTGTCGTCCATCTTCGCCTTGAGCAGCGAACGGGGGATGGCCGCGACATCCATCAGCGCCTTGATGACCTCGGTGGTCTTCAGGCCGGAGACGAGTCCGTCGAGTGAGAGGGACATGATCGCCTTTCCGTGTCGGGGGCGGACAGGGTCCGGGCGCCGGTGGGCGCCCGGACCCTATGGCGTGGTTCAGCGCAGGAGCTGGAGAACGCCCTGGTTGGCCTGGTTGGCCTGGGCCAGCATCGCCGTACCTGCCTGGGACAGGATGTTCTTCGACGTGAACTTGACCATCTCGGACGCCATGTCGGTGTCGCGGATCCGGCTCTCGGCGGCGGCGAGGTTCTCCGCCGACACGTTGAGGCTGTTGATGGTCGACTCGAAGCGGTTCTGCAGCGCACCGTAGCCGGCACGTGCGGTCGAGACCGCCTGGATCTGCGTGTCGATACCGGCCAGCGCGGTGCCGTACGTCGCTGCGTCCGTCATGGTCGCCGCGAGCGTCTTGATGTCGGCACCGAGGGTGGCGAAGTCGGTCAGGGCGACCGAGATCTGGTCCTCGGCGGCGACGGAGCCCGCACCGACCTGGAACGTCAGCGTGTCGCCGCCCGAGAGCAGCTTGATGCCGTTGAAGTTCGTGCTGCCGGCGATCCGGGTGAGCTCATCACCGAGGGTGTTGATCTCCTTCTGGATCGCGTCGCGCGACTTCGCGTTGTTCGAGTCGTTCGCACCCTGAGCGGTCAGGTCGCGAACGCGCTGCAGGATCGAGTGGACCTCGGTCAGGGCGCCTTCCGCGGTCTGGATGACCGAGATGCCGTCCTGGGCGTTGCGTGCCGCGACGTTCAGACCGTTGACCTGCGAGCGCAGGCCCTCGGAGATCGCGAGGCCCGCCGCGTCGTCGGCCGCGCGGTTGATGCGGAAGCCGCTGGAGAGCTTCTCGAGCGACTTCGACACGTCGTTCTGCGTGTTGGACAGGTTGCGGTAGGCGTTGAGTGCCGACACGTTCGTGCTGATCTGCATACCCATAAGGGTTCTCCTCCGTGAATGGTGTTGTGCGGGAGACCATCCGTGGTCTCCCGGTCACACCTATCGGCGGAGAGTGCGCTCGCGTTAGCCGTCCGCGCGGGGAATCGGTTCAGACGGCGGCCGATTCTCGGAAGGCGCCGGCGATCCGGGAACCGGCGCCGTCGGCGATCCGGGTGAAGTACGCCTCGCGGGCGGCGAGGGAGACCCGGGTCGTGGCAGCCGGTGTCGAGCCCTCGGCGAAGTATCGATCCAGGGCGTCGCGCAGGAGTCGGATCGCCTCCGAACGCTGCTGCGACACCGCGGAGTGCGTCACCCCCAGCTCCTCGGCGATCTCCTTGACGGGGCGTTCGTCGAAGTAGACGGCCAGCACGATGCGGCGCATGCGCTCGGGAAGGGCGGCGACGGCCTGTTCGAGCACTTCGCGCCGTTCGCCGACCAGTGCCGATTCCTCGGGGAGGGGGATCTCCGCGGCGACATCACGTGCCGAAGGCTCATCGAGCGTCGTCAGGGTCCTGGCGGCATCGCCGAGCGCTTCGATCACGACGTCCTTCGGCACGCCCATCGCCGTGGCGACCTCGGCGGCCGTCGCCGTCCTGCCGAAGCCGGCGGTCAGGGCGTCGCGCACGGCGACGGTCTCCTTGATGCGCTTGCGGATGCCGCGCGACGCCCAGTCCATCGAGCGCATCTCGTCGGCGAAAGCCCCGAGGATGCGGCGACGGGCGTAGGCGCCGAAGGGCACGCCGAGTTCGGGGTCGAAGGCTTCGGCGGCGGTCACGAGCGCGAGGGCTCCGACGGCGGCGAGTTCGTCGCGGGGGATGTGGGTGGCTCGGGAGTGGGTCTCGGCGGCGAGGTATCCGACCAGAGGGAGGTTGCTCTCGATGAGCAGATTGCGCTCAGCGCGCGACGACATGGGGGATGATCCACCTCTCTGGATGCACTCCGGAAGTTCCAAGGAGAAGGACAGATGCATATATCACACTTATTGTGATCTGTACATGGGGAGAACTGCCCATCGCCGTTCCACATAGTAACGTTAGGCGAGCGCTGGCCGATAGTGACCTTTGGCCGCGTTGCCAGGCGTGGCGATCACTGGGGAAAAGGGGATCATGGGAGCCAACGAACTATCGATACAGCTGTGGCGCGAGCGTGAACTGCTCGAGATGCTGCTGTTCAAGCTCGACGAGCAGCAGCTGCTTCTCGCCGCCGGCCGATCCCAATGGATCCAGTTTGCCGCGCGGGAGATCGATCAGGTCCTCGACAGGCTGCGCGGCGCGGGACTCGCCCGCACCGTCGAGGTCGCCACCGTCGCGGAGGAGTGGGGGGCTCCCGAGGTCTCGACCATTCGCGAACTGATCGAGCACGCGCCCGAAGGGGCATGGCAGGAGGTCTTCGCCGACCATCTGCGTGCGCTCACCAAGCTCGCCGCCGAGGTCGAGCAGATGCGCGACGCCAACGCGGAGCAGCTCAGCGGAGTGCTCCGCGCCACGCAGGAGACGATCGCCGCACTCGGGCACGACACCGGCGAGTACACGACCAAGGGTGACCGCGCCCGCGACGACGCCGCGCGCATCATCGACACCGAGATGTGACCGAGAGGGGATCATGTCGACCTTCAGTGGACTGAACACGGCGGCCAGCGCCCTGGCCGTCGCGCGGCGCGGGATGGACGTGGTCGGGCAGAACATCGCCAACCAGAAGACCGAGGGGTACACGCGGCAGCGCGTGACGACCTCGGCGGTCGCCGCGATCGCCCAGACCGGACGGTTCAGCGTCGGCGCCCTGCCCGGGCACGGCGTCTCGATCGACGGCGTCGCGCGACTCGGCGACGCGCTGCTCGATGCCAGGGTGCGCGACGCCCTCGGCGCCTCGGGCTACTGGTCCACCAGGGCGGTCGCGGCGACCACCGTCGAGGCATCGCTGGCCGAGCCCACCGCGAACGGGCTCGCAGCCCGGCTGTCGAAGTTCTGGTCCGGCTGGCAGGATCTCGCGAACACCCCGGATTCGGGGGCCGCGGCATCGAGCATCCTGGAATCGGCGAAGGAGCTCGCCTCCCACATCGCCGGCGGATACCGCAACGTCGCCACGCAGTGGACCAACGCGCGTGACTCCGCCGACCGCACGGTCTCGCAGGTGAATGCGACAGCCGACCAGATCGCGGTGCTCAACGACGAGATCCGCGACGCCCTCGCCTCCGGCCGCTCGGCGAACGAGCTGATGGACCAGCGCAGCGTCCTCGCGCAGAACGTCGCCAGGATGTCGGGCGCGGCGGCCACGATCGAGAGCGACGGCACCATGACCGTCCGCCTCGGCGGCAACGCACTGGTCTCCGGGTCCGATTCCCGTCATCTCGTGCTCACGGGGCCGGCGTCCATCGACTCGGGTCAACGCTTCAGTCTCTCCTGGGCATCCGCGCCCGATCTTCCCGTCTCGATCGACGGCGGCGAGCTCGGCGCTTCGCTCTCGGTGCTCGCACCGGCAGCCGACGGCGGCATGCTCGCGGGACTCGCGGTGACCTACGACAAGGTGGCGACGGCGCTCGCCGAGGCGATGAACACCCAGCACCGCGCGGGTGTGACCTCCACGGGCCAGGCCGGCGGGGACTTCTTCACCGTCCCGGGCACCGGGTCGGCAGCGCTCGGTCTCCAGGTCGCCGTCGCCACGGCGGCCGAGCTCGCACTCGCCGCACCGGGGGCGGGACCGCTGGATGCGACGAATGCCGACCTGATCTCCCAGATCGGCCGGCGTGCAGGCTCTCCCGATGCGCTCTGGTCCGATCAGGTCACCCGGTTCGGGGTCGCGACCGCGGCCGATGTGCAGCGCGCGAAGCTCTCCGATTCCGCAGCGGTCGCCGCCGTCGGTGCACAGCAGTCGGTCGCCGCCGTCGACGGCGACGAGGAGACGATCAGCCTGCTCACCTACCAGACCGCCTACCAGGCCGCAGCCCGAGTGATGACCGCGGTGGATGAGGCGCTCGACGTTCTCATCAACCGCACGGGTCTTGTCGGACGCTGAGCGAAGGAGCCTCATGATCTCTCGAGTGACCTCGTCCGCGATGACGCAGACGGCCATGCGCCAACTGCAGTCCAACCTCTCCGAGCTGGCGCGTCTGCAGGAGCAGGCGACATCTCAGCGTGCGTTCGCCGCTCCGTCGGACGACCCCGCAGCGGCCGCCGCGGCCCTCGCGCTGCATGCCGAGCAGCGCCGCACCGAGCAGTACGCCCGCAACATCGACGACGGTCTGGCCTGGGTCACCGCGGCCGACACCGCGATCACCGCGAGCACGGCCCTGCTGGGGCGGATTCGCGACCTGACCGCCCAGGGCGCGAACGACGGCGCCCTAGACGCCACCGCCAAGGAGGCTCTGGCGGTCGAGCTCGAAGGCATCGGCAAGGAGCTCCTCGCCCAGGCGAACACCCGGCTGCTCGGCCGCTCCGTGTTCGCCGGCACTTCCGACACCGCGGCCTTCGCCGCGGACTACAGCCACAGCGGCGTGCCGGGAGCCGAGGTCACCCGCCGTGTCTCCGATGCGGCATCCGTCCGTGTCGACACCGACGGCGCCGCGGTCTTCGGCACCGGAGATGGCTCGGTCTTCGCGCTCGTGGACAAGATCGTCGCCGACCTCCGCTCCGGCACGAACGTCGGCCCCCGTCTGGGAGAGATCGACAGCCGCCGCACGGCCATGCTCGGCGTGCAGGGCTCGGTGGGAACCAGACAGTCGCAGATCGAACGCGCCAAGGAGGCGGTAGTGCACAATTCCGTGTCCCTCGAGTCCCGCAGGACGGCGGTGGAGGACGTCGATTCGATCGAGGTGCTCGTGCGCCTGCAGGCGCAGGAGCTCGTGTACCGCTCCGCGCTCGCGGTGAATGCGCGCGTGCTCCAGCCCTCACTCATGGACTTCCTCCGATGACCGCCGCACTGACTTTCCTCGCCCCGCCGCCCGGACTCGCCCCCCACGTCGATTTCGCCTTGACTCCCGTCGACGGTGCTGACGGGCTGTTCTC